>DAOUGK010000630.1:0-4086 GCA_034429055.1 Anaerolineae bacterium | reverse complement strand
GCGGCGTGCGCGGGGATAAGCCGGGGCAGTACATCGCGCCGGACGTCGTACTGCGTGTCGAGCGGGGCCTGCCCTATGTCAGCCGTGGCGGGCTCAAGCTGGAGGCCGGGCTGGATGCGTTCGGCGTGACGCCTGCCGGGTGGGTCTGCGCGGACATCGGCGCGTCGACCGGCGGCTTCACCGATTGTCTGCTCCAGCGCGGGGCCGCGCGCGTGTATGCCATCGATGTGGGTTACGGCCAGCTCGCGTGGTCGCTGCGCCAGGACCCGCGCGTCATTTCGATGGAGCGCGCCAACATCCGCCTGCTCGGGCCGCTGCCCGAACCGGTCACGCTGGCTGTCATCGATGTCTCGTTCATCGGGTTGGGCCTTGTGCTCCCGCGCGTGGCCGCGATGCTCTCGGCCGGGGGCCAGGTCATTGCACTGATTAAGCCGCAGTTCGAGGTGGCAAAGGGGCAGGGGGGGAAGGGTGGGGTCGTCCGTGATCCCCTGCTGCACCGCGCGGCCATCCGCAAGGTGCTGGCGGAGGCGACCGCGGCCAATCTGGCGCCGGCGGGCCTGATTCGCTCGCCGCTCACCGGCCCCGCGGGCAACATCGAGTTTCTTGCCTGGCTCTGCCTGGGGGCCATTCCCGCAGATGAGCTGACTATGACGAGCTGGCTGGACGCGTGTGCGCCCGATGACCCATCCTCCGGTTCCCCGGCTGTATACCCAGGAGGGAAGGAGCCCTGATGCCGTACTTGACCCCGGCCCGGCGCAACCGGCTGCTGCTGGTCTTCGCGCTGATCTTGATCGTCCTGCTGGCCCTGTGGGCCGCGCGCGGGGCACTCTTCCCCTACATTCTGGCGTTGGCGATGGCCTACCTGTTGCTGCCGGTCGTCAACCGGCTCGAACAGTGGCTGCTGCGGGTCCTGCCGCGGCCACGCGCCAGCCGGGCGATTGCGATTCTTCTCACTTACCTGCTTGCGATTGCCTTCATCGTAGGCTTCTTCCGGCTCATCGTGCCGATCATTATCCAGCAGTTCCGCCTGCTGTGGGACAATCGTGAGGCGTTGATCTCCGGCGGGGAACGGCTGGCGGATGACCTGCTGGCCTGGTATCGGGCGAGCATCCCTATCGACATCCAGGAGCGAATCGCGGCCTCGCTGCAGGATGTCGTGGCAGCCCTGGGGCGCGCCCTGCAAGCCGGCGCGATGGCGACGTTCAGCGCCGTCACCAGCACGGTCGGCTTCGCGCTCGGCCTGATCGTGATTCCGTTCTGGCTGTTCTATGTGCTGTTCGATCAATCGAAGGCCATGCGCGGGCTGGTCGGCGTAATGCCGGTGCGCTGGCGCGCCGACTTCCTCAACCTCGTGCGGATCGCGGACAACGTGATGGGCGCTTATCTGCGCGGGCAGTTGCTCTTGTGCCTGTTTATCGGGGTGATCGTGACGGTTGCGCTCAGCCTCTTGGGGGTGCAGTTCCCCGCGGTGCTGGGGCTGGTCGCCGGGGTGTTCGAGATTCTGCCCTTCATCGGCCCCATCCTCGGCATGATTCCTGCGGTCATTGTAGCAGCGATTCAGGATCCGCTGCTGGCGGTGTGGACGCTGCTCGTATTCCTGGCGATTCAGCAGGTGGAGAATGTCTTCCTGGTCCCGCGCATCTCGGGGAAGGCGGTGGAGCTGCATCCGGCGATCATCATGGTTGTCCTGGTCATCGGCAATCAGGTGGCCGGGCTGTGGGGCATGTTGCTGGCGGTACCGCTGACGGCCATCCTGCGTGACCTGTTCAAGTACCTGTATCTGCGGTCGCTGGATGAGCCGCTGTCGCCCAAAGAGGCGCTGGCCGAGCTCGGCGGGACGCCGATGCAGTTGGATGTGTAGCAGGTGATTCGTCAGGAGTTATAGCTAAAATGCAGCGCACGCCAGGCAGGTCCTGCCTGGCGTGCGCTGCATTTCAGAGGAAAATCAATCCAGCGTGGACAGCGGGCGCAGGCCCATGTAGACCTGCCCGCTCGCCAGCGTGCGCAGGATGACATCGCCGTTGGTCCACGGCATCTGCTGGGCGAGCTCCGGCGGCGTCAGCGGCTGGTTGCCGTTGAGCAGGAAGATGCGGAAGACATTGGTGACAAGGCTGTTGCCGCTGCTGATGAACTCCGGCTTGCGCGCGCAGTCATTGCGCAGTGTCTGGAGCAGGGCATCTGCGCGCAGCACCTCAGCCGTGTCCGGGTCCACCCAGTCAACCGCTTCCAGATTGCGGTGATCCGGGAAGCGCGCCTGGCAATCCCGGCACAACTGGCCGCGCACCGCGACGCGCAGGTCTTTGCCGCTCGCCTGCCACCACTCGTGGTCGATATGGAATTTTGTTTCCAGGGAAGGTCGTTTCCAGACTGCCATGCGCAGGGTTCCTTTTGTCAGGATAGGGCCGCTAGGCCGATAGACGGAAAGAGCCATCGCCGAATTGCTCGAGACGCTCATCCTGTGCCAGCGCAGCAAAGACCGGCTCCGGCGGCAGGCGGCGCACGACATTGAGCGCGCTGTAGATGGTCTTGGCGTGCACGCTGCCTTGCTGGCTGAGGCCTGCGAGGTCGGTGAACACCTCGAACACCAGGTTGCGCAGCGGCATCTGGCGATAATGGGGGCTGTCGCGCAGCTCTTCCAGATCCTTGATTTTCTCGTCGCCCCCGATGACCATCTGCTCGTCGTATTCGCAGGCAATCTCCTGCTTGCGTAGTTGGATGTCCAGCCTGTCGTCCTTCATCAGCGCCCAGCGGGTCCATTCGCGGCGCATCCGCTTGGGCCGGAAGTCGACGACGATCTCGCCGGAGTCATCGCGGCGCTCCAGGACGATGTAGGTGCCGGCCGTGAGCTTGTGCTTCTCGAACCAGGGCCGCAGCCCGGCGATATAGCGCCCGTCGTGGTTGACCCAGGCCGGGAAACGGTTGCCCCAGCGCCCGTCGATGAGCGTGACCATGGTGCGCGTGCCGTGGCCTTTCGGGAAGAAGGGCCGCGCCCGGCGGTTCAGGGGCAGCGTGCCGGCCATCAGGTGCGGGTAGATGAGCAGCAGTGTGGCGGTCGGCGTCGCCGCGCGCGCGGCGACCTCGCCTATCAGGCTGTCCGACCACTCGTCGTCCAACTCGAAGGCCAGTTGATGCAGGTCGGCGGGCAAGGCGGTGCTGTCGAGGCTGGCCGGGTCGAAGCGTAGCGGCTCCGGCATGCTCAAGGCTTCCGGCGGTTCCAGCCGGCAGAGGTACCAGCGCCGTTCGTCGCCCACACCGACCTGGTCAAACCGGCCATCGGCGGCCAGGGCGCTGTTGAGCGAGAAGGCGAGCGTGTCTTCCGGGATGTCGCCGGGTAGGTCGAGATCGCGCACCAGGGTCAGCGTATCAACTGCGCTCCCGTGCATTTCGATCGCGGCTTCTGCGAGGTTGAGGTGGCCGACATGGATTTCGGCGAGCAGGTCCTGCACCAGCCAGTGATCCTCGAAGCCGGCGAAGTCCGGCTGCCCGGCCAAGGCCTGGCTCAGGGCCGCTGGGACGCTGGCTGCGACGCTGCTCAGCAGGCGCTCAGGGCTGGCCAAGTCGGCGCCGGCGAGTTGATCGGGCACGTCGGCGTTGAGCCGGTGGGCCGCTTCCAGGCCCGCCGCGAAGTTGCGCTGGCGGCGGTCGGGGCCGAAGTCGACGGTGATGACCTCGAACGCGCCGTACTCAGGGTTCTCGCCGGGGCGAACACCAATGACTTCACCGAGGCGGAAATCCAGTGCGGGGAAGATGACCTTGTCGTGGAGCGCGTAGCGCTTCTTGGGCTGGTAGAACACGCCGCGCGCCAGTTCGGCGCGCAGGTCGCTCTCCTCGCGGCGGCAGCGTTCCGTGACCAGTGCTGCGGCCAACTCCTGGCTTGTCATGGGGCGCCCGGCATCCAACAGGGTCGTGTGCAGGAATTCGAGGTCCTCGGGGGTCAGTGCGAATGTCTGCCAGTATTCGGCAGTCTGAGTTTTGCGTTGGATCACGCCTGGGCTCTCCTGTGTTGGTTGCGTCTAGTCAAGCGCATAGTATACCAGGGAAAGAGACAGGTGCAAAATACCAGGACTTTTCGGCAGGAATCCTGAT
>DAOUGK010000629.1:0-4820 GCA_034429055.1 Anaerolineae bacterium | reverse complement strand
TGCTGTACCTGGTGCGCAAGGAGCACGGGCTTTAGACAGGATTTACAGGATGAACAGGATGGGCGAACGTCATAACCGAAATCCTGTTCATCCTGTGAATCCTGTCCAGGGCAGTTAGCAACCCTGACGTCTTCCTTTTGCGCACCGCGTCACCGATGCTATACTCTTTGTTCGGCAATGTAGACCTTGAAGGTCCTGTTGTTAGAAGGAGAGTTCAGTGGAACGCACGTTTGTCATGCTCAAACCCGACGCGGTGCAGCGCGGGCTGGCCGGCGAGATCATCAACCGCTTCGAGCGCCGCGGGCTGAAGATTGTCGCGCTGAAGATGGTGCATGTCAGCACCGAGTTTGCGCACCAGCACTATGCGGTGCACGTGGGCAAGCCATTTTTTGAGGGACTCATCAAGTATATCACCAGCGGCCCGGTGGTCGCGCTGGTGCTCGAGGGGACAAATGCCATCGAGGTCGCGCGCGCGACACTGGGGGCCACGAATCCCGCGAAGGCCGCGGCCGGCACCATCCGCGCAGACTTCAGCCTCGAGATGGGGCGCAACCTCGTCCACGGCTCAGACGGGCCGGAGACGGCCGCCAGCGAAATCGGGATGTGGTTCAAGCCGGAAGAATTGATCGACTACGGCCGCGCCGTGGACGGGTGGATCTTCGAGTAAGGAATGATCAGTAACGAGTAAAGAGTAATGAGTAAGACGAGGTTGGCTGACGTCTATTACTCGTTACTCCTTACTCGTTTCTCATCACTGAATTTTAAGCACCACGGGCGCGTCCTTCCAGCGTTCTGCCAGCCGGTAGAACGCCCGCCCCTCGTGCGAGAAGATGTGCACCACGACCGTGTTGTAGTCCAGCAGCACCCAGCCGGAGGCCGGCTCCCCTTCGGTGGAGAGCGGCCGCTCCTTGTGCTCTTCTCGGAGTTCGGTGCGCAGGATCTCTTGTAGCGTGCGTGCCTGGCGTTCGGAATCCGCCGAGCAGATGACGAAGTAATCCGCAATCGGCGTCAGCTCGCGCAGGTCCAACATGACAATGTCAGAGGCCTGGTGTTCTTCCAATTTGCCGACGATGGCGTGTGCGAGTTCGTGACCTTCCAGAGTCTGTTCCTCCATCTGTGTGTTTGCGCTATAATATGTACCGGACTTGCAGCCCGGTACCTTATTTTAGCACAGCTTGCGTGAACTCCCAACACATCAGCAAATCCAGGTGTGATTGGACTTGAGGCTTTAGCCGTTTAGACTGGCTGTGTGCATCGCTGCCCTAACCGGCTGAAGCCTCGACTCCAATCTTTGCCTTGAAGCGAGTGTCCTATGTCGCCACGCATCATCTATTCAACCGACCCTAAGACTGCACCGGAGTGCCCGCGCTGCGGGCGGCATCCGTGCGTCTGCCACACGATCGACCTGCCCGTCAAGCAGCAGACGGCCTATGTCAAGCGTGACCGCAAGGGCCGCGCAGGCAAGACCGTGACCGTGGTCTACGGCTTACAGCACAATCCTGCTACGCTCAAGGAACTGCTGGGCGTGCTCAAGACGTACTGCGGCGCAGGCGGCACGGTCAAGGGGGATGACCTCGAAATCCAGGGCGACCAGCGCGATAAGGTTGCGGAGAAGCTGTTTGAGCTGGGGTACAAGGTCAAGCTCGCCGGCGGGTGACGTTGAACCGCGAAGGCGCGAAGTACGCAAAGATTGACAAAGAAAACCTTTGCGCCCTTCGCGCCGTCGCGGTTCAATCCGCACCGGTTGGCCCAACGTTCCATGAGGGTGAGGATCAGCCAGGCGAGGCCGAACAGCCCCGCGCCGGCCAGGAGGCACGTCAGGCCGAGCAGCGCCGCGCTCCGCCCATACACGAGCGCAATTGCTGCGCCGCCCCCGCCCACGAGGAAGAGCACCACGGCCCACGCCAGGTTGCGCTCGTTCTTGCGCCGCTGCGCGCGATAGTCGGTCGGTGGTTTCATGCGGACATTATAGCATCGCTGTCGTGCGCGCGTGGGAAATCGGCCGCGGCCATCGCGAATACGCGAATGACCAGCACGAATACTCGAATGGCGCCGCCCCGGTGATTCGTGTATTCGGCATCAGCGCATTCGAGTATTCGCGATGGCCGCGGCCGGTTTCACAGTATCTGCTGGTTAACACCCAAACCGGCTGAAGCCTCCACTCCAAATGCCTCACCTGCTCACCCCGTCACCTCTTCGCCTTGTCACCTGTTCACCTGCTCACCTCTTCACCTTGTCACGTCTTTGTGCTAGAATCACCGCATGCCCAAAAAGACGGGGACTGACTTGTTTGCCGCGCGGCGCACGGAGCTGACCGAAAAGGAGGCGCCGCTCGCCGCGCGCATGCGGCCGCGCACGCTGGACGAGTTCATCGGCCAAGGGCACATCGTCGGGCCGGGACGCCTGCTGCGCCGCGCCATCCAGGCGGACCAGCTCAGCTCGGTCATCTTTTACGGTCCGCCCGGCACGGGTAAGACGACGCTGGCACGCATCATCGCCAACACCACGCGCGGCCACTTCATCGCCATCAACGCGGTGCTGGCGGGGGTCAACGAGATCCGCCAGGCCATCGCGGAGGCGCAGGAGCGCCGCGGCCAGTTCGGCCAGCGCACCATCCTGTTCGTGGACGAGGTGCACCGCTTCAACAAGGCCCAGCAGGACGCGCTGCTGCCGTGGGTCGAGAACGGCACGGTCATTCTCATCGGCGCGACCACCGAGAACCCCTACTTCGAGGTCAACAAGGCCCTCGTCAGCCGCAGCCGTATCTTCCAGCTCAAGCCGCTGACCGAGGCCGATCTATTCGCGGTCGCGCGGCAGGCGCTGGCCGACCCGGAGCGCGGCTACGGTAAGTTCAACGTGCAGCTCGCCGATGATGCGCTGGCGCACCTGGTGGATGTCGCGAACGGCGATGCGCGCGGGGTGCTCAACGCGCTGGAGTTGGCCGTCGAGACGACCGAGCCGGGCCCGGACGGCGTGATCCGCATCGATCTGACCGTCGCGGAGGAATCCATCCAGCGCCGCGCGGTGCTCTACGACAAAGAGGGGGATGTCCACTACGACACCATCAGCGCGTTCATCAAGAGCCTGCGCGGGTCGGATCCCGACGCGGCGCTCTACTGGATGGCACGCATGGTGTATGCCGGGGAAGACCCGCGCTTCATCTTCCGGCGCATGATCATCTTCGCAGGCGAGGACGTGGGCATGGCCGACCCGCACGCGTTGCAGGTCGTCATGGCGTGCGCGCAGGCGTTCGACTATGTGGGCATGCCGGAGGGCCGGTTTCACCTGGGTGAGGCCGCGCTGTACCTGGCGACCGCGCCCAAGAGCAACTCCGGCTTCGCATTCTTCGATGCGCTCGGCGTCGTCGAGCAGGAACGCGAGGCGGAGGTCCCGGCGCACCTGCGCGACGCGAACCGCGACAAAGAAGGCTTCGGCCACGGTGAGGGGTATCTGTACCCGCACGCGTACCGCGATCACTGGGTCGCGCAGCAGTATCTCCCTGACGCGCTGCAGGGTCGCGTGTTCTATCAGCCCGGCGGCCTGGGCTACGAGGCGCGCGTTAAGGGTGAGGTCGACCGCCGCCGCGAGGCGCTGCTGGCCGCGATGCTGGAGGGCGGGGAGGGCTTCGGCGCGACCGAGGCACTTACATTCACCGGCAGCGTGGCGGCCGGGGACCGCGACCGCTGGCTGGCGCGGGTGATCAGCGGCGCGGGGGATAGGCTGGCGAGCCTGCGCGACCGGGTCATCGAGGCCGCGCGGCTCCAGCGGCACAGCCTCGTGCTGGACATCAACGCGGGCACGGGCCTGCTGACGTGGGAGGCGTTGCGCCGCGCGCCGGAGGGCGGCGCATGGCTGCTCACGCCGAATGCGGAGGAAGCCGCGGCGCTGCGCGAGATGGTCGCCCGGCTCTCCCAGGTCGAGCGGCCGGTCGTGCTGCAGGGCCGCGTGGAGGAACTGCCCGAGCTGCTGGAATTGCGCGACGAGGCGGCCGTGCGCTTCGACGCGATCATCGGCCGCAGCGCGCTGGCCGCTGCATCCGACAAGGCGGCGGTCGCGCGGGTGCTAGCGGGCCTGCTGGCCGCGGGTGGCACGCTCAGCCTGGCCGAGCCGGTCCCGCGGGAGACGCAGCGGCTCTATGCGTTGGTCGACCTGGTGCGGCTGGACGCGGGGTTGGCTGAAAAGGTGCGTGCCGCGGAGGAAGCCATCTACACCGACCCGGCGGACCCGCTCGTCAACTGGACGGCGGCAGACCTCGCTGCCCTATGGGAGGCCGCGGGCCTGGCCGACGTGCGGGTGGAGCCTGTGGAGACGACCGCCGATGCGCGCATCGGCCCTGCGCTGCTGGATCGCTGGTTTACGGCGGCAGGGGCTGCCGCTGGTGCCGCTGTGGGTGAACGGCCCAGTTACGTGCAGCGGCTTGCGGCCGCGCTGGACGCGGACGAGATTGCCGCGGTCGAGCGGCTGTACCGCGGCAGCCTGACGGGCGCGACGGTCGCGTGGCGGTCGGTGACCGCATATGTGGTCGGACGTAAGGGGTAAGCGGAGGGCAGATATGGACAACCGTGAATCGCAGCGCGCGGCGCTGAGGCAGGCGATGAACGACCGGCTCGATTCTGACGAGGTGCGGACGGCCAGTTTCGATCTCGGCGTCTCTTACGATGACTTGAGCGGGGACACCAAGCGTGTGCGCATCATCAGCCTGATCGAGCGCGTCGAACGTACCGGCCGTGGTGCAGATTTGATCGCCTGGCTGCGCGCGAACCGTTCCGACTATGCCTGGCCCGATCCGTACCCGGTTGCCGCTGCGCGCATCGGCGGTC
>DAOUGK010000628.1:0-10520 GCA_034429055.1 Anaerolineae bacterium | reverse complement strand
GGTAACCGGCCTGTTCAAGGTGGTAGAGCGTCGGGCCGATGAAGTGCAGGTGGTTGAGCAGCGGCTCGGTGTAGTTGATGTCGCCGTAGAGCACGCCGTCGACGTGATGCCGGCGGGTGACGTGGTTGTTCCAGTCCACGCCTTCGGTCAGGAAGCCGTGCGGGCCGTGATGGTGCCGCGCGATGGCTTCGAGGACGGTCAGCCCGCGGCCGGTGAGCGCGGCATCCCCGGTCTCGCGGCCCGCCTCCAGCCACGCGTGCGCGGCCTCTGCATTCTCCCACAGGTAGGAGGTGTCCCAACTGGCCTCCATCCACAGCAGGCCCCGCGTCGGCACGCCGTTGCGGTCCTCGTGCATGACGAACCGGTCGAGGCCGGGCAGCGCGACATTGTAGGCGAAGTCGCGCCACGCGGGCCGCGCGCAGACCTCCGCCGCGCGGCGGAGGATGCGGAAGGCCGACGCGTAGGCGACGTCCTCGTGGTCGTCGTAGGTGTCGTGGTTGATGCTGCCCCAGAAGCCGCCTGCGGCCGCGAAAGCGTCGCCCAGGCCGGTCGCCTCGGCCCGGTAATCGGCCAGCCCGCGGTCGGTCAGCTCGGCGTACAACTGGAGCAAGTAGAGGCCGTCTGCGCTGTGGTCGTAGATTGGGTCTGGCGCGCCGTGAGGGTTGAGCGGGTACGGCTCGCCCCCGGGCGCGATGCGCCGGGGGACCCACCCGTTCGGCAGAGGCGGGACATGCGCCTTGAGCCAGCCTGCCAGCCGCACCGCGGCCGCAACCGCAACGGATTTGTCGGGCTGCCCGGCGGGCAGCAGGTCGGCCAGCTCCAACAACTGCACGCCGATCTTCGCCAGCGAGCCGGGGCAAAGCCACGCGTCGCCGTGGTCGTAGTTGAGGCAGAAGCGGCCCGCGGCCAGGTCGTAGTAGGGGCGGATGAAGCCGGTCGCCTCATCCACGAAGCCATCGTGCAGGACGTGGGCCAGCAGGCCGGTCGCCTCGGCCGCGAGCTGCTCGTCGCCCAGGTAGCGTGCCCAGCGGTAGAGCAGCGTCGCGCCGCCGACCGCGTTGGCCGCCCAGCCGGGGCCTTCCAGGTCACCGAAGTCGTGCCAGTGCATGACCTCACCGTCCGGCGTCACGAAGCTCGACTTCGCACGCAGGCCGGTGGGTGTGGGCTCGAGGCAGCGCCGCGCGAACGCAACCGAGGCACGCGCGCTGGCGAACAGGATGTCGTTGAGGGATGTGGTGGTCAACGGAGACCTCCTGAATTCCGCTATGGTTGTGCGGGTTCGACCTGCACTTCTGCCTCGCCGGACGGCCCGAACGGCACGCGCACCATCAGCAGGCCGCCTGCGTATGTCCAGGACGGGCCAGTGACTTCGGCGGCGATGGCGGCTGTATCGGTCGAGTCCTCCGCACTCGCCGGGGCAGCCTCGCGGCCGTCCACCACAACACGGGCAGGCGCAGCGTCCAGCGGCGAAAACAGCAGCGCGGCCAGCTCGCCCGCGGGATAGCGCACGCGCACGGTCACGCTGCCCGCGTCGCCGGTCACACTCACGATCTCGCCCGGCGCGTTGACGTGGATGCGCGCGCCGGCCAGGTCCACCAGCGCCGTGTGCACCTGTGCGCCCGGCTCGCCGCCGAGCAGCAGCAGGTTATGCGCGAGATACGTCGGCGCCAGCCACCAGGTATAGGCCTCCGTGCCCGCAACGACGTCCCATGCATCGGGGTACATGCCGAGATAAGGTCCGGACTCCGGCTGCATCTGCGCGGTTGCGATCGTGATGCCCTCGGCCACCTGCCGCCAGTTGAGTTGCGCGGGTCGGCCCGCGGCCTGGAGCTCCGCGGCGAGCGCGTGCAGTCCGTAGGCGTAGTCCAGCCCATTCCACTGCACCGGCCGGCCAAACCAGGGGTAGATGTAGTTCGATGCGCCATAGACGGGTATGGTTGTGTAGCGCATGATGGGCCGGTCGGCCGCGTTCCACAGGTAGACAAACGGCAGCCCCGCCAACGCCCACCGCTCGGCCAGGTCCAGGTAGCGCGGCTCGCCGGTCAGCCGGTAGCCCTCCACGAACGACTGCACGGTCCACGCGGATGCCAGCAGGTCGGGTACGTGCAGCGACAGCTCCCAGGTCTGCGCGCCCTCGGGCCGTGGCGGCGACGCCTCCAGGTACGCGAGCGCACGCCGGCCCGCAGCGACGAGCGCGGGATGGCCGGTCAGCCGGGCCATGTAGAGCACGGGCAGCGCGGAGGTCGCGACCCAGCCGTTCGAGGAGTCGCCGGCCTTGCCGAATGTGCGCTGGGCCGCGGGGTTGGGCGTGTAGGGCCAGGAGCCATCGGGCTGCTGCCGCGCGGCGATATCGAGCGCGGCCTGGAACGCCTGCTGCATCTCCGCCGCGGGACCAGCCGTGTGGAGCAGCCACAGCGGGCGGTAGAACCAGGGGTTCGGCTGGCCGCCGACGGGCGGGCTGCCCGCACTGGATAGAGCCATGTCGCGGCGCGCGGCCATCGCCTCGGACTGCGGCTCGGCCAGCGTACTCAGCCACAGGTGCAGCGCAATGGCCGGGTTGCTGCCCGGCCCCCACGGGTCATGGATGGCATAGCGCCAGCCGCGCGCCTCCGGCACCCAGGTCACGGTCGTGTAGTTCTCCAGCGCGAGCCGCAGCGAGCCGGCATCCGGCCGCGGCCGCGGCTGCACCGCGGGCAGCGGATTCGCCGCGGCCCAAACGTCCAATGGGGCAAGCGGGTCGGCGGCGGCGGCAGCGAACAGCCGCGCGCTCAGGTGCAGCGCCTGCCCGGCAGGCAAGGTGTAAGGCGTGTCGAGTCTATCGCGATTCTCCTGCAAACCCGCGGTCACGCCGGGCACGAACAGCCGCATGAGGTGGTTGGGCTGCCCCTCCCAGCGGTTCGGGGATGCGAAGAGCGCGGCCGGGCGGTCGTAGCCCGCGGCGTCCCACGCTTGCAGCGAGTCCCACATCAGGCCCGCGGCGCCGCCATTGCCGGTGACGGCCATCAGCGGGATCGTGATCTTGTTCGGGTGCGGGACGTAGCGCGCCGCGGCGGACGCGTCCACGTAGTCCGTGCCCGAGCTCATCTCGTCGCCGGTCAGGAACTCCAGGCCGGGGAAGAGCGCGCTGTCACGGCGGTAGTCCGCCTGTCCCTCGGCCACGTACAGCTCCGGGCCGGTCCACGCGAGGATCTGTGCGGGCCGGTTGGCGGTCAGCGTGTACGCCGCGGTCAGCCACGGCCCCGCATCGCTCCGCTCGAAGTGCGCGGTCAGCCGCCACGTCAGCTCGCCGTCGGTGTGCTGCGCGTCCGCTTCCAGCCACCGGCTCGCGGGGTCGGCGGCCATCTCCGGCGCGAAGAAGGCGGCGTGCCGCTCCGTGCCGTCATCCGCGAGATAGACAAGCGTGCCAAAGCTGCGCATCCGGCCCGCAACCAGCCAGTCGTCGCCGCTGCGCCATTCCAGGGTCGCGGGGCCGTAGCCGAACGAGTGGTCTGTGAAACGGAGCCGCACGTCGTCGCCGGACAGCGCGAGTTCGGCGCCGGTCGGGTCCTCTGCGATGACGAGCGCCTGCGCCAGCGGCTGCCCGTCCACGCTCAAGCCGAGCGTGTACGCGCCGGGCCCTGCGCGGACGCTCCACGTGCCCGTGATGGCCGCGCCGGGCTGCACCGCGGCGAACGTTGTTGTCGCGTCGCCGGTCACGGTCACGCCGTCCGGCGCATCCAGCCGCAGGCCGGCGGAGTCCGCGGGCTGGTCGCCCCGGTTGACCGCGACGGCCTGCACCGTGAACGGCTCGCCCGCACGCGGCAGCGCCACCGCTGCGCCGAAACTCGCGACCTCCAACGCGGCGGGAAGTGCGCCGAGGCCGCGGATGTGTGCTATCGTCACATTGGCCCCCTGTTGCGTCGTCGGGTCGAGCCGCAGCCGGACGATGCGGCCCTGCCAGCCCGCATGCACCTTCAGGGTGATGCGGTAATCATGCCACGCGCCGTCGGGTATGGTCGTGAAGTGCTGGCTGTCGGCCTCGTTGAAGTTCTGGCCGGCGCGCTCCCAGAAGAGCTGCGCATCGCTGCCCCGGTCATGCCGCATCCGGATCTCGATGTGGAGCGCGTCTGCCGCGTCCAGCCGGAGCGCCGGCCCGACCATGTACGGGTCGCCGCCCGTCGAGGCGGTTGCCAGGCCGTCGGCGCCGGTCGTGAACTGCGCCAGGTCATTGGTCGCGTTCCAGCCCAGCGCGGCGCCCTTACCTGCAAAATCATGGGCAAAGATGACGGGAGCCGCCGGGGTCGCGACGCCGGCAAAGCCGGGGAGCGGCGAATCGGGCGTGGGGGTGGCCGAGGGAGACGGGGCGCTGCAGGACGCCAGGAGCAGACACAATATCAGGAACGGGCCAACTGCCCGTTCACACAGCCGGAGCATCGAGCCTCCTGAGGTCGGAACAGGAAAGGCGAAAGACGGATGCCACAGAGGACACCGAGTTCACCGAGCGCAAGAGGTCAACGGAAGAGACGTGCTTGAGCACGATATTCTCGCTTTCCTCTCAATCTCTGTGGTCTCAGTGTCCTCTGTGGCTTGCGGCTCTCGCTTCGTACTTCGTCGCCGCGCAATACCTTTAGCGCAGTTATGCCTTCAGCGCACCCGCGGTCACACCCTGGATGTAGTACTTCATGCCGAACGTGAACAGGATCAGCAGCGGGACGACGGAGACCGCATAGCCCGCCATCTGGCCGCCGATATCCACGATGCCCCACTGGTTCACGAACTGGCGCAGGCCCACGCCGACCACCTGGTAGTCGGGATTTGTAATCGTGACCAACGGCCAGATGAAGTCGTTATACACGCTCACGAAGTGCATGATCGCCAGCGTGATGAGGATCGGAAAGCTGAGCGGGACCGCGACGCGCCAGTACAGGGCAATCTCACTGGCGCCGTCGATGCGGCCCGCTTCGAAGAGCTCCTGCGGGAGGGACGCGAGGTAACTGCGACACAGCAGGATGCCGAATACCTGCCCGCCCGCGGTCCACGGCAGGATCAGGGCCCAGGGTGTGTCGATGAGCCCCAACTGGCGCACCAGGACGAACGACGGGATCAGGGTCAGCACGCCCGGGATCATCATCAGCGCGAGGATCGCCATGTAGATGATCTCCTTGCCGGGGAAGCGGTGCCGCGCAAAGACATAGCCCGTCAGCGAGGAGAGGAGCACTACTGCCGCGACCGACACGGAGCCAAACAGCAGCGAGTTGTAGATGTAGGCGCGCATGCCCTGCCAGCCCAGGGTGTAGTTTTCCCACAGAGGTGGGTTGGGCCAGGCCCAAAACTGCGTGAAAATCTGGCCGCGGTTCTTGAGCGAAGTAATCAACATGAACAGCACCGGCACCAGCGTCAGGAAGAGCAGGAACAGCAGGGCCAGGATGATGCCCGCCTGGCTCCACGTGCTCGACCCTGCGCTGCCGCTGCTGACCGCGGCGGGGCGCCGCGCGCGCAGCCGTCCCAGGACGCCCCGCACGTTCGACCCGGCCGCCGCGGCCTGTGTGGTAGTGGAATGGACTGTGTTCGTCATATTTCGCCTCACGCCATTAGGTCGGAACGACCCTACGCCTGAAACTCGGTGGCCGAGCGGACAAACTTCAGGTTGATGATGGTGCCGACCATGATGACCAGGAAGAGCACCGTGCCGATGGCCGAAGCCAGGCCGAAGTTATTGAAGCGCATCGCCTGGTAATACAACTCCAGCGCAGGCGTATAGGTTGAGTTGTAAGGCCCGCCCTCGGTGGTCAAGAAGACGATGCCGAACTCCTGCATGCCGCCGATGAAGCCCAGGACCAGCAGCAGCTTGATCTGGCCCATGAGCAGCGGGAGGTCGATGGTCCAGAAGCGCCGCCAGCCGCTCGCACCGTCTACTTTGGCCGCGTCGAACAGCTCCGTCGGAATCGAAATCAGCCCGCCGTAATAGAGCAGGAGCGCAAACGCGCCGACCCACGGGAAGCCGATAAACACAATGGACCAGATGGCCGTCTGCGGGTCGCCCAGCCACGCCTGCGGGGTCTTCATGTTCATCAGCCCGACAGTTGCCAGCAGGTTGTTGAGCAGGCCGATGTTGGGATCGAAGATATTGCGCCAGATCAGGATGATGGCGACGCCCGGCACGATGATGGGGAAGATGAACAGCGAGCGCAGCCAGTATTGCACCCGCGACGAGCGCAGGTGGAACAGCAGTTCCGCCACCAGCAGCGGCATGGTCAAGGTCTTGATGTAGCCCGTGACAATCAGGATAAAGGCGTTGATGACACCCTGGCGGAGGAACTGGTTGTTCAGCACGGCCTCGAAGTTCGCGAGCCCCACCCACTTCGTCGGCAGGCCCGGGTTCCACTTGGTAAAGGAGTGAAACAGGCCGGAGAAGGCCGGGTAATAGTTGAAAATGAGCAGCAGCCCGACGGTCGGAATCAGGAGCATGTAGGACAGCCGCGCCCGCCAGATTTCGCGCAGCAGGCGGCGCGGACCGGCGCCCTGCTTCTCCCAGACCTGCTGGCCGGTCGTGGTCTTGCCCAGCCACAGGGCGAACGCCGCGATGACTGCGACCACGGCTAACGGAATCAGGATCATGCGCAGCCGCGCCTGCGCCTGGCCGGCCGCGTAACCCGCAGCGGACTGGCCGGTGCTGAAGCCGTACGCCTTGCTGTCCTCGGAGCCGATCACGAAGGTGTTGCCGTCGGCTGACAGGGCCACGGCAAAGACCTGGCCCCCGGCCGTGAACTTGCTGGTGACATTGCCTTCGCCATCGACCAGGTAGGCGTTCTTGTCGCGTGAGCCGAAGACGGAAACATGGCCGTCGGCAGTGGTCGCAGCGGAGGTAATCTTGTCTTCGGTCTGGACGGTCCACTTAGTGCTATTCTTTGCACCCGCAGGGATCTCCCCGGCCAGGCCATAGGCCCGCCGCGTCTCGTCGCCGGCAACGAGGAACGAACCGTCGGTGTTGATTGCCAGGCCGCGGATGACGCCCTTCATCTGCTGTTTCCAGATGAGCTGGCCGGCCCGGTCATAGCGGTAGACATTCGCGTCACGCGCCCCTACGGCAACAGTTTGCCCGTCCCCGGAGATGGCAACTGCAGTCGCAATGACAGTAAAGGGTTGTTCCCAAAGCAGGTTGCCGTCACCGTCGTACACCCACACGCGCTTTTCTTTGTCCGGGATGAGCGCGATGAGCGTGCCGTCGCCGGAGATGGCCGCACCCTGCAGCACGTAATCGAAATCTTTCTGCCAGAGGACGTTGCCGTCACCGTCCAGCAGGAGGGCCTGGCGGCTCTCGGTTGCGGCGATGACGCGGCTGCCGTCCTGCGACATGCCCAGCCCAAGCACGGTTCCGCCGGCCTCGTACTGCCAGACCTGCTGGCCGGCCGTGTCCAGCCGCGTCACAGTGCCGTTGCGTGAGCCGACAACGATGGCCTGCCCGTCCGCAGAAACCGCGGCTGAATGGATGAACCCGTCCGCCTCGAACTGCCAGGACGGGCCTTGTGCGGCAGCGGGCTGCGGGAGCAACGCACTCCCGATCCCAAGCAGCAGGATGGCGAGCACTAGAAGGGTAACAAACTGGTTTGGGCGCATAAGAATCACCTGATGTGTGGGTAGGGGCCGGGTGACCCGGCCCCTACTGACTACGCACTAACCGGATGGTGTTACCGGTTAACCGGTTTCTTCTCGGGATTCGCCAGATCCTCTTCGGTCAACTGGGATTTCTCCAGGTAACCCTGCCAGAGGTCGGGCCGGCGGAGCACCTCATCGTATTTCTCGATGTAGGTGTCCAGGTCGATCTGGTCGGTGAAGTACTGCTGGGCCAGGTTGACCCATTCACGCACCATCGGCTGGAAGTCGCCGAGGCCACGGGAGAAACCGCTGCCGGCGGTCGTCTTCTCGGTGTTGCCGACGGGCTTCAGGTTCTCGAACTTGGCTGCCAGTTCCGGTGGGAGCTGTGCGCCTTGCACGATGGTCGGGCCGGTGATGCCGCCGTTCGGGTTGTTCGGATCGATCTTGTTCTGCAGGTAGATCGCCCACCCTTCGGGGCTGGTCACGAACATCATGAAGTCGATCTCGAGATCGTTCTGCGCCGCTTCCTTGACCGGCACGCCCCAGAAGCCGACCGGCCACTCGATGGTGCGCTGCCACGGGCACTTCGCCTCGGGCGACGTCATCTTCGGGTTGTCGAACGTGCTGAAGGCAAACGGCTTGATGCCGCTGTAGGACGGATCGGGCGTCGGGGTCGGGGTGCCTTCGCCTGCGCTGAAGAATTTACCCGTGCGGAGGTTGTTCAGGTCCCGTTCGATGTTGGCAATCGTCCAACCGCCGTCCAACCAGAACAGGCACTTGCCGGAGAGGAACAGGGAATACGCGGTCTGGCCGTTCACGCCGGTCCACCCGGGCGGCAGGTTCTCGGGCTTGAAGACCTTCTTGAACTCTGCCATCAGGGCCCGGTACTCCGGATCCTTCGGGCCAAGCTTGCCCTCCTGGAAGGCCAGCAGCCAGCGCACCGGATTCTGATTGACCTTGTCCGCGTCATCGTAGTGCGGATCCTCGGCCCAGTTCTCCGCCGGGAAGACATCATCCACACCCTTGGCGAAGCACCAGTCACCTTCCTGGCAGCGGCTCAGTTCCCACTTGTCGGGCGTGCAGTAGAAGCCGTCCTGGAACATGCGGGCCAGCCAGCCGATGCGCATTTCCCAGAACTCCTGGAAATCGCCGCCGATGCAGAACGGGATCACGTCCTGGCCCTGCGCCTGTTCCATGGCTGCGGCCATCTCGTCCCAGGTCTTGGGGGCTTCGGTCATGCCGATCTTCTCGGCGATTTCCATGTTGTAGAACCAGATGATCTTGACCATCTCGAGGCTCAGGTGGTAGAGCTCGCCGGTGGTCGCATTGCGGGAGAGGGCCATGACGGTCTGGTCGAAGCTGTCACGCCACGGTTTTTCCTCGTTGTACGGATTGGGCCGGTCGAGATAGTCCTCCAGGTTGACGAACTTCTTAGCATCCAGCAAGTCGCTGACGACGTTCGCATTGACCCAAGAGGGCCGGGGGGTGCCGCCGGCGAACTGCGTGCGGATCCAGTCCTGGTAGCCCTCGCCGGGCTTCAACTCGACCGAGCACTTCGCGTTCGGATTCTTGGCGGTGTACGCATCGCACAGCGCCTGCCAGGTCTGAGTATCTTGACCCTGGAGGCTGATGACGACCTCACCGGCCATGCCCTCTGCTTCAGCGGGCGCGGGTTCGGGGGTGGCCTCTGCGACGGGTTCTTCCGCGGGCGCCTCGGTCGGGGCCGGCGCCTCTTCAGCAGCCGGTTCTTCCGCGGCCGGTTCTTCCGCGGCGGGTTCCTCAGCAGGGACTTGCGTTGCCTCGGGCGCCGGGGCCGGTTGCGCGGCGGGCGCGCACGCGGCCAACAGCATGGACAGCACGATCGTCAATGCCATCAGCGCCCAGATTGTCTTGTGCGTCTTCATTGAAACACTCCTCCTCAGGATGTTGCGGTGTGAGGGTACGGTGAAATGCAACGAACCTCGGGTCAGTTTCACAGGGTAGGTATCTGCTTGCCATCACCTCCTTTCACGGATAGCAGAAATTCCGTATTCTGGCAGAAAACAGGTTTCTGCCGCGTCGTGTCAAGCCGCCACGCTCAGTTGTACGTCAGCGGACTGCCGCCGGGTCGCCGGCCCGGTCGAACCGCGCACGACCAGTTGGGACGGCACGTAGACCTGCTGGCATACCCGGTCGGGCTGCTGCATGCGCGCCAGCAGAAGGCGTAAGGCACTCCGACCCATCTCCTCTGCATTCGTACGGACGGTGGTCAGGGCCGGGACAAGGTAGGGCGCGGTCTCGATGTCATCGAACCCCGCCACAGAAATGTCCTCCGGCACGCGCAGGCCGCGGTCGGCGCACGCGCGCAGGACACCGAGGGCCAGGTAATCGTTGATTGCCAGGATGGCGGTAGGGCGCGGCGCGCGGTCCAGCAGGGTCAAGGCGGCCTGGTAACCGTCCTCCAGCCGGGGACCGCAGCGCATCACCAGGGAGTCATCAGCAGCCTCGTCAATTGCGGCCAGCTCACGAAGGTAGGCGTTCAGACGGTCTGCGCCCAGGTCAGGGGCTGCGACACCGTAGACCAGTCCGATGCGGCGATGGCCCAGGCCGATGAGGTGGCGCATCATCTCCGCCGCGCCATCGGGCAGGCCCGTCATCACCACATCATAGTGACACTCAGCGCGCGGCGCGCCGCCTACCAGCACCAGGGGATTCCGGGTGTGCACCAGCATCTGTAGCTCAGGGTCGAGCAGGCCGCGGTAAGTGAGCAGCAGGATCAGCCCGTCGATACGCCCGCGTAACAGTGCTCGCACCGCCGCGAGCTCGCGGTCGGGGTCGAGGGAGGTGCTGCTCAAGAACAGGTCGTAACCGTGCGCCTGGGCTTCGCTCTCGATGCCCTGCACAATCTGCCAGTAGTGCGGGTTGTGGGCATCCGGGATGAGGACGCCGACGCTGCGGGTGCGGCC
>DAOUGK010000627.1:0-3937 GCA_034429055.1 Anaerolineae bacterium | reverse complement strand
CCCAGTAGGTGTCCGTGTGTTGCATGAAGGTGAGGTCGCCGGACAGGACGAACGGCGTCCAGCCTGAGGGCACCTGGCGCGGCGGATCGCCGCTGAAATTGTCGAAGTTGCAGTTCGGGATCAGGTTGCCTGGGTCGCAGCCGTGCTGCGCAGCTACGGGCAGCGTGGCTCCCAGCGAGACGAGTGTTATGAGGAATAGAACGAACACTGCCCTGGGCAGTGAGGATGACTTTAGATACATGATGACCAAGTATAGCGCAGAGACGACGAACCGGCAAAAAGATCGGAAGGAACCTATGCGGAACAGCGCAAACACGGATCGTGATGCTCAACATCGCCGGTGTGCAAGCAGCGCAACTGAGCACATCGGCAGGCATCCTGAGCGGGTGGACGGCCCAACCTGGACAATGAACAGCGGCCAGTCGAAGGATGCGCCTTCAGGAACTCCGAATACAGCCGGAGTCGAGGCTTTAGTATCTATCCGAAACCGCTGGGGCCGGTCTCCGACCGTGCCCCCTGGCTCGGTCAGAGACCGGCCAGAGCAATTCTCGGATAGGCTCTCAGCCGGGTTCACTCTGTATGCACACAGACCGCCAAGGCGTGCCGTGCACGCCCACCGGCTGAAGCCTCGACTCCAATACCGGTCGCGCCGCACGCCACCCTGGATCGGCCTGGCAGCCCTCCTGCTCGTCGTCACCCTGCTCGCGGCCTGCCAGGCCGTGCCCGACCAGCCGCCGGAGACCGCGGCTCTGCCCCAGCCATCTCCCTCCGCAGAGGTAGCCGTCGCGCCCACCGCCCCCTCCCCCCAGACGGGCGGCACGCTGCGCTACGGGCTTACCCTGCCGGTATCGGGCATCGACCCGCACGTCAACGCCAGCTCGGAGCTGGGCATCGCGCTGAGCGGCGTCTACGACACCCTGGTCGTCCAGGATGCGCTGGGCCGCTTTCATCCCTCGCTCGCGACGGCGTGGACCGTCAGCGAGGACGGCCTGACCTACACCTTCACGCTGCGCGACGATGTCACCTTCCACGACGGGACGCCCTTCAATGCGGCCGCGGTGGTGCGCAACCTCGAGCGCATCGCGGACCCTGCTACGAAGTCGCAGAAGGCCGTGTTCCTGCTCGGCTCGTTCGAACGCGCAGAGGCGCTGGATGACTCCACCGTACGCCTGGTGCTCGCCGCACCGTACGCGCCCCTGCTGGACGGCCTGAGCCAGGTCTATCTCGGCATGGCCTCGCCCGCCGCGCTCGACCGGTGGGGCGACCAGTACCAGCTTCACCAGGTGGGCAGCGGGCCGTTCAGGTTTGTCAGCTACCAGGAGCGACAGACCCTCATCATCGAGCGCAACGCGGACTATGCCTGGGCGCCTGAGATCCGGGCGCACGCAGGCCCGGCCTACCTCGACCGCGTCGAGTTCCGCTTCTACGCGGACCCGGCCACGCGGCTGCCCGCCCTGCTCTCCGGCCAGGCCGACGTGATGGGCGAGCTGCCGCCCCAGGATGCTGCGCAGTTGACAGCCGGCCCGAATGCCGCCGCGTACACCCTTCACCCGGTCGCCATCCCCGGCCAGTCGGTCCAGTTCTTCTTCAATACGACCCTGCCGCCGCTCGATGACGTGCGGGTGCGCCGTGCGCTGCTCTATGCGACGGACCGGCCCGCGCTGGTCAAGGCCGTGTACGGCGACTTCTCCCCAGTTGCGACCGGCCCGCTGTCTGCGGTCACGCGCGCGGCGTTCGGCCCCATCAGCAGCGTGGCGTGGTATGTCTACGACATGGAGCAGGGGAAAGCCCTGCTGGCAGAGGCCGGCTGGACGGATTCGGATGGCGACGGTGTGCTGGACCGGGACGGGCAGCCGCTCGTATTGCGGGGCGTGCTGGCAAGCTGGGGGGAACTGGGTTCCGTGGCGACCATCCTGCAGGCGCAGTGGAAGCAGTTGGGCATTCAGCTCGACCTGGAGCAGATGCCCTATCCTGCCGTGCTGGAAGCCGGGCGCAACGGCACGCACCATCTCGTGCCGTTCGTCAACTCCGGCACCGACCCGAGCCTGTTGCGCACCTTCTTCCACAGCAGCAACATCGGCGGCTTCAACTGGGCGCGCGTCAGCGACCCGCAGGTGGACGCGTGGCTGGAAGAAGGCGAGCGGCTGGATAACGGCCCGGACCGCTACCGGCTCTATTACCAGGTGCAGGAGCGCGTGCTCGACCAGGCCTGGATCCTGCCCATCCGCGACCAGGTGAACGTCAACGCCGCATCCGCCCGCGTGCAGGGCCTGGCCTATGATGTCCAGGGGTGGTTCGCTGTGCTGCAGGACGTTTGGTTGATGAACGAGTAACCAGGAAAGAGTAACGAGTAATGAGTGACGAGTAAGGACAGCACCAGGAGAATGCGCGATTCCATTTACTCATTACTTCTTACTCGTTACTCATAACTCCCTCAATCGTTTTCGAGCAGTTCCAGCGTCGCGCCGAGGCGGTCGGTTGCATCGACGTACGCATAGCGGCCGCCGGTGTACTCGCCCTTTTGCACCGTGGACATGCCGTCCTCGGCCAGTAGCGGCAGCAGCCGCGCCATGCCGTCCACCTGGAACGCGATGTGGTGCAGGCTCTCGCCGTGCTGCACGAGCTGGTCGTTCCACGTGCTCGGCTCACCGATGGGTTCGATGAGTTCCAGCGACACCTGTCCGAGCTTGAAGAAGGCCAGCTTGGCCCGTGCGGTGGACGGCTGCCCGTTGTACTTTGTCTGCGCCACCTCTTCCGGGTCGGTGATGATGACTGGCGGCACGGGCAGCCCCAGCACCTCTGCCCACGCCCGCGCCTTCGCCTCGATGTCCCGCACCACGATTGCGACCTGTGTCACCGTGGTCGTCCCCAACGTCGTTGTCATGTGTTCTCCTCCTTCACCTCGCTGCGGCCGGTCTCCGACCGAAGCCGCCCATCGTTCTGCATCTCGCGTGTGGCACGGTTGTGCAACCGTCGGTTGCTGAGACCGGCCGCCGCAGTGCGCTCGGAGCATAGCACAGCTTGGCCCCTCGCGCGAAACGACATACAATGGCCGCGGAGGTCAGCGCACCGGCATGGGCAAACAGGCTTTCGACATCGACATAGCGATGGAGCGTCTCCGAACTGCCGTCCGGCCCTACCCAAAAGCCGTGATGTTCCAGCTTGCGGAGGACGGCTATGCGGCCGCGTTCGAGCAACTGATGGCATGCATGATCTCCATCCGCACCTACGATGAGCAGACGATCGTCATCGCCCGGCGGCTGTTCGCTCACGCGCGCACGCCGCAGGCAATCGCCGCGCTGCCCCTCGCCAACCTCACCGAGCTCATCCGCCCCAGCACCTTCTACGAGCGCAAGGCGCGGCAGATGCAAGAGATCAGCCGCCGGCTGCTGGCCGAACACGACGGCGACCTGCCCTGCGACTTCGAACTGCTGACGTCGCTGCCCGGCGTCGGGCCGAAGTGTGCCAATCTCGTCCTGGGCATCGCGTGCGGGCAGCCGCGCATTAGCGTGGATGTCCACGTCCACCGGGTCACGAACCGGTGGGGCTATGTCGCGGCCCCGACGCCGGAGCGGACGATGGCCGCGCTGGAGGCCGTGCTCCCGCCACAGTACCGGGTCGAGATCAACGCGCTGCTGGTGCCGTTCGGCAAGCACATCTGCACCGGCCGCGCGCCGCGTTGTTCCACCTGCCCGCTGCTCGACATGTGCCGGCAGATTGGCGTCATGGACCACCGCTAGGCATCCCTCCACCCATGCAGACACCCGCCCCGGCCCCCTTCACCGCCTTCCTGCGCCGCCGCCTGCTGACGGGCACGCTCACCTTATGGGCCGTGGTCACGCTCATCTTTGCGCTCGTGCACCTGCTGCCCGGCGATCCGGCGGAGACGATGCTCGCCCGCGCCGGGGCGTCGCCCGACGCAGTGGCCGCGCTGCGG
>DAOUGK010000626.1:0-11891 GCA_034429055.1 Anaerolineae bacterium | reverse complement strand
TTCTGGGGTGGGTTGGCGGCCGGCATCACGACTGCGTTAGGCATCGGCGCCATCACCAAGAGCGGGCAGGTGCGCGAGGATACGGCCATCGGGGTGCTGTTCGCCGCGATGTTTGCGCTCGGTGTCGCCCTCATCTCCACCACCCGCAACTTCAGCCTGGACCTGACGCACTTTCTGTTCGGCAATGTCCTCGGCGTGTCAACCGCCGATCTCGGACGCACGATCGTGTTCGGCGGGCTGGTCCTGGTCCTGATTGTGGCCTTCTACAAGGAGTTCCTGGTCATCTCGTTCGACCCGGTGCTTGCCAGCATCCTGCGCCTGCCCGCCGAGTTCTTCCGCTACCTGCTGTTCGTCATGCTCGCGGTGACGGTCGTCATTGCGCTGCAGACGGTCGGCGTGGCGCTGATGGTCGCGATGCTCGTCACGCCCGCGGCAACCGCCTCGCTGCTCACCCGGCGGCTGCCCGCCATGATGGCGGTCGCCGCCGCAGTCGGCGCGCTGTCCAGCGTGGTCGGACTGTACCTGTCCTATTACATCAACGTCGCATCCGGCGCAGCGATCGTCCTGGTCTGCACCGGATTCTTCATCCTTGCGCTCATCTTTGCGCCCGGCCGCGGGTGGTTGTGGCGGGCGCGTCATTCGTAGCACAGGAGGTCAGCATGGCAGCTTTCTATTCCTTAAACCCCCTGCTACAGGCCTTATTTGCGACACTATTCACCTGGGGCCTGACCGCGCTTGGTGCATCCACGGTCTTCCTTACGCGCCAGGTCAACCGGCGTCTCCTGGATGCACTGCTGGGCTTTGCCGCGGGCGTGATGATTGCGGCGAGCTTCTGGTCGTTGCTCGCGCCCGCCATCGAGATGTCGGAGAGCCAGGGCCTGCCCAAGTGGTTGCCGCCGGCCATCGGGTTTCTGATGGGCGGGCTGTTTCTCTGGCTGGTCGATCACATCCTGCCTCACCTGCACCTGGGCCAGCCGATCGAGGAGGCCGAGGGCATCAAAACCCACTGGCGGCGCAGCGTTCTCCTGGTCACAGCCATCACGCTGCACAATTTTCCCGAGGGGTTGGCGGTCGGCGTCGCGTTCGGCGCGGTGGCCGCCGGCCTGCCCGCTGCAACGCTGGCCGGTGCAGTCGCGCTGGCGATCGGCATCGGCCTGCAAAACTTTCCGGAAGGGCTGGCGGTATCCATGCCGCTGCGCCGGGAGGGCCTGTCGCGCGGCCGGAGCTTTCTCATGGGCCAGGCGTCCGGCATGGTGGAGCCGATTGCGGGCGTGCTGGGCGCAGCCTCCGTCCTGTTCATTCAGGCTCTGCTGCCTTATGCGCTGAGCTTCGCGGCCGGCGCGATGATCTACGTGGTCGTGGAAGAACTGATTCCCGAATCGCAGAGCGGCGCAGAGACGCACATGTCCACCTGGGGCGCGATGCTGGGCTTCACGGTGATGATGCTGCTGGACGTGGCGTTGGGGTAACGAAAGACCAAGGACACAGGAAGCATCCTGAGCGGGTGGACGGCTCTACCAGGCTGACGAGATGCGGCCAGTCGAAGGATGCGGGATGAATGCGAATGACAGAACATCGGAATAAGGGACTGCATCACGCCGTTGTGCGGCCGCCGGGCGCGAGCTTTTCGGAAGCTATAACGGAAGGCAGCGCGCCCGCTGGCATCGACGTCGCCCTCGCGCAGGCGCAGCACCGCGAGTACTGCCAGGCGCTGGCCGCCGCGGGTCTGACGGTCGAGCGGCTGCCCGCGGACGAAGGCTATCCCGATAGCTGCTTCATGCAGGACCCGGCCGTCGTCATCGACGGTGTGGCCGTGGTCGGTCGCATGGGCGCAGAGAGCCGCTGCGGGGAGGAGGAAGCCGTCGCCGGGCTGCTGGCAGTGCGCTTCCCCACGCACCGACTCGCGGCCCCCGCCACCCTGGAGGGCGGCGACGTGCTGATCCTGCCGGATCGGGTGGTCGTGGGCCTCTCCGGCCGGACCAACCGGGCAGGGATCGACCAGCTTGCCGCTGCGCTGCACGAGCACGGGGTCAACCGCCCCGTGCTCGCCGCGCCCGTCCGCGACTTCCTGCACCTGCTGACCCCGCTGACGCCGATCGGCCCCGATACGCTGCTGGTCGTTGACGGGGTGAAGGTGCCGCCGGAGCTGAGATATCTGGCGGTGCTGAGCGTGCCGGCGGAAGAAGCGTATGCCGCCAACGTTCTGGCGATTGGGAACCGGGTCGTGATGCCCGCCGGTTATCCGCGCACGTCCGCGCTGCTGGCCGCGCACGGCTGCGAGGTGCTACCTGTCCCGATGACCGAGTTTGCGAAGGCCAACGGCGGCGTCACCTGTCTGGCGCTGGTATGGTAAAGCGATTAGTCGAGCAGTACCGGCCCGGAGATGCCGTGGAGATCATGTTCGAGCACGACGGTGACGCGGCGTGGCAGCGCGGGCAAGTGGTCGCACATCAGCCGCCCGGCGTGTGGGTGCGCACGGCTGACGGGCGGATGTGGTATGTCACGAACACCCGGCGCATCCGCCCTGCTGCGGACGCGCCGAATGCCCAATGACGACGGAGGACCCGTAACACGCAGAGCATGAGCCGATTTCACAGTCTATGCCGGTCGACATCCAGACCGGCTGAAGCCTCGACTCCAAGTCGCCTCTTTACCCCATCACATCTTCACCTTTTCACCTGTTCACCTTGTTACCCCAGCATCTCCCGCACGCGTTCGGCCACCGCGCGCGCCAGCTTGGGCAGTTCATCCGCGTCGAAGTGGATGCCGTCCACGGGGCTGGACGCGATGATATCGCCGGCGTTGAGGAACGCGCAGCCGTACACCTCAGCAACCTCGGCGTAATACTTGCCCAGGTGGAGCGACTTCTCGTCCGCGCCCGCGAACATCTCTGCGAAGTGCGTCCCCGCGACGCACGTCGGCGGCGGCGCGATGAGCAGGATTTTCGGGGTCGGCGCCTCCGGCCAGTTGACGGTGTAGATGATGAGTTGGATGAGCGTCTCGATGGAGCGCGCGATGTCCCACGCCGACTGGCCGAAGCGGTGCTTGAGGTCGTTCGTGCCGAGCATCAGCACCACGAGGTCGAGCGGCTGGTGCGACTCCAGGCACGCGGGCAGATAGGTCTTCCCGCTCTTGTACTCACCCTCGACCGGGTCGGGCCAGAGCGTCGTGCGCCCGTTCAGCCCCTCCGCAATGACCAGATACTCCGGTCCCAGCTCTGCGGCCAGGCGCGTCGTCCAGCGTTTCGCGTAAGGATAACGTGCTTCGGTCGCCGGGGCATAGCCCCACGTATTCGAGTCGCCGTAACACAAAATGGTCTTCATGCTCCCTCCTTTGGCCGCGTAGAATCTATTGTCAGACAAGTTTAGCTACGCACCTCCCACTACGCAAGTCTTGCGGAGGCACAGCAGGAATGCCAGACATAGCTGGAGTCGAGGCTTTAGCCGGATTGGGTGTGTACGCATACAGGCGGCCTGACCGGCTGAAGCCTCGACTCCATTCTTGAGTTGGCAACTGTTTCCAGCTTCCATGGAGGCGCTGCCACCTTTGACTCGTTGCCTTGCTCGTTATATAATACCGAACATCTGAGCGAATCGAGGCATTTATGGCGAAGTCGAAGACCCGGTATGTCTGCCAGTCATGCGGCAGCGCACAGAGCAAGTGGATGGGCCGCTGCCCGGATTGCAGCGAGTGGAACACGCTGGTCGAGATGACCGTGCAGGAGCCTGCACCGGGCCGACCGGCCAGCGTTGCGCTGGCACCCGGCGTCGGCCCGCAGGCCCTGCCCGACATCCCTGCCGATGGCTACGAACGCATCGCCGTGCCGATCAGCGAGTTGAGCCGCGTGCTGGGCGGCGGCATCGTGCCCGGTTCCGTCGTGCTCATCAGCGGCGATCCCGGCGTCGGCAAGTCCACCCTCCTCATCCAGATGTGCCACGCGCTGACCGGCGGCCAGGGCCCCATCCTCTACGTCTCCGGCGAGGAATCCGCCGCGCAGATCAAGTTGCGCGCCGAACGGCTGGGTATCGTTGCGCGCGATATCCTCGTGCTGGCCGAAACGCACCTCGAAACCATCGCTGCGCATATCGAGAACAGCGCGCCGCGCATGGTTGTGGTGGATTCCGTGCAGAGCATCTACTCTGACGCCATCTCGTCCGGTGCGGGCAGCGTCACGCAGGTGCGTGACTGCTCGGCCCACCTGCTGCGCCTCGCCAAGGCCAACGGTTTCCCGCTCTTCCTCGTCGGCCACGTCACGAAGGAAGGCGCCATCGCCGGCCCGCGCGTGCTGGAGCATATGGTGGACACGGTGCTCTACCTTGAAGGCGAGCGGTTCCACTCCTTCCGGCTGCTGCGCTCCGTCAAAAACCGGTTCGGCTCCACGAACGAGGTGGGCGTCTTCGAGATGGCCGAGAAGGGCCTGGTAGAGGTGCGCAACCCGTCGGAGGCGTTTCTGGCCGAGCGCATCCCGAACGCGCCCGGCTCTGCCATCGCGGTCACGATGGAAGGCACGCGACCCATCCTGGTCGAGGTGCAGGCGCTCACCAGCGCGACCGCGTTTGCGCAGCCCCGGCGCACGGCCAACGGCATCGACTTCAACCGCCTGCTGCTGATTACCGCGGTGTTGAGCAAGCGCGCCCGCATCTCGCTGGCCGACCAGGATGTTTTCGTCAACGTGGTCGGCGGCCTGCAGATCGACGAACCTGCTGCGGACCTGGCAGTCGCGGTCGCGATTGCATCGTCCGCGCGCAACCGGCCCGTTGCGGCGGACCTTGCGCTGGTCGGCGAGATCGGGTTGAGCGGCGAGCTGCGCAGCGTCGGCCAGCTCCCGCGGCGGCTCAACGAGGCCGCGAAGCTCGGCTTCACGCGCGTTCTTGTGCCGCAGACAGCCGCGCGCAAGCTGGAACGCCCGCCGGATGGCCTGCAGGTGCTCGGTGCGCGCACGCTGCGCGAGGCGGTGGAGATGGCGCTCGTCGCGCCCGCGGGCCACGAGGCAACGGATGGCGCACAAGGTGCGCGTAACGGATAAACGAATGCGCCCGCACTCGGCAGTGTCTTTGACAACGACTCGGCCATGTGCTAGACTTCGCCCATAAGCAAATAGCAGGGGGAGCCAGGAGAGCCTGGCTGAGAGGTCGGCCCCAGGCCACGGAAGCGTGGTGGGCTACGCTTGCGTAGCACAAATGCCGGCGACCCTATGAACCTGACGGGTAATGCCGGCGTAGGGATGCGGCGCAGCAATGCGCAAGATCGAATACGAGAGGCGACCCGCAAGGGTCGTCTTTTTGTTGTCACCACAAGGACGGAGAATCGCTTGACCATCTACATCGTGGGCGGGAGCCCGGCAGCCATCCGGCCTCTCGACCTCAATCCCGGCCCCGGTGACCGGGTGATTGCCGCGGACCGCGGCGCGGCCCATGCGCGCGCGTGGGGCTGGCCGGTGCATCTGCTCGTCGGTGACCTGGATTCGCTGTCGCCCGCAGATGCCGATGCATTGGCCGCGGCCGGTGTTCCGGTCCAGCGCGTACCGGCGGAGAAGGATGACACCGACCTGGAGCTGGCGCTGGCGCACGCCCTGGCCGAGGACGTACAGCCTATCGTCATCTGCGGCGTGCTGGGCGGTCGAACCGACCACCTGCTCGCTAACGTCCTGCTGCTCGCCCGGCCCGACCTGGCCGGCCGCGACATCGTGCTGGCCGACGGCGCGGAGACAATCCGCCTGCTGACCGCGCCGGAGTCTGACGGCGCACCGGTGGAACTGACACTGTCCGGCGCGGCGGGTGACCTGCTGACCCTGCTCCCGCTCGGCGCCGACGCTGAGGGCGTGAGCACCGACGGTCTGTACTATCCGCTCACGGGCGAAACGCTGTACGAGGGCCGGGCGCGCGGGGTCAGCAACGTCTTTGCCGGTACCCACGCGCGGGTGACGCTGCGCCGGGGCCGGCTGCTGGTCATCCAGACGGCGGTATAGAAACCCATGCTGAGATAGAAACCCGTTTTCTGGAAGAGAACGGGTTTCTATCCGATCCTTTCAGTAAAGAACTATTCTGAGGTGTAAAAATGTTGAAACGATTTGTACTGGTCTATCTGGTTCTGGGATTACTGATAACAGCCTGCACCGGCACGCCCGCCGGCACGCCCGCCACAGCACCTGGGAGTGAGGCGACAACTGCACCGGCTACCGGCGGCACGGTCACGGTGATGACGCACGACAGCTTCAGCGTCAGCGAGCCGGTTGTCGCGGCGTTCCAGGAACAATGCGGCTGCCAGGTGCAGTTCCTCAAGTCGGGCGACACGGGCCTGGCGCTGAATAAGGCCATCCTGAGCAAGGGCAATCCCCTGGCGGATGTCTTCTATGGCGTGGACAATACCTTCCTCAGCCGCGCGCTGGCGGAAGACATCTTCGAGCCTTATGAATCGCCGTCGCTGGCCGGCATCCCGGACGAGCTCAAGCTCGATCCCTCGAACCGGCTGCTGCCCGTGGACCACGGCTACGTGACGCTCAACTATGACCGCGCCTACTTTGAGGAGCAGGGCCTGGCGCTGCCGCAGACCCTCGAGGACCTGACCCAGGAGGCGTACAAGGGCCTCCTGGTCGTCGAGAACCCGGCCACTTCGTCGCCGGGCCTCGCTTTCCTGATGACGACGATCGCCGCGTTCGGTGAAACCGGCGACACCACCTATCTTGATTTCTGGCGCGACCTGCGCGCGAACGATGTGCTCGTCGTGGACGGGTGGGAAGACGCCTACTACGGGCAGTTCAGCGGCGGCAGCGGCGAGGGCGATCGGCCCCTCGTCGTGAGCTATGCGACCAGTCCTGCGGCCGAGGTCTTCTTTGCTGACCCGCAGCCGGCCCAGTCGCCCACAGGCAACCTGTTCCTGCCCGGCGGCAGCACCGAGCAGATCGAGTTTGTCGGTATCCTGGCCGGCGCGAAGGAGCCTGAGCTGGCCCGCCAGTGGGTGGACTTCATGCTGGGCGAGACGTTCCAGGCGGATATCCCGCTCCAGATGTGGGTCTACCCGGCGCGCACTGGCACGCCCCTGCCCGAGGTGTTCACGCAACACGCGCAGGAACCCACGGAGGTCGTACAGCTCACGCCGGAGCAGATCGAGGCGGGCCGCGAGGGCTGGCTGAAGGCGTGGACGGATTCGGTGCTGCGGTAGAGTGCACCGGATAAATGATAGTTAGCCACAGAGGGCACAGAGAACGTAGAGAATAGCCTGATTTAGAACTCTGTTATCTCGGTGCTCTCGGTGGCTATAATGTGAGAGCGCACGCGTGCGTAATCTGACTCGCCTCCTGCTCTTCCTCCTGCCCATCGCATTCCTGGGGGTGTTCTTCTTCTACCCCCTGGTCGCGGTGGTCGGGCAGAGCTTCGCGCCGGGCGGCCGGCTCGACCTCGCGCCCCTCGCCAGCCTCTGGCGCGAAGCCTACTTCGCCCGCGCGCTCTGGTTCACGACCTGGCAGGCTGCGCTCTCGACCGCGCTGACCCTGCTCATCGGGATGCCGGCCGCGTTTGTGTTTGCGCGCTACCGCTTCCCCGCGAAGAACATCCTGCGCGCGCTGACGACGATTCCCTTCGTGCTGCCCGCGATGGTCGTCGCAGCCGCGTTCACCGCACTGCTCGGCCCGCGCGGCACGCTCAACACGCTCCTGGTGAACTGGTTCGACCTCGCCGGTCCGCCCATACGGCTCCAACAGACCATCTGGCTCATCCTCCTGGCCCACGCTTTCTACAATACCACCGTCGTCGTGCGCATGGTGGGCGGCTTCTGGGCCAATCTGGACCCGCGCCTGTCGGAGGCTGCGCGTGTGCTCGGCGGCAACCGGGCGCGCGTGTTCTGGGAAGTGACGCTGCCGCTCCTCGTGCCCTCGGTCGCCGCGGCCGCGCTGCTCATCTTCCTCTTCTGCTTCACCAGTTTCGGCGTCATCATGGTCCTCGGCGGGCCGCGCTTCGCCACGCTCGAGATCGAAATCTACCGGCAGGCCGTGACGCTGTTCCAACTGCCGGAGGCCGCGGCCATCAGCCTCGCGCAGATTGCCCTCACGTTCGTCGTCATGGCCGTCTACACGCGCGCCCAGGCGCGCGCCGCGCTGCCGCTCAACCTGCGGCCGGCTGACTCGACCGCCGTGCCGCCCGTCCGCCCGCAGCAGGTCCTCTTTGTCGGGCTGGTGAGCCTCGGGCTGATCCTCTTTCTTGTGACGCCGCTGGCTGCGCTGGCTGCTCGGTCGCTGGGGCCGGACGACCTGCTGCGCTACTATCGGGAACTTTTCGTCAATCGTACGTCATCCATCTTCTTCGTCCCGCCCGGACTCGCCATCCGCAACAGCGTCATGTTCGCGCTGCTCACGACGGGCCTGGCCCTGCTGCTGGGCACAGTCACCGCGCTGCTGCTGGCACGCGAGCGTAACTGGCTGGGCCGCCTGCTGGACCCCATCGTGCTGCTGCCGCTCGGCACCTCCGCGGTGACGCTCGGCTTCGGCTATCTGTTGACGATGGGCCAGCCGCCGCTCAACCTGCGGGCGTCGCCGGTGCTTGTGCCCATTGCACACACGCTGGTTGCATTTCCGTTCGTCGTGCGGTCGCTGCTGCCCGCGCTGCGCGGGCTGAACCCGGACTGGCGCGAGGCGGCAGCGGTGTTGGGCGCATCGCCGTGGCGCGTCTGGCGCGAGATCGAGTTGCCCATCGTGGGTCGCGCGCTGATTGTCGCTGCGCTGTTTGCCTTCACGGTCAGCATGGGCGAGTTCGGCGCGACCCTGCTGATTGCCCGGCCCGAATATCCGACCATGCCCATCGTTATCTTCCGGCTGCTCGGCCAGCCGGGCGCGCTCAACTACGGCCAGGCGCTCGCCATGAGCACGCTGCTGATGCTCGTCTGCGCCGCCAGCTTCTTCCTGATCGAACGCTTCCGCGTCGGTGAAGTCGGGGAGTTCTAGGCTCCGAAGGAGCACCTGATGCCACCCATCCTGACCGTCAACCACGTCTCCAAATCCTATCCCGGCCTGCCTGTCCTCAAGGAGGCCAGCTTCACCGTGGACGCGGGCGAGATCGTCTGCCTGCTCGGCCCGAGCGGGTGTGGCAAGACGACGCTGCTGCGCATCGTCGCGGGATTGGAGCCGCCCGACACCGGCACGGTCACGTTCGATGGACAGGACCTCGCCGGCGTGCCCGTCCACCGGCGCAACTTCGGCTTCATGTTCCAGGATTACGCGCTCTTTCCCCATCGTGACGTCGAGGCGAACGTAGCTTTCGGGCTGCGCATGCAGGGCCGGCCGCCGGCGGAGATTCGAGCGCGCGTCAGGGAGATGCTCGCGCTGGTGCAGCTGGAGGGCTACGAGCAGCGCCGCGTCATCGAGCTTTCCGGCGGGGAGCAGCAGCGGGTCGCGCTCGCGCGCAGTCTGGCGCCCGGCCCCCGTCTGCTGATGCTGGACGAGCCGCTCGGTGCGCTGGACCGGGCGCTGCGCGAGCAACTGATGAACGAGCTGCGCGCCATCCTTAAGTCCGTTGGACTGACGGCGCTGTATGTGACGCACGACCAGGAAGAGGCCTTTGCCGTGGCCGACCGTGTCTTTGTAATGCGCGCAGCCGTGGAAGCCGGGGAGGGCGGCTGGATCGAGCAGGCCGGCACGCCCGCCGACGTCTACCGCTATCCCGCGACGACGTACGTCGCGCGTTTCCTGGGGTTCCGCAATCTGCTGGAAGGCGTGGTCACCGCTGCCAGCCCATTGACCGTACGCACTGCGGCCGACGACCTGCGCATCGCAGACAGCCCGCAGGCCTATCCCGCGGGCGCACAGGTGGCGGTGCTCGTTCGCCCGGAAGCGGCAGAGGTTCGTCCACCTGATGCGACCGGACCGAACCTCCTGCCGGGCCGCCTGCGCGAAGCCTCCTTCCGGGGCAGCTACTACCTGTTGCGCACGGAACATGCGGGCGGGGTGGTGCTGGTCTGCGAGGCATCCGCGACGACGACCCATCTGCCGCCGGAGGGCGAACCGATCACCCTCTGGCTGGACCCGACCGCCATCACGGTCATCGAACGTTAGGGGGTTGCCAGAAAACGGGCTTGTGTGCGAAGCGCAGCTCCGCCTTCAAGCCCGTTTTCTCTCACGAACCCCTATCGAACACCCGTTCGTCTGATTTTGACAATTCGGCGGTTTTGCGGTATCCTGAACCTGAGTCTCCTCCGCTGAGACTCTCGCACAATCGGTTGATGCGCGCACAGGCGAAAGGAGCAGCCAATGTATCAGAAGGTTGTCATCGTCGGGAACGTCGGCCGCGATGCTGAGATGCGGTACACCCCCAGCGGGGTGCCCGTGACCAGCTTCAGCATCGCCGTTAACCGCCGTTGGTCCAATGCCAACGGTGAGCAGCAAGAGAAGACCACGTGGTTCAGGGTTACGTGCTGGCGCAAGCTGGCAGAGACTGCGGCCCAGTACGTCAAGAAGGGCAAGCTTCTGCTGGTCGAAGGCGAAGTGGAGGCCCAGGCGTATGTTGATCGGGAGGGGAATGCCCGCGGAACGCTGGAGATGACGGCCAACACCTTCAAGTTCCTGGGTGGGCCGCGCGATGGCGCTGAGGGCGGCGGCGCGCCCGGTGGTGGTGGCGGCGAGGACTTCCCGGTTCACGAGGATGACATCCCGTTCTAGCCCGAAAGACCGCAATGTACCGGCCCGCGCCGGTCCAACTGACTACAAAGCACAGACACGGCCGCCAGCGCCGTGTCTTTTTGTTGGTGTCCTTTCGTTGACGGTTACGTCCTCTTGCGCTAGACTATTAGTGCGTCAAGGCGGATTCGATGGGCTGTAGCATAGCCCCTCGTGGGCGTCTGGACGGGCACAAGGCCCTACGCTACTCATCAAATGACCGTTGACGGCGACTATAGCCGTACTCCTGATTCCGATGCTGCAAGGGAGCAATCATGCCGCAAGCGAATCCCCCGCCCACCCAGATCAACGTCGAGTTGTCTGCCGACCTCGAAGCTATCTACACTAACTTCGCCATTATCACCCATTCGCCCTCGGAGATCGTCATCGACTTTGCCCGGATGCTGCCGGGCGCGCCGAAGGCGAAGGTGCACGCGCGCGTGGTGATGACCCCGCTCAACGCCAAGCTGCTGCTCAAGGCGCTGGAGGATAACCTGGCGAAGTACGAGGAGCGGTTCGGAGAGGTGCGCGTGCCCGCCGAAACCGGGTTCGAGGTGCAGGACCGCACGCTTGGCTTCCGTCACTGATTTCAACCAGACTGGACCCGTCGCAAGATCGTGCCCCTCACAGGGCAAAGAACCTCCTTCCGCGTGGTCCGTGTATTCCGTGGTTGCACTTCACCCCACAACTGCATAGGACGAGTTGGATATGCCCATCAACGAAGCACTCATCGAGTACTATCCGACCATCAAGGAACTGCCCGAGGGCGAGCGCCCGCGCGAGCGGCTGGAACACTACGGCGCGGGCGCGCTCAGCACCGCGGAGCTGCTGGCGATTATTCTGCGCGTGGGGACTAAGGACGAGAACGTCATCCGCCTGTCGCAGCGGCTCCTGACAGGCTATGGCGGGCTGGCAGGGCTGGCCCATGCGCCGTTCAGCGAGCTGACCGAGTTCAAGGGGCTTGGCCCTGCGAAGGCCACGCAGCTCAAGGCCGCGTTCGAGCTGGGGCGGCGGCTGCTCGTGGCTGCGCCGTCCGAGCGGCCTCTCGTTAAGTCGCCCGCAGACGCGGCCAACCTGGTCATGCTTGAGATGGCCGGGCTGGAGCAGGAACACTTGCGCACCATCATCCTCGACACCAAGAACCACGTGCTGAAGGTCCATACGGTCTACATCGGCTCGCTCAACACCGCGGTCGTGCGCGTGGGCGAGCTGTTTCGCGAGGCCGTGCGGCTCAACTCCGCTGCGCTGA
>DAOUGK010000625.1:0-9640 GCA_034429055.1 Anaerolineae bacterium | reverse complement strand
GAAAAACGCCTCGCCGGCGGTATCTCCGGCAGGAAAGAGGTCCCCGCCAACGTTGATGGGATGCCCGGGTTGAGCTTCCGGCAACAGGTTGACCGTCGCGCCCTCGGCGCGCAGCCGCGCAGTCAGCCAGGAGGCTGTGGTCGTCTTGCCCAGACCAGGCAGCCCCTCCACACAGATCAGTTTGGTATCGCGCATCGGGTTCTCAGTCTGCAGGTTGCGTTTGCGGATTGCAGCACTCAGTTTCGGCATTCGCCCGACTCTACGCCGCCGGCGGCCACCCGGTTGCGAACATCGGCAGCGAGCAGATGCACCCCTATCGGTCCGAGATTAGCCTGTCCCGCAGCCAACTCATCACATCTCCGGGCGATCCTACACGCAGAGGCAGATCAGCAACAAACGGGTTGCTGAGGAAATGCGTCTTGTCGTGCGTTGCGAAATACTCGGCTCCGCAGGCCAGAGCCTCCGCCAGTACATATGCATCAGGCTTATAACTGACAACCGCTTCCGCCTGTAAGAGTTGGGCCTCTTCGGGTGGAGGCCCAATCTGGATATTGGCACGGTCGATCAAACCCGCCAGCAACGGGAGCAGGTCAGGTGCTTTGCGCCGGAAGACAGTGTCGGCCTCGCTCAACACACGCGGACCAATCCACAGGCTCACCAACCTCATCTCCCCTAACTGCAACAGGGCGCGGGCCGCCCCCTGTTCCGACAGCACACCTGCAAACAATGCGCTGGTGTCGAGATAGACACGGGGTTCATTCATATTCTGCTCGTGCTTCACGGAGGGCTGTCAACATACTCTCCAATGTCTCGCCCCGACCGGTTAGTTCAGCTGCGATTTTGTCTGCCAGGGCATCCACCTGGGAAGGCCGCGCGGTCAGAACGAACGCACCATCGAGATCAATCAAGGTTAGCTCTTGTCCTGGTTCAATCCCATATGCACGCCGGATGGCCTGGGGCAGGGTAATGACCCCTCGCTGAGCGACTTGCAGCTTATAGTTCTTCATGGCTTCCCTCATCCGACAAACAGAATTCTGATGATCAGTATAGCAGAAACAATAGCAAGGAGCAACCCTCGGCTGACGGATGCAACGAAAACGACAGTGCAGAATCGCCCGCAATCGTAGCCCAGCCCACATAGAAAATGCGTTCTAGTATTGTACAATATCCGCGCCAGTTTCCCACCATATTCTGCTATTCCACAACGACGTGAGGGAGGTCGCTTTGTCCCTTACTAACTCCGCGAACGTCGCTGACACTATCGTCGTTGACGCGCTGAGCAAGACCTACCGCGTCCCCGAACGGGAGGCGGGATTCAACGCGGCGGTACGCAGTTTCTTCCGCCGCAAGTTTAAGGATGTCGAGGCCGTTAAAGAAGTCAGCTTTCGCATCCGCAGCGGCGAGATTGTGGGCTTCCTCGGGCCGAACGGCGCAGGCAAGACCACCACGCTCAAGATGCTCTCCGGCCTGCTCCACCCCACCCAGGGAGGCGCGCAGGTGCTCGGCTACACGCCGTGGGATCGCAAGCCCGATTTTCTGCGCAGCATCACGCTCGTCATGGGCCAGCGCAACCGTCTCTCGTGGGATATCCCCGCGGCGGATTCGTTCCTGCTCAACCAGGCCATCTACCGGCTGAACGATGCCGACTTCAAGCGCACACTGGCTGAGCTGGATGAACTCCTGGAGCTGGCGCCGATCATGAAGAAGCCGGTCCGCAACCTGTCCCTCGGTGAGCGCATGAAGTGCGAGCTGGCCGCGGGGCTGCTCCACCGGCCGCAGGTGCTCTTTCTCGACGAGCCGACCATCGGCCTCGACATCACGGCGCAGGCGCGCATCCGGTCGTTTCTGCGCGAGTACAACCGGCGGACGGGTGCGACCATCCTGCTGACCAGCCACTACATGGCCGATGTCACCGCGCTGTGCGAGCGCATCATCATGATTCACCACGGTCAGCTCATGTATGACGGCGGCATCACCGACCTGTCGCGGCGCATTGCGCCGGTCAAGCTCGTCACTGTCGCGCTGCGCAACGGCGCGACCGCGGACCTGAGCCGCTACGGCGAGCTGGCGCCCCTAGAAACTGACGGCGAAAACGGCAATGGCAACGGCGGCCGGCGCATCCAGGTGGCCGCAGATGACGTCGCCGCGATGACCGCGCGGCTGCTGTCCGACCTGCCCGTGCAGGACCTCACCATCGAGGACGTGCCCATCGAGTCGGTCATCGAGCGCGCGTTCCAGGAAGGCGAAGCGCCCGCGCAGCGGCCCTCCGTTGCGGTCCCCGCGGCGCGTGAGCTGGAAGGAGCCCTGCCATGACCGCCCTGACCCTCGGCGCGATGGCGCGCATCTACCGCCGGTTCTGGCAGGTCAACTGGGCCGAACAGTGGCAATATCGCGCCAACCTGCTCATGTACCTGCTCTACTGGATCGTGTCGCCGGTCGTCTACCTGTCCATCTGGAGCGCCGTGGCGCGCGCCCAGGGGGATGTGCAGGGCCTCACGGCCAACGACTTCGTGACGTATTACCTGGCGCTGCTCGTCGTGGACGTGCTGACGAGCGACATCACCATTCACATCCTGGCCTACAAGATCCAGGACGGCACGCTGTCCGGCGACCTGATCCGGCCCGTCCATCCGATTCTGACGGGCACGATGGTCAACAACCTGGCATTCAAGGCGCTGACGCTCATCGTGCTCGTGCCGGTCTGGTTGATGCTGGTGCTGCTCATCCGGCCCGACTTCAGCGCGGTGACGTGGCAGTCGGTGCTGCTTACGCTGCCCGCAGTCGCGCTCGGCTACGGCATCAGCTTCTTTCTCGGCGCGACGCTCACCTGCGTGGCGTTCTGGACGACGCGCGTCTATGCCGTCAACGAGATGTTCTACTCGCTGGGCGTGCTCTTCTCCGGCCAGTTCGTGCCGCTGGAGCTGATGCCGCGCGCGATCCAGCAGGCCGCGCAGTTCCTGCCGTTCCAGCTCACGCGCTACTTCCCGGTGCAGTTGGTGCTCAACCGGCTGCCGCCTGAGGCCATCTGGCGCAACTACGCGCTGGCCGTGGTCTGGCTGGTCATCTGCGCGGGGCTGTTTTTGCTGGTCTGGCGCGCGGGCGTCAAGCGTTTCTCGGCAGTGGGAGCGTGAGATGTTACACTACGTCAAGCTGTTCACCACCCTGCTCAAGATCAATGTCCAGCAGGAGTTGGCATACCGCACGGATGCGCTGGTCAACCTGCTGGTCATGCTGATGTGGACCGGCTGGGAGCTGCTCAGCCTGGGCATCATCTTCAGCAACGCGCAGACCCTCGGCGGCTGGACGCTGGGCCAACTGATTGCGCTGTTGGGCGTGTTCCGGCTCATCTCGACGTTGATGTTCGCCATCGTCTGGCCCAACACGGAGAAGTTCAACCAGGGGATGCGCGACGGGTCGCTCGATTACACGCTGCTGCAACCTGCGCCGTCGCTCTTCCTGGTCACGTTCACGCGTATCGTCGTCTGGCGTCTGGCGGACCTGCTGCTGGCGATCGGATTAGTCATCGTGGGGCTGAGGATGAGCGGCGACAGCGTGACGCTCCCCAGCCTGGTGAGCTTTGCGCTGCTGCTGGCTGGCGGCATGGCGATCTTCTACAGCCTGTGGGTCGTGATGATGGCGTTCACCTTCTGGTTCATCAAGTTCGACAACAACGTGACGATCCTGCACGCGCTCCTCGAAGCGGGGCGCTATCCTGCGACCGTGTACCCGCCGTGGCTGCGGCTGATTGTGACGTTCGTTGTGCCCGTCGCTGTGACCACGACCGTGCCGGTGCAGGCGCTGCGCGGGGAGCTGATCGCCTGGCAGGTCGCCGGCTTCCTTGCCGTGGCGGTGGTCATCCTGGCACTGGCCTTGCAGATGTGGCGTGCGGGCGTCAGGCGATACAGCGGGGCGAGCAGTTAGACGCCTCACCCCCTCTCCTGAAGGCAAGACCTTCAGGAGAGGGGACCGGGGTGAGGTCAACGGAGGCTCAACATGGATCCCGAACAGAAATTCACCACGATCGACGAATACATCGCCCAGCAGCCCGCAAACGTGCAGCCGCTCCTGCAGGAAATCCGGGCCGTCATCCGCCAGGCTGCGCCGGAGGCCACGGAAAAGATCAGCTACCAGATGCCGACCTTCTATCTGAACGGCAACCTGGTGCACTTTGCCGCGTATAAGCACCACATCGGCTTCTATCCCACGCCGTCCGGCGCCGAGCAGTTCGAGCAGGAGTTGTCCGCCTATAAGCGCGCCAAGGGGTCGGTGCAGTTTCCGCTGGACCAGCCCATGCCGTACGATCTCATCCGCCGGATGGTGCAGTTCCGGGCCGCGGAGAATGCGCGCAAACCCGCCCGGCGCAGGTAGGCGGGCGCAGGTGTGACGGTGCACGGCGGTGACCCTGGTCACTGCTTTGCCCACACAGGGTAAAGCAGGTATTATCATCACGCACGAGGAAGAGGTCGCCGGCCTTACCGATCGCATCCTCGCGATCCGTGATGGGCTGGCGGCCGAAGAATGGGTCATGGAAGGATAAGCCGGCACAAAATGAAGACGTACACTTTCTATGTGGGCACGGCCCCGGCGGGCGATGTGATCTCGCGCACCCTCGAACTGCCTGCCGAGTGGACGCTGGAGGACCTGAGCGACGCGATCCAGGAGACTTTCGGCCTCGACGGGCAGGCAGGCTTCTCGTTCTACATGAGCGGCGAGGCGTGGGACGAATCAACCGAATACACACACCTCGATGAGTTGTGGGACGACGATGATCTGTGGGAGGAAGACGAGGCGGACGCAGAAGACATGGTGAGCCTGGATGACCTGCCGGCCGAAAACAACCCGGACGCGGAACCCATCACCGGCCCCCTGGCGCTGCCGGATGCCGCGGAGATAGAGGCAGCCGACGGCACCCCTTCAGGCACGCCATCCGCCCAGGACATCCGCAGCATGTTTGCGGAGCTCAAGGCCAACCCCGAACTGCGCGCGCAGCTCACCGCGCAACTGGCCGACCAGCTCAAGCTGCCTGCGTTCATGCTCGATGCCGTGTTGAGCAATGCGGACTCGCTGCTGGCGCTCCTGCCGGATGATCAGCTCACCGAGATGATGGCCGGGCTCGACCAGCCGGGAGAAGAAGAAGGCCCGCTCGGTGACACACGGGAGATGCGCCTCGAAGACCTGGGGCTGGAGCCGGGCGGGGCATTCCTCTACATGTACGACTTCGATGAAGAACGCTACTTCGAGGTCCACCTGGAGAGCGTGCAGGAGCCGGACCTCCCGGAAGACCAGTTCCCGCGCGTGCTGGAGTCTGTCGGAGAACTGCCTCTGTTCGAGGACGACGAGGAATAGAACGCTGATGACGCTGATGTGCCAAGCGAGGCTTGGCCTTGATTTGCGCTGATTAGACCCTTTTTACATAATAACAGAATATATCAGCGTTCATCATGATTATCAGCGTCATCAGCGTTCTATCGTTTAGTAGTACGTCTGCAGGAAGGTCTGCCCCAGCGCGACGCAGCCCTGGCGGTTGGCACACTGTTCAGGGCGCTCCACGACGTACAGGTCCCAGTTGTGCGAGCCGGCGTTGGGCGCCTGCGCGGCCACTCGGTAACGGCCCACGCCTTCCAGGATGAACTGGTAGCGGCCCGGCCTGTCGCCCACCTTTCCCTCCACCCGGAAGTTCTTGTCGTTGACCTGTACCGTGATGTGCTTGCCGATATGGTTCTCGATGACCAGGTAGGCCACATTCGCACGGGCAGCCGGTTGCTGTGCCGCGGGTGGCTGTGCCGCCGGAGCCTGAGCCGCCGGAGCGGCCGGGGCCTGGGCGACCGGGACGTCGGGCAGGTCCACGAACAGCACGAGGTACTGTGCCGAGATCCACGCCTGGTCGATGCCTTGCGCCGCAATCTTGACCCACTTGCTGTCGCTGCTGCGGCCGGTAATCAACACGATGTCGCCCTGCGCAAGCCGACCGATGACAGGATAGTTCGTGCCCGGCCCGCTGCGCACGTTGAGCGTATCCGTCGCCACGACTGCATTGCCACCGGTCTCGCTGGGGGAGGCCGGCTGCGCAGGCTGGTCTGATTGCGCCGGTTGGTTGGGCTGCGTACCCCGGCGGGTGAACGCGCCGCGGGGGGCGTCCTGGCCGGCCGCTGAACCGCCGCCCGTCCAGATGAACAGGTTGTCGAACGCGACGATCGTGCCGCCTTCGCTGTTGGTGCCGCCGACGAGCGCGAGCTGCCCCGCATCTCGGATGGCATCATCCTCCACGCGCGCCAGTTCCTCTCCGTTCGCCAGCAGGACGAACTCGTTGCCCTCAACCAGCAGGCCCAGCAGGTTCACACTCTGCTCGCCCGCCTCGATCTCGTCCACGCGCGTCCACGGAATCAGCATCTCCGACTCGTCATCCAGGAAGCGGCCCAGCGCGTAGTACCCGTCGCTGCTGAACACGTAGAAGTAGAAGTTGTCGGCGTCTTGCATGCGGAAGATGACGCCGAGCAGGTTGTCGATCGGCCCGGCCGCGTGGCCCGTGACCACTTCCAGATAGAAGTCACCGTAGGTCCCGTTGTTGTAGGTCGACCAGATAATCTGCTGCGGGTCTTCGACGGAGATAGCTAGCACGCCCTCAGTGATGAAACGGGGCCCTGCGTCGCCCGCATCCACCTTCCAATTGCCGGGGCTGCGGCCAAACGTCTCACTGATCGCCGGATCGCCCACCCGCCAATCAGCCACATCCGAGCTCGCCGGCAAGGTCAATAGCTGTTTGGCGCCCATTCCGCCATCCAGCAGGCCGGGCCCCAGGCCCTGTGCGCGGGCCGGCGCCGGCATAACCAGCGTCGCCAATACCAACACTCCCAAAGATACCCACGAACTGATCCGTCGCCATGCTCGCAACATGTATGTAACCCCTTTCGATACTTAGCAATAATTCGTAAAGCGCTTGCGCATATGATACGCACCCCGCCCGAAAACACAAACCGGATGGACAGGCATCTTTTCTGCCGGCCCACTGGGGCGACCCTCTGCACGTCGAACCGTACGGATCAAAGCCCACCGGCACACTATGGAAATTCCTCTGCCTTTATGTGAACGAAAACGCATGGTGATTCACACCACTTTCCGAGACGCTGCTAAGGAGTAACCTTGCCATTTGGCATTTAAGTATCATTTTGCAAAGGGCCGGCGTGGGGCCTTTTCGCTACTGCTCACCACTGATTTGAGGAGGCACACCATGCAGCACCCAAAGGCCCTGATCTCCACGATGGTCCTCGTCTTGCTGGTTGGCACGTTGCCGGCGACGCCAGTCCGCGGCGCGGCCCTGGCGCAGGACCCGGTCGCGCCACCCGCCGCTGATAGTGCCCCGCCATCTTCGCTCCGACCAGACGGCCAGGAAGCGGTTCCGGCTGACGGCGCGGCACAAGGGGTTCCCACGCCGGCGGGGGGGTTGTCTTCCCCCCCGTACACCCGGGAGACGTGGAAAGCAGAGATGAACCGAAGCAGGGCTTCCCTTCCGGCTTCAGTGGTGGACTTCAACGACCTGGTCAACCTGATGTCAGCCAGACCGGCTGCGCGCGCGGCTGCGCCAAGTGCTGCTGCGCCGCGCGCCCTCGGTTCAGTTAGCTTGCTCCAGGCGCCCGTAACGTGCGATGGTACGTCCACTTGTTACTCGATCAGAGTTTCCTGCCCGCAGTTGGCACAGTCTATCGACGGCACGTTAAGGGTCGGCGGCCCGCAAGGCGCGACTCAGGGGACGATCTTCTTCCTGACCGGATGGGATGGAAGCTGGTTCTGGGGTGAACCAGGCACAAACTATGCTTCTATCGTGCAGGATTTGCAGGCGGCGGGATATCGTACTGTTGAACTCAAATGGGCCAGGAATTGGTGGGCCGGAGCGGCAAACCAGCAGGAGGGCTTCGCCAATCTGGGCTGCCGCGCTGCGACTGTGCTCCGCTGGGCCTATGACAATCTGCGCCCCAGCCCGGACACCCCATACTGTGTCGAAGGGCACTCGAATGGCGCCGCGGAGGTTGGCTTCGCAATGTCGCAGTATGGGCTTGCCGACCTTTTCACCCTTGCCCTCTTTGAGGGCGGTCCGAACTATGCCCGCATCGACTACGGCTGTATCCAGAACACTTCAGATCCGGCACTCAGTGCGCTGTTTTACAATACTTCCTCCGTAAGAGGCGAGGTCAACACGAGCCTGGGCCTTTCCACCAGCTCCGGCGCATGTGTTGCTCAGGATGAGAGTTACCGCGGCGTGTTTGAACAAATCAGCCTGGCTTTCGACGACAACTGGCAGTACTCTTTTCCGAACACGAAGGCTGCGTTCGTATTCGGTCAAAACGACCTCTCGACGACTGCGGTCCACGGGCTACATTACCACGATCGGGTGGTGAGCGCGGGCTCTCCTCAGGTGAGCATGACGGTGGTGCCGGGCGCTGACCACTTTGTGGCGGATTCGACTCAGGGGATGATTGCGATCCGGGACACTTTACTGAACGGCTGTATTGCGCCGCCCGGGGCCTTCAGCAAGAGCGCCCCCGCCCATACCGCAACCGAACAGCCGGTGAATCCGATCTTGAGCTGGGGCAATAGCAATCGTGCGACCGGCTACGAATACTGCTACGACACCACCAACGATGATGCCTGCACCGGCGTCTGGACCGGCACGACCAGCCTGAATGCCGGCTTGAGCGGACTGAGCAGCGGGACCACCTATTACTGGCAAGTGCGCGCTCAGAACACTGCCGGCGTCACTTACGCCGATGCCGGCGTGTGGTGGAGCTTCACGACCCAGGCCCTTCTGACGCCGACCGCGACGGCCACAGCGACAGCGGCCCCGACAGGGACGCCAACCGCGACAGCAACCGAAACGCCGACCGCGACGAGCACACCGAGCCCTACGCCGACTGACACTCCCACAGCGACGCCGACGGTAACGCCGACCGCGACATCGACCAACACGCCGGCCCCGACGGCGACGAACACCGCGACGGCAACTCCGGCAGGCCCACCGACCGCAACTCCCGCACCGAACCTGGCGCTGAACCCCGGGTTCGAGAGCGGCGCACTGGGCTGGCTGAAGACCAACTTCGGCGGCCGTTCGATCGTGACCACTGAGTTCCACAGCGGCAGCTATTCGCAGCAGATGCTCGTCTCAGCGACCTTCCCCCGGGTGGTTTACCAGGATCTCACCATGACGGCCGCCTCGCAGTACGATATCGAGGCCTGGCTCAAGACCAACGCCATCGGTGGAACCGGCGCCGGGGTCAACCTCTACTGGCTTAATGCCGCCAACCTCCCGGACGCCATCCCGAGCGGCAATCTGCTCCGCTCAGACAGCCTGGCTGCGCTCACCGGCAGCCAACCCTGGACGCGGGTCGCAGGCAGCTTTGCGGCGCCGTTAGGCGCCGTAGTGCTCCGCATCGAATTGTTCACTGCACCGGACCCTGATAACAGCGGCGCGGCCTGGTTCGACGACGTGGTGGTGACTTCATCCAGCACTGCTGCGGCGACGCCTACGGCAACCGCCACGCTGCCGCCGACTGCGACGCCCAGCCCGACCGCGACGGCCACTGCGACACCCACCTCGACCGCCACCGCCACACCGACTGCGACAGCAACGCTGACGCCGGTGCCGACT
>DAOUGK010000624.1:0-2577 GCA_034429055.1 Anaerolineae bacterium | reverse complement strand
CCACACGGGCATCTCCCAGCCGGCAAAGGGGACTATGTGACGGGTGTGTGCCCGATGCCACTCGTACAGCGGCGTACGCTTGAGCGCCGCGTCCTGCGGCTTCTGCCAGGCAAAGACCGGCAGGCTCGGTTTCTGCCGGAAGGCCGCGAGGCTCTGTTGACCGACGAAGTAGGGTTTGCGCAGCTCGAAGCGCAAAGGCCCGCTGCGCGGCAGGATTTCGCTTGCCAGCGGGCGATGCTGGACATAGTCGGGCAGGCCGGAGGCGACCCGCAAGGCAGCGAGTGCAGCCGGGCCGATGGGCAGGGCGCCCGCAGCAGTCAACCGTTCGCGCATCGCGGCGCCGTTGCCCCGGACTACGAGCTCTGCATGCCCCGGTCCGAGCAGAAAGACGGTGACTGCCGGCAGGTCTGCGGCTGCCGACGGCTCCTGCAACTCCGGCGGCGCACGCTGGATCACGGCCTGGGACTCCGGCCCGTGCAGCGCCAGCGCGGTGAAGCGCGGTCCCTCCTCGTAGCGGAGGTCTTCCACGACCAGCGGCCCCTCGACCTTGGCGTAGAGGTCGTCCGGGTCGAACAGGATGTAACCATCGCCGAGGCCGCGCAGCCATGCCTTGACGCGTTCGTGGTTGTCCGGCTGGGTGCGCAGGATAAAACGCTGGCGGCCAAACTCGTCCGCGGGCAGGCGCATGACGAAGATATCGTCCATCACGCGGCCGCCGGGCTCGAGGATGAAGCCCGGCGCGCACTGGCCCGGCGCAATGCAGGGCACATCGCACGTCACGATCTGGTTCAGCGCCGCCTCGGCGCGTTCACCCGAGACGAGCAGCAGGCCGCAGGTCGAGACATCGAGCAGCGCGGCGCCAGAGCGTGCGGCAGTCAATTCAGCCTCCGGAATGGGCGCGCCTGCTGCCTCGCTCGTTACCACCGGCGCCTTAGCCTGCGCTTCGGTGAAGTAGTGCGGGTAGTGTGTGCCGCGGTTCGCGGTCTCCGACGCGCCGCGTGCGGTCAACGCTGCGACCTCCGTCTTGATCTCCTCGAACAGGTCGAGGTCGATTTTGCCGCGCGGCAGTTCGCCCGACAGGCCCGTGTAGGAGAAGGGCTGGATGCCCGTCACCGTCTTGTGGATGAGGCGGGCCACCTCGTCCATGTCCTCCGGGCCGTAGCCGCGCTGCGTCAGCCAGGGCGTGCCGAGCCGGATGCCCATTGCCAGCGAGGTCTGCGTGTCGCCGGGGATGGTGTTCTTGTTGGCGACGATGCCGGCCATGTCCAGGATGCGGACGGCAGGCTCGCCGCGCAGGGGCGCGCCGGTCTTGCTCTTGACGCTGTTCAGGTCGAGCATGCAGAAGTGGGTGTCGGTGCCGCCATAGGCCAGCTTCAACCCGCGCCGCGTGAGTCCGTCGGCCAGCGCGGCTGCATTTTCCTTGATGCGCCACATCAGCCGCCGGTATGCGTCCGACGCGGCAATCTTGAACGCCACGGCCATCGCCGCGAATTTCTGCGTGTGCGGGCCGCCCTGCTCGCCGGGAAAGACCGCCATGTCGATGCGCTGGGCGAGGTCCTCATCCGTGGTCATAATAATGGCCCCGCGCGGCCCCATGAGGGTTTTGTGTGTCGTGCAGGTGACCACATCCGCAATGCCCACGGGATTGGGATAGGCGCCCACCGTTGCCATGCCCGCCGGATGGCTGATGTCGGCCAGGAGCACCGCACCACACTCGTGCGCGATATCCGCGAACAGGCGCCAGTCGGGCGCCCAGGTGTAGGAGGTGAAGCCGGCAATGATGAGCCGGGGCCGGTGTTTGCGCGCCAGGCCGCGAATCTCATCGTAGTCGAGCCGGCCCGTGGTCTTGCTGACGCCATAGCTGATCACCCGGAAGCGCTTGCCGGAGAAGTTGAACTCGCTGCCGTGGGTCAGGTGGCCGCCCTCGTACAGGTCCATGCCCATGACCGTGTCGCCGGTCACACAGAAGGTGTCGTAGACGGCCAGGTTAGCGGCGGCACCTGAGAGGGGTTGAACGTTGACATAAACCTGTTTGTCGGGGACGCGCTCATTGGCAAAGATGACGGCGGCCCGGCGCTGGGCCAGCGTCTCAATGAAGTGGACGTAATCAACTCCCTTGTAGAAGCGCCGGTCGGCGTAGCGGCGGTAGTAGGCGAGCTGGTGCGGGTAGTCGAGCAGGCGTTCCTCGTCGTCGCGGGTCATGCGCAGGGGAGGGTAGCCCTCGGCATAGACGTTGTTGAAGACGGAGCCCTGCGCCTGGCGTACCGCGCGCGGCGCCATGGACTCCGACGGTATCATGATCAGCTTGCGGGCCTGGCGCTCCTCCTCGAAGCCGATAATCGCGTCGATATCCGGGTCGACTGCGCCGAGATCGGCGCCCAGGTAGGTGTCCCAGTAGTCATTCATAAGCATGGGGAAGTGTCTCCTGAATGGAGGTCTGACGAGGTAGTATTTTAGAACAAAGGCCGGGTTTCCACCAGAAACCCGGCCTTTGTGTGTTGCCACGACGCGTCATGCTAACGTAGCTGCAGCGGCTGGTAAACGCGCGTGCGGCCGGAGCTAATCCTCAGGTGCCGC
>DAOUGK010000623.1:0-7608 GCA_034429055.1 Anaerolineae bacterium | reverse complement strand
TGAACCCACCCATCACGCCGAGCGCAGCGTACAGGCTGCCGTCAGCCTCGCGCGTCGCCATCGCCGGGATGATGGTGTGATAGGGCCGCTTGCGCGGCGCGAGCGCGTTGGGGTGGCGCGCGTCCAGGCTGAAGTTGTGGCCGCGGTTCTGCAGCGTGAAGCCCCAGCCCGCGGGGACGATGCCCGTGCCGAACCCCATGTAGTTGCTGTTGATGAACGAGCAGGCGTTGCCCGCGCCGTCCACGGCGCAGAAGTAGACCGTGTCCGATCCTGCGACCGGCGCGCCGTGCTGCTGGTCGACCGTCGCCCGCCGCGGGTCGATCAGCTTGCGCCGCGTCTCGGCATACGACTTGGCGAGCAGGGCGGACAACGGCGCGGGGCTGAAGGTCGGGTCGGTCACGTACCAGCGCGCATCGGCAAAGGCCAGGCGCATGGCCTCGATGGTCAGGTGGAGGCGTTCCGGCGCCAGGGGGTCGAGCGCGGCCAGGTCGTACCCTTCGAGGATGTTGAGCGCCAGCAGCGCGGCCAACCCCTGCCCGTTGGGCGGGCACTCCCAAATGCGCAGGCCGCGATACGTGGTGCTGATCGGCTGCTCCCACGTGCTCGTGTGCGCGGCCAGGTCCTCCACGGTCATGCAGCCGCCCGCGGCCTGGAGCACTGCGGCGATGGCCTCCGCAATCGGGCCCTCGTAATAGGCGCGCTTGCCGCCCTCCGCGACGGCGCGCAGCGTGCGGGCCAGGCCCGGGTTGCGGAAGAGTTCGCCCGCGCGCGGCCCGCGGCCGTCCAGCGTCAGCTCCTGTCCGCCCGGCGCGGTGCGCAACTGCCGCTCCGCGCCGCGCTGCCAGAAGTAGGCCGTGAGCGGCGCGACGGGGAACCCCTCCTCCGCCAGCCGGATGGCCGGCGCGAGGATGCGGGCGAGGGGCAGGCGGCCGTGCCGCTCGACCAGGTCGCACCAGCCCGCACACGCGCCGGGCACGGTGACGGTGTGCGCGTGATACGGCGGCAGCTCGTGCGCAAAGCCCTCTGCAGCCAGCCGGTCGAGCGTCAGGCCCGCGGGCGCGCGGCCCGAACCGTTGAGCGCACTGATGTGGCCGGTTTGCGCATCATAGAAGAGCGCAAAACAATCGCCGCCGATGCCCGTGGAGGTCGGCTCGGTAACGTTGAGCGCGGCGGCTGTGGCGACCGCCGCATCCGCGGCGTTGCCGCCCGCGGCCAGCACTTCCAGCCCCGCCGCGACGGCCAGCGGCTGCGACGCCGCGACCATGCCGCGGCGCCCATAGACCGGCGAGCGGCGGGAAAGGAACTCAGGCAATGGGTCAGACATCAGGGCACTCCGTGTATGCGCACTTCGTAGCCGCCGTCGGTGAAGACCATGACCGGCTCGAACGCGCTGAATAAGGCCTCGTACTGCGCCAGGGCCGCGGCCGTGTTGACCGGGTCGGCGTAGAACCGCCGGAACATGCGCTGGCTGAAAACGAGATAGTCATAACCCTCGGCCGCATACCAATCCGGCGGATGGTCGTTGAGCTTGTAGAAGCCCTGGATCGAGAACTTCTGCGGGTCGATCCAGGGCGAATATGACTCGACGCCGATGCGCGCCCCCGGCGGGAGGTTCGCGTCGATCCAGATGCGCGCGGTGTCCAGACCGTCGGGCGTCGTCAGGCGGAGCGCCTCGCGCACCGTCCCGACGAGCGGCACAGCGAGGGTGACGACGACCAGCGCCGCGACTGCGACCCACTGCATGTATCTGGAGGCGGAAGCATCCTGAGCGGATGTGCGGTTCACCCCAGATGGCGGCGCATCTTCAGTCGAAGCATGTCCGATCACGGAGTCGCCCCTTCGGCTGTGTGCTTCCCGCGACGCCCTCCGCTCAGGGTGCTCTGCGTCCGAGGAGGGAGTCAGCGCGGCGACGAGCGCGGCCGTGAGCAGTGCGAACAGCGGCGCAAGCGGCACGGCGGTGCGCTCGAAATGCACGGTGAACGCGCCGATGAACAGCAGATAGACCAGCGCGGTCGCGGCAACCATGATGACGCCCCGCTGCCGGCGATAGACGCCCCACTGCGCGCCCGCGGCGGCCAGCGCCAGCACCGGCCCATCGGTCTGCCAGAAGTAGGCCACATACCACGCCAGCGAGCCGCCGGTGACACCGGCATGGCCGCCCGTGTAATGGCGCACGTCGATCAGCGCGCCGTCGAGGAAGGTCTGCGTGTCGAGGAGGGCATACGGGGTGGTGAGCAGGAAGGTGAGGACCGAGATCGCGCCGGCTGCAGCCCAGCGCCAGTCCCGCAGCCCCCAGCGACCCTTACGCAGGAAGTGAGCCAGGACGATGGCCAGAGCAAAGGGCGCCGTATTGTATTTCATGCCGACGGCCAGGCCCAGCGCCACGCCTGACAGGACATAATCGCGCCAGCGGCCGCGCTCGTAGATGAGCCACGCGCCGGCCACGGTCAGGGTCGTGAAGAACGTCATCGGCCCATCCGGGGCCATGAAGCGGTCGTGCGTGACCAGAATGGGGGAAACGGCGGCGAGGAGTGCGGCGAACGTCGCGGCGGACAGGCGTCCGGTCATCCGCCGCGCGATGAAGAAGGTCAGCGCAACCGTCCCGCAGCCCGCCGCGACCGAAAAGAGCCTCCCGCCCAGCAGCAGCCCGTTCAGCGCCAGCTTGCCGGAGCCGCCGATCAGCAGGACTGGCTCGGCCAGGTCGGCCAGGCTGCCGAACGCGCCCAGCAGCCGGCCCACCCCGTAGTAGGCCAGATAGATGGCCGCGTTGATGTAGTAGTAGAGCGACGGGTAGATGAAGTCGTGCGGGTTCGGGTCGCCGGTCTTGACCATCTTCAGGACCGCGAAGATCCAGAAGGGTTCGTCCGGGTGTTCGAGGTAGGGCAGGCCGAACGTGATGGCCCAGAGCCGCAGCCCCAGCGCGACGCCCAGCGTGCCCGCGAGCACCCACAGGCTGCGCGGCGCGCGGGGTGCTTCGACGTGGCCGCCGTTCAAGTGGGCCTCGCGATGAGGATGGCCGACTGGCGCCCGACATTGTGCGTTGCCAGGATCCGGCAGGCTTCATCGGGCGTGCAGTTCAGCAGGAGCTTGAGCTCGGTGTCGCGCTTGACCAGGTCAACGTTGACCACGATGGCGGTCACGCTTACCGCGCCGTCCACGTGAAGGCTGCCGCGCCAGACGTCGATGCCGCCGCCGTCGGCCGCGCGGGTCGCCGCAAGATAGCCGTAGTCGAGCGGGTAGGTGAACTCCGGATAGCGCGGGTGACGGCTGCCCGCCGGCCGGTCGATCACGACCGTGCCGGTGCGCACCAGCTCGTCCAGGCGCTGCCAGAACTCAGGCGTATTCATGGATGTCGACCTCGAAGCAGTACAGGCACGCCGTTTCGCCTGTATTCTTTAGCTGTGCTCTCCCACGATGATGTCGGCCAGTCGGCGCTTCGGGACATGGTGGATGCTTTGGGCGTCGCGCCAGTACTTGATGTCGCCGTCAGGCCCGACCTCGTCCAATACGACGGTCTCGACCGGGACGCCGAGCGCAATGACGTGCAGGATGTCGTAGTTATCGGGGATGTCCAGGATGGTGCGCACCTTGCCCCGCTCCACCGAGCCGAGGATGCAGCCGCCCAGCCCGCGTTCGACCGCGCCGAGCAGGAGGTTCTGTAGCGCCAATCCCTCATCCACGGCCGCAGCCTGGCCGTGGCCCTTCTCGGTCAGCACAACGACGTATGCGCTGGGCCGCTCGCCCTCGTCAGGGCCGGGCCAGTCGGTCAGATAGCCGGCCCAGGCGAGACAGGGGTAGATGGCCGCGTTCGTGTCCCGGTCGCAGCAGAGGACGTAGCGCAAGGGCTGGCCGTTGCGCGCGGACGATGCCAGCCGCGCCAGGTCTACCAGCTTGCGCAGGGTGTCGAGCGTGATGGGTTCGGATTCACGGAAGCGGCGATAACTGCGGTTACGACGGACAAGTTCTTCGATCACGATTTCCTCCTTATTTCGACCGTTCTTGCAATCCCCGCCACACGCGTTCGGGCGTCAGCGGGAACTCGGTGAAGCGCACGCCGGTTGCGTCGTAGACGGCCGCAGCGACGGCGGCTGCGACCGGCAGGTAGGGCATCTCGGCCATGCCGCGCGCACCCCACGGCCCGTTCGGGTCCGGCACTTCGACGATAATCGAGTCGAGACGGGCGGGCACATCCAGCACGGTCGGAATCAGATAGGTGCTGAGCCGATTGGTGAGCACCTGCCCGTCGCGCGTCCGCCAGTCCTCCATGAGCGTGTAGCCGAGCGCCTGCACCACCGCGCCCTCGATCTGTCCCGTCACCTGCTGCGGGTTGAGCGCCCGGCCCACGTCGTCCGCGCTGATGAACCGCTCCACACGCACCTCGCCGGTGTCCATGTCCACCGCGACCTGGCACGCCTGCGCCACATAGCCGTAGGCGAAGTTCGGCTGGCCCTGGCCGGTGTCGTGGTCCAGCCGGGTCGTCTTGGGCGCGAGATAGACGTACTCCGCTACCGCGGGCCGGTCCTCGTTGCACCACTTTGCCAGCGCGGCCTCTGCCGCGCCGCGCACGGCGTTGCCCGCCATGTAGGTCAGCCGCGAGGCCGACGCGCTGCCCGAATCGCCCATGTGCGCGGTGTCGGATGTGATCGTGCGCACGCGCTCGAACGGGATGCCGAGCGACTCCGCCGCGGCCTGGGCCATGACGGTGTGATGCCCCTGGCCCACGTCCGCGCCCGCGATGAAGAGGGTGGCCTCCTCGATCTCGGTGCCCCCGCGCAGCTCCACGCGCGCGTACGAGTTCTCCTGGTAGCCGAAGCTGAAGCCCACGTTCTTGAACCCCGCCGCGAAGCCGATCCCGCGCCGGATATTAGCCACAGAGGTCGCAGAGGGCTCAGAGATCATTTGAGGTTGTGAGAACGGTCTGCTTTGCGGGTTGAGGCTCCCACTATCGTCTCTCAAGACCTCAGTGACCTCTGTGCTCTCTGTGGCTATCCGCGTGGGCCGGTGCCAGCGGCCGGCAGGGTCCTGCGTCCAGCCGACCGCGGTCGCCGCGGCGATGATCGTCTCGGTCAGCCCGACGCCGCCGGGGATGGGCCTGCCCGTCGACAGCAGCTTCTCGTCCGTCAGCACATTGCGCAGCCGCAGCTCGACCGGGTCCATGCCGAGCGCCTCGGCCAGCCGGTCCATCTGGCTTTCCGCGGCAAAGTGGCCCTGCGGCCCGCCGAACCCGCGGAACGCCGCGCCCGGCACGTTGTTCGTGTAGACGGCGCAGGTGTCCACCGCAACGTTCGGGATCTCGTATGGCCCGGTGCAGGTGAGCGTCGTGTTGCCCAGCACCTTGTTGCTGGTGTACATGTATGCACCGCCATCGGCCACCACGCGCACTTCTACCGCGGTCAGCTTGCCGTCGCGCCGCGCGCCCCAGCGGGTGTAAATGGTCATCGCATGGCGCTTGCCGTGGCCGATGATGGACTCTTCGCGCGTCCAGATGGTCTTGACAGGTCGGTGGATGCCGCGCTGCGCCAGCCGCCAAACGGCCAGCGCCAGGGTGATCTGCACGGACATGTCCTCGCGGCCGCCGAACGCGCCGCCGATGGCCGGATAGATGACGCGCACCTGCTCGACGGGCAGGTCAAGCGCATGGGCAATCGCCTCGCGATCCACATGCGTCCACTGGCCCGCGACCTCCACGGTGACGCGGCCCGCCTCATCGAAGTACGCGACACCCGCCTCCGGCTGGAGATAGGCGTGCTCCTGCACCGGCGTCTGGTAGACATCCTCGACCACGACATCCGCCGTGCGGAACCCCGCGTCGAGGTCGCCCTTGCGGATGCGGTAGCTGTACGCGATGTTGTCGGCGCAGTGTGGATGAAGCTGCGGCGCGCCGGGCTGCATGGCCTCCTCCGGTTCCAGCAGCAGGGGCAGGTCCTCCCATTCGACGCGGATGAGCTTGAGCGCGGCGCGCGCCTGCGCCTCCGTCTCTGCGACGACGAGCGCGACCTGGTCGCCGACGAAGCGCACGATGTCCGCGCCGGCCTTGCCCGACCCGGGCCCGCATAGCACCGGTTGGTCCTTGATTTGCAGGCCGTATTCGTTGACCGGCACATCTGCGGCCGTGAACACCGCGACGACGCCCGGCGCGGTTGCCGCAGCCGTGACGTCCAGGCTGACGACGCGGGCGTGCGGCCGGCCCGCGAACAATGTCGCCATGTGGAGCATATCGGGCCGGCTGATATCGCCCGGATAGAGCGTGCGGCCCGTGACCTTGCCGGCCGCGTCGCTGCGCGGGATGCTCTGACCGATGGAGCGTTGGTTCATAGACAGCACCGAAGAAAGCGAAGTTACCACGGAAGACGCGGAGCACGCGGAAATCAAGATGGGTTTTCAGTTTCCGCGTACTCCGCGTCTTCCGTGGTTGATTGTTAATTCTGCGTTGCCGCGGCCCGGTCCACTGCTTCAAGGATTTTGTAATAGCCGGTGCAGCGGCAGAGGTTGCCGGTCAGCGCTTCCTTGACCTGGCTGGGCGTCGGATGCCCGACTTCCTGCAATAGCATCCCGGCAGACATAATCAGGCCCGGCGTACAGTAGCCGCACTGCACCGCGCCTGCATCCACAAACGCCTGTTGGAGCGGATGCAGCGTACCTTCCGGCGCCAAGCCCTCGACCGTGACCACCTCGCAGCCGGCCGCGCGTTCCGCGGGCATGAGACAGCTCATCACCGCGACGCCGTCCAGCCAGACGGTGCAGGCGCCGCATTCGCCCTCCGCGCAGCCTTCCTTCGTGCCCGTCAGCCCCGCGTCCTCGCGCAGCGCGCGCAACAGCGTCTTGCCGTGCGCGTTGGGCAGCGTGACCGGGCGGCCGTTCAGGTTACAAGTTACAGGTTGAAGGTTGTCCGAAGCGGGTGGGGGCCCGTCGAGTGTGGCGGTGCGCAGGAGGACGGGCTGCTCCGGCCAGCCGGCCCGCTCCGTCCCGTCGGCCAACTGCTGCAGCGCACGGCTGACCAGCACGCGAGCCATGTCGCGGCGGTACTCTGCGCTCCCGCGGATGTCCGAGATGGGGCGGGCGGCAGCGGCTGCCAGCTCCGCGGCCCGGTCGATGGTCTCCGCGTGCAGCTCGCGTCCAACGAGATAGGCTTCCGCTTCGGCGGCACGCAGGATCGTCGGCGCGACCGCGCCCAGCGCAATCCGGGCGCGGCGCACGTTCGAGCCGGCGAAGTCCACGACCACCGCGGTGTTGACGATGCTGATGGCCTGCGCCTGGCGCAGTCCGAGTTTGAGGAAGGTCCCGCGCTCCGTGGACTTCAGCGCGGGCACGTCGATGCGCACGAGCAGCTCGTCCGGCTGGAGCGCGGTGCGGCGCACGCCCTGAAAGAAGGCATCGAATGCCAGGGTGCGCTCCCCGCGCGCCCGGCTTGCCAGCGTTACGGTCGCATCCATCGCCCAGAGCGGCGTGATCGTGTCATTCGCCGGGCTGGCCGTCACCAGGTTGCCCGCGACCGTGCCCCGGTTGCGAATCTGCGGCGCGCCGACGAGCCAGCACGCGCGCGCCAGCGGGAAAGCCCGTGCGACGGCCTCCGGCGAAGCCACGACTCTGTTGTGGGACGCGAGCGCG
>DAOUGK010000622.1:0-8432 GCA_034429055.1 Anaerolineae bacterium | reverse complement strand
CGGCTACGGCGACAGCCAGCCGGGCATGGGCGCCTACCCGACGCCCGGCTGGCTGCCCGGTGAGTACCTGACCGATACACACACGGTCAACGTGCAGGCCGATGCCGCGGCGGGCGAGTATCGCATCGCCGTGGGGTTCTACGATCCGGCGACAGGGGTGCGACTGACGCTGCCGGACGGCGCCGACCGGCTCATACTGGAACAGCTAGTGCGCGTGGCAAGAGACAGATAGAACGCTGATGAACGCTGATGCAACTGATACACGCTGATGGTTGTCTTTCGTAATCATCTCAGAAGATCAGCGCTAATCCGGGCCAACCTATGGTTGGCACATCAGCGTTTATCAGCGTTCTATTCTTCAATCCTCCGGCGCAACTGCCCGCAGCCCGCGTCGATGTCGATGCCCCGGCGCATACGGACGGTGGCAGGAATGCCGCTGCGTTCGAGGATGGCCTGGAATTCGGCGGCTGCTTCCGGGGTAGAGGGCTGGTAGGGCGACTCGGCCACCGGGTTGAGGGGGATGAGGTTGACGTGGCACATCACGCCGCCGGTCGGGCTGCGCAGGGGTCTGAGCAGCGCCGCCAGCTCGCGGGCCAACTCAGGCAGGTCGTTGATGCCGCTCATCAGCGCGTACTCGAACGTCACCCGCCGGTTGGTCCGGGTGATGTAGTCGCGTATCGAGGCCATCAACTCCGCAATGGGGTAACGGTGGTTTACGGGCAGGAGTTGCGAGCGTAGTGCATCGTTCGGCGCATGGAGGCTGACCGCCAGGTTCACCTGTAAAGGTTCGTCGGCCATGCGGCGGATGCCCTGGGGCAGGCCGACGGTGGACACGGTGATGTGCCGTGCGCCGAGACCGAACGCCTGCGGGTCCGTGATCGTGCGAAGCGCCTGCCACGTCCGGTCGTAGTTCGCCAGCGGCTCGCCCATACCCATCACGACGATGTTCGTCAGCCGGGTTTCGTCCGCGGGTGCGGGCTGGCGGCGGTCTTCGTCGGGGAACTCGGGCGAACTGACCCCCAGCGAGCCGAGCGACATGAACGAGCTGAGCGCCGCGGCGGGCGAGGTGGGCCGGCTGCCGGCTGCCAGAGGCATGTGCCGGTCATCTGCGGTCGTCGCATCCGGGCGATTGTGCTTTGCACCGCGTGTCAGATAGCGGGCGGCATACAGCACCTGCGCAACAATCTCGCCGGACGTCAGATTGCGCGCCAGCCCGGCCTGCCCGGTTGCGCAGAATACGCACCCCATCGCACAGCCGGCCTGCGTGCTGATGCACACCGTCCGCCGCTGATCATAGCGCATCAACACCGTCTCGATCGTCAACCCGTCGGGCAGGCGGAACAACCATTTGGTCGTGTGCCGGTCGGCTGACCGCTGCTCGTAGACGACTTCCAACGGGTCGATGCGGGTTTCCGCAGCCAGCCGGCCGCGCAACGTCGCGGGCAGGTTCGTCATCTGCGCCGGGTCATCCGCCAGCTTGCGGTAAATCCACTCCCACACCTGCCGCGCGCGGTACGGCGGCTCCTCCCAACCTGCTAGAAGGTCGTTCAACTGCGCCTGTGTCAGGTCCAGTAACTGCACTTTGCTCATGGCTGTAGGATATCATGCATGTCAAATCGCCGCCAGCTTGTTGATGGAAACGGAATGCCAGTATCTATCGGCCGTTGAGGCGTTATGCTATAATCCCAACATGCCTGATTTGTTGCCAAACGCAGCGAATGCCGTGATTGACCCGCGGAAACTTCGGGACTACGTCCTGAGCTTCGAGCATGACACGGGGCGATACAAAGCCGCGTTCTTTGCGCAGATGGGATATTCGGCCGACGACTGGAGCCGGCTGGAGCGGGATATCCGCGAACAGCATCTTGTCCAGCCTGCCGAACCGGGGCAGCCCTCGTCATTAGGTCGCAAGTATGTTATTACGGCAGCATTGCAGGGGCCGCACGGACCGGCGCGGCAGGTGACAAGCGTCTGGATCATCCGGCCAAGCCGCGAGGAGGCCGAATTGGTGACGATCGAGCCGGCGGCACGCAAGGGGTAAACGGATATGGATGATAAACTGAATCTACTCGAGACGGTAGTTGCGGTGACGAACTTCCCAGAGCATAGGGTGCTGGCAGGTGATGTAGGCGCGGTGGTAGAGCTCTACAACGCGCCATCGTTGGCTTACGAAGTTGAGTTCGTCAACCCGGATGGCTCGACGCGCGCATTGCTGACGCTGGCCCCTGCGCAGGTGCGTCGATTGTCTGCGGCAGACGTACTGACGACCAGGCAGGCTGCGCTGGCGGCGTGAACGTGCGGTCGGAAGCAGAGTTGATGCTGCTATTCCAGCCCCTGCAGCCGTAAGCCCTCGACAATCTCCGGGTGGCGCTGCCACGCGCCGTCCACGTGGACTTGCGCATCCCAGGGGAAGATCACGAACGCATCTGTCACCAGCGCGGTCACGTCGGGTGCAGGCGCAGCCCACGAGTGTGCGATGAGACTGGCGGTGACGACGTGCGCGGCCCCGCGCTCCTGCACCCGGTTTGCGACCAGAGCCAGTGTCTCTCCACTGTCCGCCATCTCATCCACCACGACAACGCACCGCCCTGCAACCTCGGCAGGCACGTCCACGCGCCAGACCGGATGGTCGAACGTGGCTATATCGTCCACGCGACGCGTTATGCGGACCGGGTAGAGCTCCCGCCGCAGGCTGCACGCGACCGCGGTCGCAGGGAACAGCCCGGCTCGCGCGATGCCGACGATGATGTCCGGCGAGTGCGCGGCGATGCGCTCGGTCAGCACTGCGGCCAACTCACCGAACTCCGACCAGGTGATTTCGTGGACTCCGGCGCGGTGCGCGTAATCGTAGCTGCGCATCATCGAACGACCTCGTAGCGAAGCCACACAATGCCGTCGCGCACTTCCTCCGCCGACATCAGCTTGAGGGGCGTGACGCCGTCCGGTCCTGTTAGGTCAGGCGCGCGGAAGGCGGAGCGGGGCGAGACGCCGCCGACCAGCGCCGGATGGATGAGCAGGCTGACCTCGTCCACCAGTCCCGCGCGCAGCAGGTGGCCGTTGAGCGTCCCGCCGCTGTCCACGCGTACAGCTTTCACGTCGTAGCGGTCGTTCAATTCTTCGAGCGCGGCGCGGTAATCCACGTGGTCATCGCCTGCGACGATGGCGTCGATGTGGCGGCGGTTGAGGTATTCCAGGTATTCCTTCGGCGTCGAGCGGGAGACAAGCACCACTGCGCCTTTCCAGTAGGGCAGTTGCCGCCAGTGGTGCCAGGTGCGGATGCGCCCGCGGCTGTCCGGCACGGCCAGGATGGCGCGCGGGTCGTCCTCTGCCATGGCTGGCGGCTCGAATGCATCCTCCCCTTCCGGCGCGATTTCTTCCTCCGCCATGAGGAGCGTATCGCTGCCCGATAGAGTGCAGTCCTCATGCCAGCGCCCCGCCAGCTCGTAGAACAGGCCGACATCGGGCATGAACCAGTCGATGCGCCCATCCGCGCTGACCGCATTATGTACGATGACCCGAGGCAACATGGCTAACCTCCTGAATGCTAACGCGAAGACGCAAAGGCTTTCTATCTGCCCGGCGGCCCGAAGCCCCGCGCCGCCTCGTCCAGCACCAGCACCCAGTCAGGCCGGTGGCCGGGCGGCGAGAAGGTGACGCCTGCCTGTGCCGGATACGTGCCTGCATGGTGCGACTGCCCGGTCACCGGGTCGTACCACCAGGCGATGTCCTGCGGGCCGTTGAGCTTGCTCAAGTCCACCGTGACCGGCAGGGGCCGGGGCAGGTACACCAGCGCGTAGCTGCCTTCGGCGTCACGCGTGGCCTGTACATGATCGCCCCGCTCGCCCGCCGGGGAGAGGAACAACGATTGATCCGGTACCCGTGATAGATACGGGCGGGAGAGCATCAGGTTGCGCAGATGCGCCACTTGCGCCGCGCCGGGCCGGTCGAGCGCTTCGAGCCAGGTGCGGTCCGCGCGGTTGATGAGCGGGTAGCGCGTGCCGCCGAACTGCCAGATGGCATGATGGCCGTAGGTCACGCCGCAGCCGCCCGCAAAGACCGAGCGGTACAGTTGCTTGCGGACGTCGTGGTCGCGGAAGTAGCCGTTGGCCGGGTCCCACGCGGGCCAGGGATTGACAGGGTGGTCCTCGTAGTTCGGCTCGCCGTCGAGAACGGGCTTGACCGGTGTCCGCGCGTAGTCGGCTGCGATCATGTCCCATGCGGGCGCGTCGCGGCCGTTGCCGTGGCCGGATTGCATCATGTTCATGTCGAGCCAGGGCGCATCGTGCAGCCACTCCGCGGACGAATGTCCGCCCATCGGGTGATAAGTCATGAAGGCGGGGCCACCCGTCCCTGCGCGAATGCCCTCGGCCATGCCCCGCCAGACCGGGCGATAGTCTGTGTCTTCGTGCTCCGCAGGCCGGTCGCCGCCCAGGACCCAGAGGACGTTGGTGCGGTCGCGGTATCGCTCGCCCAGCCGGTAGCCGTACTCGCGCGCGTTCTCTGCATCGAAGATGCACGGCCCCGTGCCCCAGATGGGCGTCACTTTGTCGCCCCAGGTCGGCAGCAGACCGACGTAGAGGCCGTGGGCCGCGGCCAGGTCGATGTAGTCGTCTACGAGCCGGAAGTAAGCCGCGTTGGGCCGCCGCGGGTCGAGGTCATCGAGGGGCAGGTCGCCGTATGCGTTTGGCTGGGTCAACCCGGCGAACTCGGCCAGCACGACGGCCTGAATGACCGTGAAGCGTTTCGCAGCCCGGTCGGCGAAGTAGAGCGCGGCTTCCTCCCGCCGGAGCCGGTGGAACAGCTCCCACGCGGTGTCGCCCAGCCAGAAAAAGGGCGCGCCCGTCTCAGTGACGAGGTAGCGCCCGTTCTCGCTGACCCGGATGCGGGGGAGGGCAGCAGATGGATCTCTCATGACTTCACCTGCCGACTATGCCAGGATCGCGTCAATCTGTGCCAGTTCGTCTGCGCTGAATGCGAGGTTCGCGAGGGAGGCGACGCACTCCTCGATCTGGCTGACCTTGCTCGCGCCGATGAGCGCGGAGGTCATGCCCGGGTGACGCAGCACCCATGCCAGTGCAAGCTGCGTCAGCGATTGGCCGCGCGCCTGCGCAATCTCGTTGAGCCGGCGCACCTTCGCCAGTTTGTCGTCGGTGAGCTGCTCGGGCTTCAGGAAGCCGTGGGGCTTGGCAGCACGTGAATCCGCCGGAATCCCCTGGAGGTACCTGCCGGTCAGCAGGCCCTGGGCGAGCGGCGAAAACACGATGCACCCGATGCCTTCGGCGGCCAGCACGTCGAGCAGCTCGGGCTCGATCCACCGGTTGAACATGCTGTAGACGGGCTGGTGGATGAGGCAGGGCGTGCCCAGGTCGCGCAGGATGGCTGCGGCGCGGCGGGTCTGCTCCGGGTTGTAGGACGAGATGCCCGCATAGAGCGCGCGGCCGCTGCGCACGGCATAGTCGAGCGCCAGCATGGTCTCTTCGAGCGGGGTGTTCGGGTCGGGCCGGTGGCTGTAGAAGATATCGACGTAGGTCAGGCCCATGCGCTTGAGGCTCTGGTCAAGGCTGGCGACGAGATACTTGCGTGAGCCCCACTCACCGTAAGGCCCCGGCCACATGCGGTAGCCCGCCTTCGACGAGATGATCAGCTCATCCCGATAGGCGGCGAGGTCCTGACTGAGGATCCTGCCGAAGTTCTCTTCTGCCGAGCCGGGAGGCGGCCCGTAGTTGTTCGCCAGGTCAAAATGGGTGATGCCGAGGTCGAAGGCCCGGTGAATCATCGCACGGGCATTTTCCAGCGTGTCCACGCCGCCGAAATTGTGCCACAGGCCGAGGGAAATGGCGGGCAGCAGCAGGCCGCTGCGCCCCGTCCGCCGATACTGCATCGTGTCGTACCGCTCCGCTGCGGGGAGATAGGCCATGATGAGGTTCCTTTCGCTGATGAAAGTACCAGGTCTGCGCATCTGAGGATGCGCACTCCGCATTCCAGGACGTTATGATGCGGCGAGCCTGCGCTTGCATTCCTCCAAGATCGCGACCGTCTGCGTCGCACCGAACCGGGTGACGCCCAACGCGCGCACTTCGAGGGCGCGGTCGAGCGTGCGCACGCCGCCCGCGGCCTTGACCTGCACGTGCGCAGGCGCATGGGCGCGCATCAGCCGGAGGTCGGCATCCGTCGCGCCGCCGCTGCCATAGCCGGTCGAGGTCTTGACCCAATCGACCCGCAAGTCACCGCAGATTTCGCACAGGCGAATCTTCTGATCGTCGTTCAGATAGCAGTTTTCGAAGATGACCTTGACCTTGCCGCCCGCCGCATGGGTGACATCCGTGACCGCCGCAATATCGGCGCGGACGTAGTCCCAGCCGCCGCTCAAGACCTGGCTGATGTTCACGACCATGTCCAGCTCGATGCCGCCGTCAGCGAGGGCTTGCCGTGCCTCTGCGACCTTGGCCGCAGTGGTATGCCCGCCGTGTGGGAAGCCGATGGTCGTGCTGGGCACGACCGTGCTGCCGGCCAGCAGCTCCGCGCAGCGGCGCAAGTAGTAGGGCATGATGCAGACGCTGGCGACATCGTACGTGCGGGCCACCAGGATGCCCTGCTCCAGCTCTGCCGCGGTCAGCGTGGGGTTGAGCAGGGAATGGTCGATCATTTTGGCAATATCGGTGTAGGTGTAGTCCATGGCATTTTCCGTGGGGTGGAGGATCAACTGTTACGGTATTCTACCACTTGAGCGGCTTCACCTCCCAACCGGAAGACCACCCTTGACCCCCTTTTGTAACGGTGACAGTTACCCCCTTTTCGCGGTTTGACAAGCTGTGTGACCTATGTTAGAGTCCTGACATTCAGAAAGAGAGCAAGTTAAGCAGATGATAACAGCTTCCGGCCTGGTTCTGGTTCTTATTAGCAAGCTCCTTGTTGTCAAGGAGCTAACACCGCTTGGGAGGCCCTGAACCAGCCGGACACAGAGTCAACGTAGAGTCTGAACCCTGAACAGGGCCTCCCAAACGGGAGGCCCTTTTTTCTGCCATCCTTCCCTGCTACGACAGCACCCCGGCACAACGCCCCGTGCCCCGCCGAATATCATGTTCACGCAAAGACGCAAAGAACGCAACGTCATAATGCAGCCTGGTTGAACGCGTGAATCGCGCAACGCCATGCTGTCGCTGGTACCATACCCATTCCCCGGAGGTAACATGCAACGGACAGGTGCGCAGATCATCTGGGAGAGCCTGATGCGTGAGGGCGTCAGTGTCGTCTTCGGTTATCCCGGCGGCGCGATCATGCCCGCCTACGATGCGTTGTTGGACTACCCCGTCCATCACGTGCTGGTGCGCCACGAGGAGAATGCCGCGTTTGCAGCCGATGGCTACGCGCGGGCCTCGGGTGGGGTCGGCGTCTGCATGGCAACGTCAGGCCCTGGCGCCACCAACCTCGTCACCGGCCTGGCGGGCGCAATGATGGATTCGATTCCCGTCGTCGCCATCACCGGCCAGGTCGCCTCACATCTCGTCGGCACGGATGCGTTCCAGGAGACGGACGTGACCGGCGTCACGCTCCCCGTCACTAAGCACAACTACCTCGTGACCGACGTCGATGAACTCCCTGTAGTGATGAAGGAAGCGTTTCACATTGCCCGGTCGGGCCGGCCCGGCCCCGTGCTGGTGGACATCTGCAAGGACGTGCAGTTCAAGTCCACCGAGTTCGACTATGACGCCATCCGGCTGCGATTGCCCGGCTACCGGTTGCAGAGTCGAGGCCGCGAGGAGCAGATCCGGCGGGCCGCAGCCTATATCAATACGGCGCGGCGTCCGGTCATCCTGGCGGGCCACGGCATTATCCTCGCCGGTGCGCATGACGAGCTGCGCACCTTGGCCGAAACGGGCCAGATCCCCATCTCCACCACGCTCTTGGGCATCGGCAGCATCGCCGAATCACACCCACTGAACTTGCGCATGATGGGCATGCACGGCGAAGCGTTCGTCAACGAGGCCATCCAGAACGCAGACCTGCTCATTGCCCTGGGCATGCGGTTTGACGACCGGGTGACGGGCAACCTGGCGACCTATGCACAGCACGCAGATGTGATTCACGTGGACATCGACCCCGCGGAGATCGGCAAGAACGTCACGGCGGACCTGGGCATCGTGGGCGACGTCAAACAGGTCCTGACCCAGCTATTGCCCCTGGTGGAGCCGCGCGATCGGTCGGCATGGTTCAGCCAGATCGAAGCCTGGCGCAATGATACGACCGCGCGCGATATCCTGTCTGCCACGGCATGTGACGGCGCGCCGCACGTGCCCTTTGTCATCGACGCGATCCACCGCGCAACCCGCGGCGCGCCTGCGCTGATCGTGACCGATGTGGGCCAGCACCAGATGTGGGTGGCTCAGTATTACCGGCACGAGCGGCCCAACCAGTTGCTCACCTCCGGCGGC
>DAOUGK010000621.1:0-4573 GCA_034429055.1 Anaerolineae bacterium | reverse complement strand
ATCTGGTCGCTGCGCCGGCCCACCGTCGTGATGGTGACGCACAGCATCTCCGAAGCCGTATTCCTGGCAGACCGGGTCATCGTGATGTCGCCGCGGCCGGGGCGCGTGCGCGCACAATTCGCCATCCCTCTTCCGCGGCCCCGTGACATCACTGTGACGACGGAGCCGGAGTTCATCGCGCTCACCCGGGCCGTGCGTGCGGAGATCGTAGATTAAAGCGCGTTGCGCTTTGCCGCCTTCTGTGCTACCATAGGCCCCACACCACCCTGGGAGCCCGCAAGCCATGGGCCTGCAAAAACCACTCAAAGTCCTGTATCTGACGGCCGAATGCGTGCCGTTTGCCAAAACCGGCGGGCTGGCCGATGTGGCCGGCGCATTGCCGAAGGCCATCCGCGCGCTCGGCCATGATGTGCGCATCATGATGCCGCGCTATGGCCGCGTCGAGATCGAGAAGTTCGAGCTGCGTCGTGTGCTCGAGGCGGTGGCGGTGCCAATGGATGAACGCACCGAGACCGCCGCCATCTACGAGGGCAGCATCGGCGCGAACAGCGGCCTGACGCCCGTTTACTTCGTGGACAGCCCGCGCTACTTCGACCGCCAGGGCATCTACATGTACCCGGACGATGCAGAGCGGTTCATCTTCTTCTCGCGCGCCGCGCTAGAAACGTGCCGCACGATGGGCTGGCAGCCCGATATCATCCACTGCAACGAGTGGCATACCGCGCTGATCCCCAACTGGTTGAAGACGGTCTACCGGGATGATCCTTTCTTCTCGTCCATCGCCACGCTCTACACCGCGCACAATCTCGAATACCAGGGCATTTTCGGCTACCGGATTCTCGAAATCGCGGGGCTGGCCGAGACCGGCTTTATCGCTCATCCCGATATCGCGCCCGACCTTAACTACGTCGTGGACCTGATGGCGCGGGGGCTGCTGTTCGCGGATATCATCAATACCGTCAGCGAAACCTATGCCCAGGAGATTCTGACGCCGGAGTTCGGCCAGCGGCTCGATCCGGTGCTGCGTGACCGCCGAGACCGGCTGTTCGGCATCCTCAACGGCATCGACACCGAGCTGTACGATCCCGCGACCGACCCGAACATCGCCGTGCACTTCGACATTACCAACATCGAGGCGCGCGCGGCGAACAAGGCCGCGCTGCAGGCGGAAGCCAAGCTTGCCCAGCACCCGGAGATGCCCATCGTCAGCATTGTGGGGCGCCTGATCGATCAGAAGGGGTTCGACCTTATCAATGCCATCGCCGACCCGCTGCTGCGCCACAATGGATGTCAGCTGGTCGTCATGGGCACGGGCGAGATGCGCTATCACGAAATGCTGAATGCGCTGGCCGTACGCTACCCGGAGCGCGTGGCTGTGTTCCTCACGTTCACCCGGCCCCTCGAACAGCGCATCTACGCAGGCAGCGACATCTTCCTGATGCCGTCGCGCTTCGAGCCGTGCGGCCTGAACCAGATGGTCGCCATGCGCTACGGGGCCGTGCCGGTCGTGCATCGCGTCGGCGGACTGGCGGACAGCGTCAGCGACTACACCCCGGAAACCGGCGAGGGCCACGGCTTCGACTTCGCAACCTATGACGCGATGGCCTTGTACACGGCGCTGATTCGCGCGCTGGAGACGTACCGCCACCGAGAAATCTGGCGGCAGCTTGTCCGTCGCTGCATGGCGGTCGATTTCTCCTGGCGGCGCTCCGCAGTCAAGTACGTAGACCTGTATCACCGCGCTTTGACAATCAAATCCCAGAGCCAGAAGACGTTGGCCGACTACGCGCTGGGACCGCAGGCAGCGTCCCGCGGGACAGCGGATGCCGCATGAACACCGAGCGCCTCTATTACGCCGATGCATACTGTGCAGACTTCGCGGGCCGCGTGCTGGCAGCCCGCGCGGAGGGCGACCGGCTGGCGGTCGCGCTGGATCGCACCGCATTCTATCCCACGGGCGGGGGCCAGCCGAACGATACGGGGCAGCTCACCGCGGCGGCCGGCAGCCGGGCGGTGGTTGACGTAACGAGCGAGAACGGCCTGGTCTGGCATTGGCTCGACGGGGGCGCCGCCCCGGCGGACTGGCCGGCGGGTACGCCGGTAGCGGGTACGGTAGACTGGGCGCGGCGCTTCGACCACATGCAACAGCACACGGGCCAGCACATCCTCTCGCAGGCGTTCATCGAAACGTGCGGAGCTGAGACCGTCGCATTTCACCTGGGTGTGGCCTACAGCACCATCGACCTCTCCCGCGCAGACCTCGACGGCGCAGCCGTGGCCGCGGCCGAAGCCGCGGCGAACCGCATCATCGACCGGTCCTTGCCTGTCACCGCGGGCTATGTGACGCCGGAGGAGCTTGCCGCGCTGCCGCTGCGCCGCGCGCCGAAGGTCACAGAAAACATTCGGATTGTCCAGGTTGCGGGGTTCGACTGGTCGGCTTGCGGCGGCACGCACGTCGCCAACAGCAGCCAGGTGGGCCTCATCAAGGTCAGCGCGACCGAGCGCCGGGGTGGGGAGCTGCGCGTGACCTTCCTCTGCGGCGGCCGCGCGCGGGCGGATTACGCCCGGCTGCACGCGCTGGCGCAGGGACTGGTCGCCCGCTTCACGACGGGCCAGGATGAGCTCCTGACCGCGGTGGACCGGCGGGCGTCCGAACTGGACGCGCTGCGCAAGGAGCGGGCCGACCTGGAGCGCCAGTGGGTCGAGGCGACCGCGGCCGCGCTCTGGGCCGGGGCTGAATCGCGCGGCAGCTACCGGGTTGTGGCGCAGGCGCTCGCTGCCCCGGCGGAGCGCGTCAAGCGCGTGGCACAGGCCCTCAAGGCGCGCGAGCGGACCGTCGTGCTGCTGGCGGCGCGCGGGGAGCGGCCCCAGGTGTTCTGCACCCGCTCCGATGACCTGACGGTCGATGCGGCCGCGCTGTTGCGCGCTGCGGTGGCGGCAGGCGGGGGGCGCGGGGGCGGCCGGCCCGATTGGGCGCAGGGCGGCGTGCCCGTTGACGATGTACTGGATGCCGCGCTGCACGCGGGGCTGTCCACTCTGTAAGTCGAGGTCGTGTCTTATGCGTGAAATCTCACCCGGCATCTTCGTGGAGACCGATCAGCGCGGGGCCAACTACGGAGCCATCCTGACCACCGAGGGCTGCATCATCATCGACACGCCGATCGTGCCGAAGCAGGCCGTGGCCTTCCGCGAAGAACTGCGCCAGATGTCCGGCGGCAAACCGTTCCTGTATATCATCAATACGGACCACCACCGCGGCCACATCGTCGGCAACCAGTATTTCATGCCGACGCCCGTCGTGGCCCATGACATCGCCTGGAAGCACATGAAGGGCTATGGCGACAACTTCAAACAGCGCGTCATAGACTCCTTCAAGAAGGAGCCGGAGATCCAGGCGCAATTCACGAATATCCAGATTGTCGTGCCCAGGATCACGTTCTCACACCGGCTGGATATCGTGCGCGGGGGCCGCGATCTGCGCATCATGAAGATTGGCGGGCACACCGCGGCTACCTCCGTCATCTGGCTCCCCAACGAGCGCATCCTGTTTGTCGGCGATGCGGTCTGGGTCGATCAGCACCCGTACATGGCGCAGGCCAACTCGAAGGAATGGCTGGACGGGCTGACCTATATCCGTAAGTTCAAGGCCGACCAGATTGTGCCCGGCCGCGGGCCTGTCTGCGGCCGCGATGCGACGGAACAGATGTCCGAGTACATCCGCTATATGCGGGCGCGGGTGCGAACCTTCCACCGCCAGAACCGCTCCAAGCAGGAGACAGTCCAGACGGTGCTGCGTGAGGTTGTCGGCTGGTTCCCCATCTCCCCGGCCCTGAAGTCCAAGACCGAGTCGCAGATCAAGCAGGGCATCGGCCGCATCTGGAACGAGATGGAGAAGGCCGCGAAAGCCAAAGACAAGGCGGAACCTGAAGTCGAGGCTGAAGAGGCCGGGGACGAGTAAAGCGTAAACATGGCGCGTGCAATCCGAACAAGTCAAATGACCCCCGCAGACGAACTGCGGGAACTCCTGGGCCGCGTTGAGAAGCGGCTCGCCAACCTCCGCGGCAGCGGCCAGGAAGCCGCCGAACTCCTGCTGGACCTGGACCGGATCGACGAGCTCTGGCCGGAACTCGAGGCGCAGGGCGTTGACCTGCGTCCCGAATCCGGCCGCTGGGACACCATCCAGGCGCAGTTGCGGCGCAACGGGCCGCGCGTGCTGCGCGAGCTGTGGGCGGCCGGCGGGCTGGACCAATTGCGCACGCGCCAGCACGGCACCGCGACCGGGCTGGCGTGGTGGTGGCAGCTCGACGACCTCGTGCGGCAGGAGAGCATAGTCCGCTGGCGGCGCACTCTGGTCACTCTGGGTGTGGTTGCGGCGGTGATCGTTGGCGCGTGGCTGCTGATGCGCACGCTCTTCCCGGTCGATCCGCAGGTGCAGGCTGCGCTTTCATCTCAGACCGCGGGCGAACAGAAGATCATCAACTACGGCGACTACGCAGGGGCGCTGGCGGACTTCCAGGCGGCTGCCGGGCATACGCCGGACGATCCGGATGTGTGGATCCGCATCGGCGCGGTG
>DAOUGK010000620.1:0-4073 GCA_034429055.1 Anaerolineae bacterium | reverse complement strand
CCGCACCGCCGCTGCAGCGGAAATGGATGCCTCTGATTTCGATGGGTTCGGGCCCGCTTTCGAAAGTACTTAACGAACGCCCGTAATGCAAAGGAGACGCGAGATGGTTACTGATGCGTTGGAAAAACCTTCGGTTGTGACTTACCTGGGACCAGACACTTTGTTGCCCCTGGGCTCCGCGCTGGCAGGACTGGTCGGCGTAGGGTTGCTGTTCGGCCAGCGCCTTGCGTCGCTGGCCCGCAAAACCGCCCGCAAGCTGAAGGGGCAGCCTCCGGAAGAGCGGCAGGATGAGCCGGACGAGGAACCCGATTCCAAGCCAAGCTCCGATTGATCGACGGTGGAAAGCCGGCATGGCTTCATAAGTGGATGGAAGTGAATGGAAGCGATCAAGAAGGTCATCGTCATCGGATTGGATGGACTGGAACCCAAGATCGTGGACCGTTTGCTGCAGGCAGGCGCGCTGCCCAATATGGCAAAGCTCTGTGCAGCCGGCGGTTATACGCGCGTGCGGACGACCGCGGCGGCCCAGACGCCGGTGGCCTGGTCTACTTTTGCCACGGGCGTCAATCCTGGGGGCCACGGCATCTACGATTTTGTGCATCGTGATCCAAAGACCTACTTCCCGATCCTGTCCCTGAACCGTTATGAGCAGAAGAATCCCTTCCTGCCCCCCAAAGCCGTCAACATGCGGCGGGGCACGGCCATCTGGGACCTGCTGACTGCCGCAGGCATCCCCTCGACCGTCCTGCGCTGCCCATGCACTTACCCTCCTGACCAGATTCGCGGGCGCATGTTGGCCGGGGTGGGCGTGCCGGACCTGCGCGGCGGGTTAGGCACCTCCACCTTCTATTCTACCGACGGGAATCTCGTGCCAGGTGAAAGCGAGAATGTGCTCCAGCTGACCACGGAACCGGATGACGGCGCGAGCGGCCTGTACCGCACACACCTTATCGGGCCGCGCCATCCGAAGACGCGCGACGACATCACCTTCGAATTGACGTTGCAGGTTGACGAACCGCGGCGCAGCGTCCTCGTGCACAGTGCAGGCGAGCCGGCCCACCTGGAGCTGCGCGAAGGGCAATGGAGCGATTGGCTCAAGGTCAAGTTCAAGGCAGGCCCGCTGGTGGCGGTACGGGGCATGGTGCGCTTTTATCTGACGCAGGCGACACCCACCCTGCAACTACATGCTTCGCCCATCAACTTTGATCCTGAAGCGCCGCTCTTCCCCATCAGCTCACCGCCGGAATATACCAAAGAGCTGTCCGCCCGGCTCGGCGCCTTCTATACGACCGGCATGGTGGAGGACCACGGCGGGTTAAACAACGAGCGCTTCGATGAATCTGCTTACCTGGCCCAGTGTGAAGGGGTTTTGCGCGAGCGCGAGCGCATGATGCTGTACGAGCTGAATCGCTTCAAGGAAGGCTTGTTCTACTGCCTCTTCGACACGCCCGATCGGTTGCAGCATATGTTCTGGCGGTTCGGAGAGCCGGAACATCCGGCCAACCGCGGGCTGGCGCTCACCGACGCCTACGCAGATGTTATCGACGAACATTATCGCGCCTGTGACAGAATCGTGGGGCAGGCGATGGAGTTCGCTGACCCATCTACCTTGTTCATCGTGCTGAGCGACCACGGCATGAACAGCTTCCGCCGCGGCGTGAATCTCAATACCTGGCTGCACGAGCATGGCTTCCTCGCGCTGAAGAAGGGGCTGACGCCCGGCGCAGAGGCCGGAGATTTCCTGCGCGCCGTGGATTGGAGCCGCACGCAGGCGTATGCCCTGGGCCTCAGCAGCATCTACTTGAACCTGGCAGGCCGGGAAGCCGAGGGCATCGTCAAACCAGGCCAGGCAGCGCAGGTGAAGGCACAGATTGCAGGCGGGCTAGCCGGTCTGCGTGAGCCCCGGGACGGGTCAATTGCCATCTCGAGCGTTGTGCCGTCCGAGCAACTGTACTCCGGCCCGTATCTGCACGAGGCCCCGGACCTGCTGGTCAACTTCGCAGCCGGGTACCGGGCCTCCTGGGGCACCCCATTGGGCGGCGTGCCGGAGGGGCTGTTCGAGGACAATACCAAGAAGTGGGCCGGCGATCACGCAGTCGATCCGCAACTGGTCCCCGGCGTCCTGCTGATGAACAGGCCCTTCCCAGCATCCGGCGTGGCTCCCGGTCTGGAGGATCTGGCGCCTACGATTCTGGCGGCGCTGCGCGTGCCCAAGGGCCCGGCGATGGAAGGGAGTTCGCTGCTGCAATGAAGATCCTCGTGCTCGGTCTCGACTGTGCTGCGCCCGAACTTCTGCTGGGCGATGAGCGCCTGGAGAACATCCGCCGGCTGATGGCGTGGGGCTGCTACGGCCCGCTGCAAAGCATCATCCCGCCTATCACGGTCCCGGCCTGGATGTGCATGGCAACAAGCCAGGACCCGGGCACGCTCGGCATCTACGGCTTTCGCAATCGCGCAGATCACTCTTACAGCGGGATGAGCACAGTCAATGCTCGCTCCATCCAGGAACTCGCCATTTGGGACCAGATCGCGCGTGAGGGCGGGCGCTCGGTGATTATCGGGGTGCCGCCGAACTATCCGCCCCGCAAGGTCAACGGCGTGTCGGTGGGCTGTTTCCTGACACCTGACCCGACCCAGGACGTTTTCACGTATCCTGCGACGTTGGGAGCCGAACTTGCGCAGCTGATCGGCTCATATCCGGTGGATGTCAAAGGCTTCCGCACCGAGCGCAAGGATTGGCTGCGGGACGAAATCTTTGCGATGAGCCGCAAGCAGTTTCAGGTTGTGCGTCATCTGCTGACTACGCAGGCATGGGACTATTTTCAGTTCGTTGACATTGGCCTGGACCGGGTGCAGCATGGCTTCTGGCAATACCATGATCCGCAGCACGTCCTGTATGAACCGGGGAATCCTTACGAGGAAGTCATCCGCGACTATTACCTCCATCTCGATCAGGAGATCGGCGAGACGCTGGCCCTGCTCGACCAGGACACCGCCGTTCTGTTGGTCTCGGACCACGGCGCACAACGGTTGGACGGCGGCTTCTGCGTCAACGAATGGCTCGTCCGCCAGGGGCTGCTGGTGCTCAACTCCTATCCCGACCGCATCACCTCCTTCAACGAGCTCGACGTGAACTGGGAGCAGACGCGCGTCTGGAGCGAGGGCGGCTACTATGCGCGTGTGTTTCTGAACATCAAGGGGCGTGAGCCGCAAGGAGCCATTGAGCCGTACGAGTACGAAAGCTTCCGCGAGGAGATTAGGGCCCTTTTTGAAGCCACGGTCGATGACAAAGGTCAGCCCCTGGGCACCCTGGTCTTCAAGCCGGAGGAGGTCTATCGCAACGTGCGCAATATTGCGCCGGACCTCATTGTCCACTTCGGCGGGCTTTACTGGCGCTCGATCGGCGGCGTGGGCTACCCCACGATCCATACGCAGGAAAACGACACCGGGCCGGACGGCTGCAACCATGCGCAGTATGGCGCGTTCGTTCTGGCCGCACCGAACCTGCCCCTCAGCGGTGAAGTGACGGGAGCACATCTGCTGGATATCGCGCCGACGCTGCTGGAGCTGGGCGGATATGATGTGCCCACCGCGATGCAGGGCCGATCGCTGCTGGCGGGCCAGATGACAACGGATAGCGGCAATCGCCTCGATCAGGGTTGGGATGCAGATGATGAAGAGCTCATCATACGCGAACGGTTGAGAGGACTGGGATATGTATCCTGATTTGACTGGAAGATTCAGCCGGCTCGCAGGTCGGGCAGACTTGCTGTCCCGACCGTATGCAGCACGGATCGGCATCACACTCCTTGCAGCCGCGGGACTTGCGCTCATGTTGGCGGCGGCCTACCAGATGATCGCCTATATCCGCGTGCCGGCTGACCTGTTGAGCTTCTCTGAAAGCTCCTTCGTCAACGACATCCTGAAATTCCGGCTGGGCACACCCATCTACACGCCGCCGGCGGACAACAGCGCGTACCCTTATATGCCGGGCGCCCCCATCCTGACTTACCTCATCGCCGCACTGCTCGGCCAGCCCGATTCGATCCCGGTCTACCGGGCAGTCCAGTTCG
>DAOUGK010000619.1:0-12017 GCA_034429055.1 Anaerolineae bacterium | reverse complement strand
GAAGCATCCTGAGCGGGTGAACGGCGCATCGTGCCGGACGAATCACCGCCAGTCGAAGCATCCTGAGCGGGTGAACGGCGCATCGTGCCGGACGAATCACCGCCAGTCGAAGGACGCTCGCTGCCAGCTTCCAGTCTCCGGCCCGCGTCCAGCACGACGATGCGGTCCGCCCGCTGCACCGCCCGCGGACTGTGCGCAATGATGAGCGCACCGCGGTCCGCCAGCAGCTCATCCAGCGACGCCTCGATGCGTGCCTCCGTTTCCGGGTCGAGGTTGGCGGTCGCTTCGTCGAAGATGACAAACGGCGCATCTGCGAGGAATGCACGTGCAAGCGCAATCCGCTGCGCCTGTCCCCCGCTCAGCCGCGCGCCCCGTTCACCGAGCACCGTGTCGAATCCGGCAGACAGCGCGGCCACGAAGTCTGCACCGGCCCGCCGCGCAGCCTCAGCCACCTCTGCATCGCTCGCGTCCGGCCGGCCCAGCCGGATGTTGTCCGCGGCGGACGCGTTGAACAGGTAGGGCGCCTGCGGCACCCAGGCCACGCGCGGCCGCCACGCATCGTCGGTCAGCTCAGATAGCGGCTGTCCATCCACCAGGATGCAGCCCGCTTCGGGCTGGATGAAGCGCAGCAGCAGCGCGGCGACCGTGCTCTTGCCCGCGCCGCTCGCGCCCACCAGCGCCACCTTCTCACCGGGCGCGATCTCGAAGCTCACGTCATCGAGCGCCGGGAGGTCGCGGCCCGCGTAGCGGAAGCTCACCCCCTCGAAGCGGATGTGCGGCGGGGCGGGTGGCCCGATCGGAGACCGGCCCCAGCGATCTTCGTGCTGGGGCCGGTCTCCGACCGAGCCCCAGCCTACCGGGCCAGGGCCTGAAGTCGGGCGAGACCCGCCACGGCTGGCTGCCGGGGTGTCCAGCACCTCGAAGATGCGCCGCGCGGCGGTCACGCCGGTCGTGGCTGCGTGGAAGCGCGTGCCGAGTAGACGCAGCGGCAGGTAGAACTCGGGCGCCAGCACCAGGATGAAGAACGCAGGCAGGAAATCCATCCGGCCGTACAGCAGCCGCAGGCCGATTTCGACGGCCACGACCGCGGTACTGAGGGTGCTGACCAGCTCGAGGACCAACGCGGAGAGAAACGCCACCCGCAGCACCCGGAAGGTTGCGTCGCGATGCTGCTCGCTGATGCGGCGGATGACCTCGACCTGCCCCTGGCTGCGGTTGAACAGCTTGAGCGTTGCCAACCCCTGTACCATGTCCAGGAAGTGCGCGTTCAGCCGGCTGAGCGTGGTCCACTGGCGCCGCGTCACCCCGTCGGCCAGGTTGCCGATCAGGGCCATGAACAGCGGAATCAGCGGCGCGGTCAGCAGCAGCACGAGCCCGGTGATGGGGTCCAGGGGAAAGACGCAGGCCAGGAAGAGCACCGGCACGGCTGCGGCCAGCGCCAGTTGGGGCAGGTATTGGCTGAAGTAGGCATCGAGCGCCTCGATGCCCTCCACCGCGGTGTTGACCAGCTCGCCGGTGTGCTCGCCGCGCGTGTACGCGGGGCCGAGCGCGAGGATGTGGGCCATCAGCCGCGACCGCAGGCCGGTCTTGACCCGCTCTGCGACCCGCTGCGCAGCCGCTTCGCCTGCCCAGGATGCGCCGGCGCGAGCCAGGGCTGCGCCCGCCAGCAGCGCCAGCAGGGGCGCCACCGCGGGCAGGGCCAGTCCCTGCCGGAACACGCCGTCCACGATGCGGGCCAGCGTGTAGGCCTGCAGGAGCGTCATTGCGCCGGCGGTGACGCCCGATAGCAGGGCAAGCGCGAGAGCCAGCCGTTCGTCCCGCGCCCTATGCAGGAGGCGTGCGTCGTAGAAGCGGGAGCCAGCCATGTCTATGCCGCGGGCGCCAATTGGCCGGCTACCTGATCGAAGACCTCATCCCCCGCCAGCACCACCAGCCGGTCGCCTGCCTGGATCTCCGTGTTGCCGTTGGGAATCACGGATTCCGTCTCACGGCGCACCAGCACGATCAGGAAGCCTTCCGGCAGACCCAATTCGACGATGGTGCGGTGGATCACCGGGCTTTCGGGTGGGATGATCAGCTCGCGCAGTTGCTCGGAGAGCCTGTGTCTGGGGTGGCTGTCAGCGGCGGCTTCCTCGGGCGGGGCCAGCACCTTCAACCAGCGGGCGACCGGCGTGAGCGTGGTTCCCTGGGCCAGCACCGAGACCAGGACCACGAAGAACACCACATGAAAGATCGCGCGCGCTTCGGGGATGCCTGCCAGCGCAGGGTACGTTGCCAGGACGATCGGCGCGGCCCCGCGCAGCCCGGCCCAGGCCACAAACAGCTTCTCACGCACCTGCATCTTCGACGGCAGCAGGCACAGGAAAACCGATATCGGCCGCGCGGCGAACATCACGAACGCGGTGAACAGCAGGCCGATGCCCATGTTCGGCACCAGCTCGCTGGGGAACACGAGCAAGCCCAGCGCCAGGAACATGACAATCTGCATGAGCCAGGCGAGGCCATCGTGGAACTGGATCAGGCTGCGTTTGTGGACGAACTGCTGATTGCCGAGCGCGATGCCCGCCACGTACGCGGCCATGAAGCCATTGCCGCCGACTGCCTCGGCCGCGCCGTAGACGAGCAGCACCGCGGCCACGGTGACGACCGAGTACAGGCCGTCATATCCGAGGTGCAGCCGGTTGATGAAAAGCGCGGTCAGCCTGCCCGTCAGCGCGCCGATGAGGACGCCCAGCGACATCTGGACGAAGAAGCGCACCACCAGATCCGGCAGGGCCGTGCTCGGTTCCGTGATGAGCTGGATGCAGCCGATAGTCAGGAAGATAGCCATCGGGTCGTTGCTGCCCGATTCCAGCTCCAGCAGCGGCGCGAGCAGACCCCGCAGCCGGAAGCCGCCGCTGCGCATGACCGCGAAGACCGCTGCGGCATCCGTCGAGGAACCGATGGAGGCGATGAGCAGCCCGACCAGCAGAGGGAGGCCCAGCACGAAGTGCGCGAACAGTCCGGCTGTCACCGCGCCGATGAGCACGCCCAGCGTGCCGAGCACCGCGCCCTGCCAGAGCACAGGCCGGACACGCGACCACTGCGTATCGAGCCCGCCCGAAAAAAGGATAAAGACGAGCGCGACGACGCCGACGGCCTGGGCCAGCTTGAAGTCGTCGAAGTAGATGCCGCCGGGACCTTCGGATCCGGCCAGCATCCCCGCAATGAGGAAGAACAGCAGCGCGGGGATGCCGAAGCGGTCAGATACCCTGCTCGCCAGCACGCTAACGAGCAGGAGCGCCGAGACAACCAGGAAAGCCTCCGTAATCGGAAATCCACCCAAATCCATGCAGGTCGCTCTCAGTAGACCAGTTTCTTCTCACCTGTGACGCGCTGGCGGAAGACGTAGTAGTTGTAGAACTGGTAGGCCAGCACAATGGGCACCATCACGACGGCGATGATTGTCATAACGCGCAGCGTGTACGGCGTGGACGATGCGTTCCAGATGGTCAGGCTCCACTCCGGGTTAAGGCTGGACACCATGACCCGGGGGAACAGGCCGCGGAACGTGGTCACGACCGTCAGGGCAATGGTCAGGCCGGTCATGGCGAAGGCCCACCCGGAGCGGCGCTGGCGCAGGAACCAGCCGGAGGCCAGGAAGGCCGCGCCCGCGCCCAGCGCGCTGATGCCCGGGTTGACCCCGAGACGGGCGAAGATGTCCGTGGCAAAGTAGCTTGCCAGCACGGTCCCTGCGCCGACGACGAGGACAACCGGCCACAGCCGGTCCGCCACCCGTTGCGCGCGCGCCAGCATCTCGCCGTCCGTGCGCAGTGTGAGGTAGATCGCACCGTGGAGCGTGAACACACCCAGGCCGGCCACCCCGCCCAGCAGGGCATAGGGGTTGAGCAGGTTGAAGAAGCCGCCCACATACTGCATGTCGGCGTCGATGGGCACCCCGCGCACGAGGTTCGCCATCGCCACCCCCCACAGCAGCGCAGGCGCCGCACTGCCCACGAAGATGCCCCAGTCCCACAGCCGGCGCCAGCGCGGGCTGTTGTCCTTGCTGCGGAACTCGAAAGCGACCCCGCGGATGATCAGCGCAACCAGCATGAGCAGCAGCGCGAGGAAGAAGCCGCTGAACAGGGTTGCATACCAGTTGGGGAAGGCCGCAAACATCGCGCCCCCCGCGGTAATGAGCCAGACCTCGTTGCCATCCCAGAACGGCCCGATGGTGTTGATGATGACGCGGCGCTCCTCATCCTTCCTGCCCAGGAACGGCAGCAGGATGCCGACACCGTAATCGAAGCCTTCGAGGAAGAAAAAGCCGGTGAACAACACACCGATGAGGATGAACCAGACGGTGTTGAGAATCGAGGGTGCTTCGGCCATGAGATTGCCTCCTTGAAGAACAACGATCAGGACCGCGCGCGGCCCGCGGTTGCGGGCTTTGTCGCAGGCGTTACGGGAGTGGGCTCCCAATCCGGCACGATATCGTGCGCGATGTCTTCGGTCTTGGCGCGGGCGAACTTGGCGAGCAGGTAGACGTCCGCCACCATCAGCGCGCCGTAGAGCAGTGTGAGCACCACGACCGAAATCAGCGCCGCGCCGGGACCTACGCTGACCGAGACGCCCTGCTCGGTCTTCAGCATCCCGAAAACCATCCACGGCTGACGGCCCATCTCGGTCAGGATCCAGCCGGTCGTATTGGCGAGGTAGGGGAGCAGGATGGCGAACGGGAGCGCGGCCAGCAACAGCCGGGAGCCCGTGATGCGGTTGCGCAGCGCCTGGTACAGTGCCCAGCCCGCCAGGCCGAGCATCAGCACGCCCGCGCCGACCATAGCCCGGAACGACCAGTAAATCAGCACGACGAAGGGTACGTAGTTGCCTGCGCCGTACTTCTGTTCATATTCCGCCTGGAGCTGGTTGATGCCCTGAACCTCGCCGTCGGCCCGGTTGAACGAGAGGATGCTCAACAGCGCCGGGATGCGGATGGCGAAGACATCGCGGCGGTTCTCCATGTCGCCGATGGTGAAGAGCGAGAGCGACGCGGGGTCTTCCGTGTCCCACAGGGCCTCGGCTGCGGCAACCTTCATCGGCTGAGCCTGGACCATGTGCTGCATCTGCGTGTGGCCGACGAGCATGACCATGAGCGCGCCGGCGACGGCTGCAATGGCGCCCACCTGGAACGAGCGGGCGAAGAAGGCCGGATCTTCGTTCTTGCGCACGAGCCGCCAGGCCGTGATGCCCAACATGAAAAACGCGGCGGTCGTCAGACCGGAGAAGAAGACGTGCGGCCACTGCACCCAGACGTGCGGGTTGGTCACGAGTGCGCCGAAGTCGACCATCTCCGCCCGGCCGTTGCGTAGGACATAGCCGACCGGCTCCTGCATGAATGAGTTGGCGATCAGAATCCACAGGGCGGAGAGGTTGGCCGCGATGGCTGCCAGCCAGATGGCCGCAAGGTGCAGTTTCTTGGGCAGCTTGTCCCAGCCGAAAATCCACATGCCGATGAATGTGGACTCGATGAAGAAGGCCAGCAGCGCCTCGATGGCCAGCGGCGCGCCGAAGATGTCGCCGACGAAGCGGGAGTATTCCGACCAGTTCATGCCGAACTGAAACTCCTGCACGATGCCGGTGACGACGCCCATCGCGAAGTTGATGACGAAGAGCTTGCCCCAGAACTTCGTCATGCGCTTCCAGGTGTCGTCGCCCGTGCGCACCCACAACGTCTGCATGATAGCCACGAGCAGGCCCAGCCCAAGCGTCAATGGCACGAAGAAGAAGTGATAAATGGTGGTGATGGCAAATTGCCAGCGGGAGATGATAAGGGTATCCATGCACTCCTCTCCTGTGTGGATAGGCGGCACAGCCGGGGGGCGCGCCTGGGTCGCATCATAACACAGTATGATACTTTTTGCACAGACTGCTATTTCACTCGTGCAGTTGGAATGATCGGTACATCCTGCCTGCCCCTCGTTTGTGTTATACTTGCACGTGCCTCGCCAGCCCGTGGCCTACACGACTACGACAGGAGGCAACAGATGACGGTTTCATGGCGCCATGTGAGCGTCCGGCTGAAAGGCAACCTGCGCCAGATTCGCACGGTGCGAACCTTTCTGGTCCTGCTCGGCATGATGGCGGTCATGCTTCTTACAGCCGCGCCAGCCGCGGCTCAAGTGGACGTTACCGCGGGCCCGACAGCCGATCCGTGTCTGACTGGCGATCCCTACCGGCTGGCCGAGCTGACGCGCGTCCTCTCCAATGCTAACCCCTCCACCGGTCCGATCAAGATCGGCGACCATATCACGGCCCAGTATGTTGACCACAGCAAGATGATCGACGCGGACCTGGACGAAGTCGAGCCCGGGGTTGTCAGGGACCCCAGCCGCGAGCCGCGCGAGCCCGACCCCAATACGCTGCCGTTGGACGGCAGTGCCATTCGCGTCTTCAACACACGCACCCTGGCCGAGTTCCGGGTGAGCCTGTCGGACACGATGTTGCGGGACATCTACGACTGTCACGAGCGCACGAGCCGCACGTCTGCGGGCGGGCCGGCGGACCTGGACCTCATCGAGGGCAGCCGCTGGACGCTCCTGCCCTTGCTGCAGGGGGGTGCAGGCAGAACGACGACCGCCGCGGCGCAAGTGGCAGGCCCGGCCGCGCCGGACGGGTGGAGTAACAACCATGACAGCCGCACCGTGCGTACTCAGACGACGCTCTGGCCGTGGCGCACCATCAGCCAGTCGGCCAGCGATCCTAACGGCGAGCAGTCGCGCTGCACGATGACGCTGATCGGGCCGCGGCACATGGTTACGGCGGCCCACTGCGTCGTCGAGTTCGGGACGAGCAACTGGAAGGCCCGCAAGCTGACGCCGGGACGCAATGGCACCGGCAGCGGCAGCGAACCTTATGGGACGACCCGCATGACCCCGAACCCGCCGCCCGGCACCGAGGCATGGTACTTCGTGCCCGACCCGTGGATGAACCCGAGCACGACCAACAAATGGCAGTGGGACATCGCGGTGGTCGTGGTGATCGATCGCATCGGTGAGAAGACGGGCTGGATGGGCTACGGCGCGTGGAACGCGAGCGACCTGAACACGCGCACCCACCTGAACCGCGGCTATCCAAGCTGCAATACCGACTATCCGGAGCGGCCGGCCAACTGCCAGATTGCGCGGCTGTACGGTGACACGAAGTCCTGCAAGATCGGCGAGTACTACAACCAGGGCTCGAACGGCTGGAACCGCAGCATCAGCGTTTCCTGCGACATCAGCCGCGGACACAGCGGCAGCGCCATCTACCACTACCGCTACGACCCGAAGCTGGGCAAGACAGTGCCGGTCGTCGCCGCGGTCGTGAGCTGGCACGAGTGCTTCACCTGCGGCAAGGACGACGACTATCCCAACCACGCCCGCCGCATCACGCCGTGGGTGCGCGATGTCATCAGCTGGCTGCGGGAGGAGTTCCCCTGATATGAAGGGCTGCCGCAACAACTCGTAGCATAGGGCCTCGTGCCCGCCGGGACGCCCACAAGGGGCTATGCTACCCTTCTTTCGAACAGACAGATGCAGGGGCCGGCCAACGAGAGCCAGATCGAGGCCGCGTCCCTGCTCTTCATCTCAGCGGCTGCTCCCTGCCGCGCGCAATCGCTTTGACTTCGCCCCACCCCTGTGATACCGTCATGCGCAACGCGCGATGCGCAGACAGGAGGCAGCATGAAGAAGGCAGTGATCCTGGGCAAGGAGTCCGCGGGGCTGGTCGACGTGCCGACCCCGCACGCGATCGAGGACTGGGCGCTCGTCAAGGTGCACGTGACCCCCATGTGCACCGAGTACAAGGCGTTCAGGTCAGGCGCTGAGGCGCACTACCTGGGGCATGAAGCGGTGGGTGAGGTTGTGGAGATTGCACAGTCGGGACCCGTCAAGGTGGGCGACCGCGTCGTCGTGATGCCGCTCTGGCCTTGTGGCACGTGCGCGCTGTGTGTGGCAGGCGACTACATCTACTGCGAGCACCTGTTGGACTTCGCTGCGATGACCGGCTCGCGTGAGGGCAGTGCCACGTACGCGCAGTATCTGCTCAAGCCGGCATGGCTGCTGCCGGTCATTCCGGATGATGTCACTTACGAGATGGCGGCTCTCGCGCTCTGTGCGCTGGGTCCGTCCTTCGGCGCTTTCGAGGCCATGAATCTAAATGCCTTCGATACTGTGTTGATCACGGGCGCGGGACCGGTGGGGTTGGGCGCGGTCGTGAATGCGCGCTACCGCGGGGCGCGGGTGATCGTGGCCGAGTCCAATCCCTACCGGAGCGAGCGGGCGCGGCTGCTGGGCGCGGAGACGGTGGTTGATCCCCGCAGCGACACCGTCGCAGCCCGTGTGCGCGAGTTGACCGGCGGCCTCGGCGTGGACGCCGCGTTGGACTGCGCGGGCGTCGTGGCAGCGCAGAGGCTGTGCATCGATGCGGCGCGGCGGCGAGGACGCGTCGCCTTTGTCGGCGAGTGCAGCGATGACCTGCCGATCAAGGTCAGCCCGGATATGATTCGCAAAGGCCTTACGCTCATCGGCTCCTGGCATTACAACCTGAACCACTTCCCCAAGATCATGCAGGTTATCCGCTCATCGCCAGTGGTGGCACAACTGATCAGCCACGTGCTGCCGATGAGCGACATTCAGCGGGCGTTCGAGATCTCCTCTTCACAACAGTGCGCCAAGATCCTGCTCAAACCGTGGGAATAGCCATTATTGACGCCGATGCCCAATCTGACCTATAATCCAATCCTTGTTTGTTCCCGGTGATTGAGTTGTAAGGAGATTGTGCCATGAACTCTGTGCGCCACAGCGGTCAGCCGCCCTTTGCATTCGCATATCGTCCCGACCTGCACGCCCTCCCGTCCGCCGCGCTCGATCATGAGGTCAAGCTCCACGGCGGCTTTGCCGCGGATCCGCGACCGGGCGCCGGCCACATCTTCTTCGGGATGCCTGGCTATGGCCTGCTGCGCATCAGCCCGGACCTGCGCGAGCAGCAGACCATCAAGCTGCCCGACGACCTGCGGCCGCTGAACTTTCACAGCACGAAGATCGGCATCTTCGACGGGCAGTGCCGGCTGTTCCTGCCCGCGGAGGGCGCGGGCATGGTGGCGGTGGTCAGCCTGGAGGGGCATCTGGACTTCGTGCTGCCGCGGCCGGAGTTCGAGGCCTATGCCGATGCTTCCGCGCGCTATCATCCGACCGATGTCGCGCTGGTCGGGCATGACCTGTACGTGGCAGACGGTTATGGGTCGAATTACGTTTCGCGCGCGGACGTGCGCACGCGGCAGTGGACGGGCATCTTTGGCGGCAAGACGGAGGATCCCCGCGAGGATGGCAAGTTCGCGACCGCACACGGCCTGAACCTGACCCCGGCGGGCGAGACGCTCGCCATCGCGGATCGGCCCAGCGCACGCATCCAGGTGCACGGGCTGGACGGCGTCTTCCACGCCTCGCACCACCTGCCCGCCGGCGCGTGGCCGTGCGGCATCAACTTCATCTCGTATCGGGGGCGCTCGCTGGCCGTCGTCGGCAGCCTGAACGATCCCATCGAAGGCCGCCCCGCACCCATCTACATCCTGGACGGCGAAACCTATGAGGTGCTGTCCACGATTCGCCCGAAGGAAGAGCTGGGCATCGAGCTGGCGCAGCACCTGCACAACGTCATCTGGCACGTCCACGAGGACCGGCTGTATCTGGTGTGCCAGAGCTGGAACCCGGGGTACTACTTCGTCCTGGAAGCTGCGTGAGGGAGGGCCGAATAGAACACTGATGACGCTGATAGTCATGATATGATAGAAAACTACATCATATAGATCATGGTCATCAGCGTCATCAGCGTTCCATTTCTTTACTCCGTCTTCGCGAGTCGCCCGTCCAGGCCCAGGTCGGGGGCGATGCCTTTCATGGCTTCGAGGACGATGCCGACGTGCTCCCACAGGTCCACGCCCAGCTCTGCGGCGCCCTGCTCGATATCCTGCCGGTTGACCGCGGCCGCGAAGAGCTTGTCCTTCCACTTCTTCTTCACCGAGCTGACCTCCACATCGCGCAGGTCCTTGCTCGGCCGGACGTAGCCGACCGCCATGATGAGGCCCGTCAGCTCATCCGATGCCCAGAGCGCGGACGCCAGCCTGCTCGTCCGCGGGATGCCGAGATAAGGCGCATGGCCCGCGACCGCCTCGATGAGCGGCTCAGGGTAGCCCCACTCGCGGAACATGCGCAGCGCGGTGCGCGGGTGGCCGTTCACGGGGTCATCCATGTCGGGATACCGCTCGAAGTCCAGGTCGTGCAGCAGCGCGGTGACGCCCCAGAACTCCTCGTCTTCGCCGAAGCGCCGCGCGTAGGCGCGCACCGCCGCCTCGACTGCCAGCACGTGTTTGCGCAGGCTGTCGCTCTGCATCCATTCGCAGACCGTCTGCCAGGCTGCTGCTCTGCTCGGTAATGTCATACTCCACAGACTCCTTTGTAGCTCGCTACTGACAACAAGACTGGACTCATCGGATGACAGTGCGTTTCGCAGACAAAAGCCCCTGCTTCCGCGTGGTCCGTCGATTCCGTGGTTGCACCTATAAGCCGATGTCGATGGGGTCCCCTAATACCGGCAAGGGCCGCCAGATTTTGACATCCCACCACGCGCGCAGCGTGGCAAACGCATCACGCGCACGGTAGTACGGGTTGGACCAGTAGATGCGCGCGTCGGCGGAAAAGCCGGTCGCCTCGACGCCGAGGTTGCCGCACGTAAACAGCGCGCGAGGTAGGTGAAAGCGCTGCGTCACCAGGACCGCCTCACTCACGCCGAAGATCGCATGCGCGCGGTAACAGGTGTCGTAGGTGCGCCGCCCCGCATAGTCGCGCACCACATCCTCTGCAGGCACCCCCGCGGCCACCGCATAGTCGTACATGCGGCCCGGCTCGTTGTAGTCCGCGAACCGGTTATCGCCGCTCACCAGCAGTTTGCGCACCTTCCCCGCCCGGTAGAGCGCGATGGCCGCGTCCATGCGGTCCCGCAGCATGGGCGACAGGCGGCCGTCGGGCCGGACGCCCGCGCCGAACACGATGGCGACCGGCCGGGGCGCGGCCGTCGCCAGGTCCACCTGCACCAGCCGGTCATACCGCCACTGCACCCACCCCCAGATGCCCAGGGCGGCTGCGCCGCTGAGCAGCAGTAGGGCGATGAAAATGAGCATCACGCGTTTCATAGTTGTTCCCGGCTGCCTATCCCTTTCCTTCAGACACCATCCGGCGGCGTTGGAGGCTATCTTACCACACTTGATTCGTTCATTCGTACTCCCAATTCGTTGACGGCGGGCGGATTCGGCGGAATGGATTGACAATGACGACAAGGACAGGCGGTGCGCATTAGAATAGCATGGATCAGGGTCTGTACTGCAGCGAAGGCAATCCGAGTCAGTATAGGAGGTCTGAATGAGCCCCAAGAAGGATGCACAGGAATCCGGCCAGGAGGGTGCGGGATTCACAGCCGAGGAACGCGCGGCGATGAAGGAGCGTGCCAAAGAGCTGAAGGCAGAGGCGCGCGCGAACAAGGACCGCGCAGTGGGGGAGAGCGCCCTGCGCGAGAAGCTCGCGGAGATGCCGGAACCGGATCGCTCGATGGGCGAGCGGCTCCATGCGATTGTGACGGCCAGCGCGCCGTCTCTTGCGCCGAAGACCTGGTACGGCATGCCCGCATATGCACGGGAAGGCAAGATTGTCTGTTTCTACCAGAGCGCGCAGAAGTTCGGCTCGCGCTACGCGACGTTCGGGTTCACCGACGAGGCGCACCTCGATGACGGCGCGATGTGGCCGACATCCTTTGCGCTGCACGAGTTGACCCCCGAAGCCGAGGCCAGGATTGCCGAACTGGTGCAGCGGGCTGCGGGCTGAGGATGGGACGGCAGGCCGTTCGGTCGGCACTAACATATCTTTAAGCAGTGCTCTGCGGAAGATTGGAGTCGAGGTTCCTCCGGTTGGGCTGGTTGCGCATGTCCACACCCCAACCGGCAGAAGCCT
>DAOUGK010000618.1:0-25911 GCA_034429055.1 Anaerolineae bacterium | reverse complement strand
CCGCCGCAAGCCAGACCGTTTCGGCGCCGGCCTGCCAGGCGACCAGCGGCCGCAGCTCCTTCACATCAATCAGTATCTGGTTGGGCAGCCGCAGATGGACGTCCGCGCTGGCAATGCCCGGCAGCTCGCGCTGGCTGGCCTCGACCTCGGACTGCCGGATCAGGAAGATATTGCGCCCTTCGACGCCGCTGGCATCGTAGATGGCCCGCGGGGTCAGCCGATGCGCGCCGCCGATCTGAGCGGCATTGGACGTGACCGCCAGCGCCGGAAGCTGGAAGAACTCCACCAGGCCAGAAATCGCGGCGCCGAGCAGGACGAGCACCAGGCCCTGGCGCAGGATGGTGCGCAAGAGCCTGCGCCAGTCGCGCGGGGCCGCGGCCTCCGCGCCATCCGGCCGCGGGACGTCTGGCCGGGCGGCGATGCGCAGGGGCGGGCGCGGCCCCGTGGGCCGCGTCACCTGGGCAGTGAGCCGGCGGCTGTTCGCCTTCTGGTTGTGCATCTGGCGCCGCGAGCGCGGCGGCGGCTTCCGCCAGCTTGGTTGCGCTGGCCGGGCCGTCTGGGCGCTGGATGCGGCGCTCGTGGACGCCTTACTCTTCTTTTTCGCCATTTTGGCCGCCACGGTGGCCTTCTACATCGCGTCTTCGTACCGGGTGAGCGAACGCGCCTTGTCGGCATGGCGCTCCAGGGCCAGCTCAATCAGCCGGTCCACCAGCTCTGCGTAGGAGATACCGCTGGCCTCCCAGAGCTTCGGATACATGCTGATGCTCGTGAAGCCGGGAATCGTGTTCACCTCGTTCAAATACAGCCTGCCGGTGTCGCGTTCCAGCAGGAAGTCGACGCGGGCCATGCCCGCAGCATCCAGGGCCAGGAAAGCCTGCACGGCCAAACTGCGCACCTGCGCGGCGGTCTCCGCAGGCAGGGGCGCGGGAATCAGCAGCCCGGACTGACCGTCGAGATACTTGGCTGCGTAGTCATAGAATTCGTTGCTGGGCACAATCTCGCCGGGCACGGACGCGAGCGGGTCATCGTTCCCCAGCACGCTGCATTCGAGCTCCCGCGGGTTGGCGACCGCAGCCTCGATGAGCAGCTTGCGGTCATAGCGCGCGGCCTCGGTCAGGCTGCGGCGCAGCCCTTCGCGGTCCGCCGCCCGGCTGATGCCGATGCTCGAACCCAGGTTGGCCGGCTTGACGAACAACGGGTAGGGCAGTTGCGCCTCGATGTCGGCAATCACGGCATCGGGCTGCGTCTCCCAGTCCCGGCGCTTGACCGTGCAGTAGGGCACGACGGGAATACCGTGCGCCTGGAAGAGCTGCTTACTCACGATCTTGTCCATGCCGACGCTGCTGGCGAGCACGCCGCAGCCGACATAGGCGACTCCTGTCAGCTCCAGCAGGCCCTGCACCGTGCCATCTTCGCCGTAAGGCCCGTGCAGGATCGGGAAGATGACATCCAGCGGCGGGAAGGCTGCCCCCGTCGCGCCGGGGACCAGCTCGCGGCCCGCGCTGGCATGAGCATCAGTCGAGGCGGGGGCGGCAGGTGCTCCCTCGGCCAGCAGAGCGGCGCGGGCCGCGGTCAGTTGGGCCAGCGGGTCGCCCTGGGTCAGCCACCGGCCGTCGTGGGTGATGCCGATCTGCACCACCTCGTATTTTTCCGGGTCGAGCACTGCGATGACCGAGCGCGCTGAAGCGAGGGACACCTCATGCTCCCCGGAGCGTCCCCCGAAAATCAGCCCTACACGGATCTTGGATTTCATAGCAATCTTTTCCAGGGATTACCATTTGTAAGCCCTGCATATTACGAAGCGCATAAAGGCGCTGATGGTGTGATTTTTTGTCTCACGCAGAGACGCAAAGACCGCAAAGCCTTACTATGTCTCTTTGCGCTCTTGGCGGCTTTGCGTGAGCGATCGTCCTCGCTCCCCTACAACGTTTCCAGCGGCGGCTGGCTCGCCCAGGCGCCGAGGAACAGGATTTCGGGCACGAGCTCGTGCCCGCTGGCCTCATAGACCCGGCGGCGCATCAGGTTCATCAGGGCCACGACATCCGCCGCGGTCGCGCTGCCGGTGTTGATGATAAAGTTCGCATGGCGGGGCGAAATCTGCGCGCCGCCGATGACCTGGCCCTTCAGCCCCACGGACTCGACCAGCCGCCCCGCGTAATCGCCGGGCGGATTGCGGAAGATGCTGCCGGCGCTCGGCTCGACCGGCTGGCTGGCACGCCGCCGAGCCAGGTAGCCGTCCGCACGGGCGGTCATCTCCGCAGTGTCGCCCGCCGCCAGGTTGAACGCGGCGGACAACACGACCGGGGCGGGCGCATGAGCATCGCTCCCGGCCAGTTGCCGCTTGAGCAGGCTGCTGCGGTAGGTGTACGCCAGCGCCTCACAGGTCAGCCGCTCCGTCCCGTGACCGGGATAGTGCACCTCCGCCCACGCCAGGTTTGCCGCGATGTCGCTACCGTGCGCGCCCGCGTTCCCGATGACCGCGCCGCCGACCGTGCCCGGCACGCTGACGGCCCATTCCAGCCCGCTCAGCCCCTGGCGCATGGCCCAGCGCGCCAGCCCGGCCAGCAGCACGCCGGAATCGGCAACGAGGACCGTCACGCCGTCCGCTGCAGGGGTGGACCTGCGTGTCCGCCCCAATCCCGTTTGTAAGCCGTCCGCAGCGGGCTGGATGCTGTGGTTGCGCGTCTGGTTGACGATCACCAGCCCCCGAATCCCCGCATCCGCCACCAGGATGTTGCTGCCGCCGCCCAGGACTGTCACGGGCAGGCCGGCATCCAGCCCCGCGTCGGCCAGCGCAGCCAGTTGTGCGGTCGTCGTCGCGACGGCGTACCAGTCCGCCGGGCCGCCGATGCGGAAGGTCGTGTGGCGGGCCAGCGGCTCTCCGCGCCGCAGCTCGACGCCTATACGTTCCGCCGCGGCTGCCAGCGCGCTCACCCCTGCCCCTCCCGCGCGCGCAACCGGTCGAGCAACATCTGACCGACCAGGTTGCCGTCGCCCGCGCTCATGGTGATGACGATATCGTCCGGCTCGACCTCCGCCAGCAGGGCGTCGACCGCGGCGTCGATGCCGCCGGCATAAGCCGCGCCCTCGTGCTCGACGGTCTCCAACAGGAGGCGGCTGTGCATTCCCAGGTCGATTTTCTCACGCGCCGGATAGATGTCCAGGAATAACACCCGGTCCGCATCGTCGAAGCTGTGTGCATAGTCGCGCAGCAGGGCCTTCGTCCGGCTGTAGGTGTGCGGCTGGAACACGGCCCAGATGCGCCGCGTGGCATAGCGCAGACGCGCGGCCGACAGGGTTGCGGCGACCTCGGTCGGGTGATGGGCGTAGTCGTCGATGACCGTCACGCCGTTCGCCTCGCCCACCAGCTCGAAACGCCGTCCCGCGCCCCGGAAGTCGCGCAGCATGATGGCGGCGCGGGACGGCGGGATGCGGTGCCAGTGCGCCGCGGCCAGTGCGGCGAGCGCGTTGCGCACGTTATGGCGGCCCGGCACAGACAGGCTCAGATGGGCCACCGGCGCGTCTGCGTGCCACACTTCGGCGTCGAACCCGCCGCGCTCGTTCGGCGCGAGGTCGCGCGCCTGCCAGTCGGCGCCGTCGGACAGTCCGTAAGTCTCGACCGCGACGCCCGGCTGCGCCGCATCGCGCAATGCCAGCGCGCCTGCATCGTCCGCGCAGACGATGAGCAGGCCGTGTGCCGGGAGTTGGGCCGCGTACTGGCGGAACGCGGCGGCAAAGCTCGCCGGGGTGGGGTAGCAATCGACGTGATCCCAGTCCACGTTGGTGACGATGCCGATTTCCAGCCGCAGCCCCAGGAACATGCCGTCATACTCGTCCGCCTCGATGACGAAGGGGCCCTCGCCGGCGCGGGCCGCGACCGTCGCGGACATCAGCGCGCCCTCAGCCGGGCCGACGGCAATCCGCCCGCCGACGATGAAGCTGGGGTCCATGCCCGCGCGCAGCAGCACGATCGCGACCATGCTGGTCGTCGTAGTCTTGCCGTGGCTGCCCGCAACGCCGATGCCGTGATGTCCCTCGATGAGCGGACCGAGGAAGTCCGACCGCTTGACAATCGGGATGCCCGCCGCGCGCGCGGCGGCAATTTCGGGATTGTCTTCCGGCACGGCAGACGAGACGAGCACCAGGTCTGCGCCCGCGACATGTTCGGCCCGGTGGCCGCGATACACGGCGACCCCGCGGCCGGCCAGTTCGTCGGTCGCCTCATTGGGCCGCTGGTCCGAACCGGACACCGTGAACCCGCGCTGCAACAGGAACCCGGCGATGGCGGACAGGCCCGTCCCGCCGATGCCGACGAGGTGAATATGAAATCCAGCCCGCGTCTCAGGCGCGCTGTTCAGGCGCGCGACCCAGGCCGGGGCGTCGGTATGCCCCGCGTGCGGGTGGGCGGGCGGGTTGGCGTCGGACATCGTTGCGCTCATCTCCAGAACCGTGCCAGAATCAACAGAATGACCAGCACAATCAGGTACTGCCACGTGAACACGGCGGGCGGCAGAAATCGGATGATCGTCTGGTGCAGCAGCGAAAACTCCCCGCTGCGGCCCAGGATCGGGTAATTGGCTGAGTGCAGATAATACCACAGGCTGCCGACGAACAAGTAACCGTTGAGTATGCCGCTGCCGAGGTCGAGGGCGACCTTGCCGCGCTTGCCGCGGTACACGAGCGTGTCGCCCTCGTACGCGATATATGCGATGACGATCAGGAAGCCGCAGTAAATCAGCACGCGTGCGGTCAACTGGGCCGCGGCGTCAGGCCCGGCGAAATAGGCGAGCACCTGATTGACGAGCGCCTGATAGCGCTCCTCGATGAACTCGGTGACGAACAGGGCGATGAGCAGCATGGCTGTGACGCCCAGCTCGCGCGGGTAGCCGCGAATCACGCCGATGACCGCGAACATGATCCAGACTGCAATGAAGGCGATTTCGAGATAACCCATCGCCTTACCCTCGCCTCTCGCTGCGGTTGCCCAGCCGGGTCGCCAGCAGCACGAACAGCGCAATGATGGCCGCGAAGAGCAGCGCCAGCGTGCCCTGGTCGGCCATCGCATTCAGGCCGGACAGGATGCGTGCCGAGAGCTGGTTAATGATCGACGGTCCTGCGGGCAGGACGGCAGCCGCGGGCGCCGCGAAGCTCGCGCCGAACAGCGCCGCGGGCAGCGCCAGTTGCAGCGGCGTATCGGGCAGCAACACGCGAATCATAAACGCGGTCAGCACGTAGCCGATGCCCAGGCCCAGAAACAGGCCGAGCACCGACTGCCGCGAGCGCAGGATTTTCAGCATCCCCAACAGAAACGCGGCCGCGACCAGCAGGATCAGGACCAGGATCATGCCGGGGCCGCTGGCGAGGCCGGTGTCGCTCACGCGGATGAGCGGCGTGACGCTGCCGACCCGCTCGAACGCCGCTTCCAGCGCCGCGGTGCGGTCGTCTGCGGCCAGGGCTTGCAGCCCACCTGCGAAGACGAAGCGCACCGCGAAGTTGAGGCCGTTGACCAGCGTCGCGATCAGCCCGGCGGCCCGGCTGAGCGCCAGCAGGCCCAGCAGCAGGAAGCCTGCGGTGAACAGCGTGGACTTCGTGCCGCGCTGATACCCTAGCACGCCGAAGAGCGCCATCACGGTCGCCAGGATGATGAGCGATGACATGGCTATTTCCCTGCCAGTTCCGCCAATACGTGCGCGATATTGTACGCGGCTTCCGGCTGTGCGAGCCGGGCCGCGGCTTGTGACATGCCTTGCAGCTCGCCTGGAGCGTCCAGCAACTCGAGGATCGTCGGCGCCAGGCGAGCTGACAAGTCGGAGTCCACGATCACGATAGCCGCACCGTGATCGGCCAGATATGCGGCATTGGCGTCCTGGTGCTGCCCCGCGTACGGGTAGGGCGCCAGGATGCTCGGCAGGCCGCGGGCCGGGAATTCTCCCAGCACGGATGCCCCGGCGCGGGCGACCACGAGGTCGGCCGCGGCCAGAGCCTGCACCATTTCCTCGTGCAGGTAAGGATAGGGATGGTAGCGGGCGAACAGGCCGGGCAACAACGTGCCTGCCAGGCCCTTCGCCGCGTGTTCGACCTCCGGCCAGTCCAGCTGGCCGCTCACATGCACTATCTGGCAATGTGGCAGCAGCGCCGGCAGCGCGGCTGTCACGGCCCGGTTGATGCTGCGCGCGCCCCGGCTTCCGCCGAACACGAGCAGCATCGGCAAGTCAGGATGGAGGCCCAGGGCCTGCCGCGCCGCAGGTTTCTCCGCAGCCAGCAGCTCGGGCCGGACAGGATAGCCTGTCACTACGGCCTTGCCCGGAAAGTAGCGGGCGACCTCCGGAAACGACACGGCGACCTTCTGCGCGAACCGGCTGGTCAGCGCGATGGCGCGTCCCGGCGTCAGGTCGGGCAGGTAGATGAGCAGCGGCACGCGGCTGGTCGCGGCAGCCCAGGCCACCGGCGCCGCGACATAGCCGCCCGTCATTAAGACCACATCGGGCCGGAACTCACGGATGATACGGCGGCACTGCAGCGTGCCTTGCCCCATGCGCACCAGGTTGGTCGCGGCCGTCCAGACGGCCCGACCACGTACCTGGCCCGTCGCAATCGCGCTGAACGGCAGCCCTGCGCGTCCGGCGAGCGCCTCCTCGACGCCGCCGGCTTCGCCGACGTAGCGGAATGCGTGGCCGCCTGTCGTATTAGCGCCGCGCGGTGCGGGCGCGGGAGGCGCTGGCTGCGTTGCGGCGCGCGGCGCCGGTTCTGCCGCGTCCTGCAACCGTGCGGCCGGGCTGCTTGCGGACGGGACTGCTGCGGCGGGAGGAACCCTCCCCGCGGGCTTTGGTCCGGCTTGCAGCGCGCTCACCACGGCGAGGACGGGGTAGACGTGGCCGCCAGTCCCCCCACCCGATAGCAAAATGCGCATAAGTGGCCTTCTTTTCGGTCGCGGCGCGCGAGATGCTGAGCAGCAGGCCGGCCGCGGCCATAGACGACAACAGAGAGGAACCGCCATAGCTCATAAAGGGCAGCGGCTGGCCGGTCGCGGGAATCAGCGTGAGCGATGTGCCGATGTGAATCGCGGCCTGGATGATGATCCAGGCAGTCACGCCGATAGCCGTCAGGCTGCCGAACCGGTCCGGTGCATTGAGCGCCACCCCGAGCGCCCGGTAGCCGAATGCGGCGTAGAGTGCGATGACCAGGAACGTCCCGATGATGGGCAGGTCGGCGCCGATATTGGCGAACAGGTAGTCGCTCCACAGGCCGGGCACAGACGCCTTGGCCTGCCAGATGCTTGGGTCGGCCACGCTGCCGCGGCCTTCGCGCAACATCCAGATCAGCCGGAGCAACTGGTCCGGCGCTTCGCTCGGGTTGAACCAGACGTTGTACCAGCCCGTGATGCGATCCCAGGCATAGCCCGCCTTATACATGGCGAACAGCAGGAAAGGCGTGCCCACCAGCAGAAGCAGGAAGAGCTGGCCCGGATGGCCGCCCCCGACGAAGAAGATGGTCAGCCCGATCGCCAGGACGATGATGGTAACGCTGAAGCTCTTCTCCGCCACGATCAGGCCGGCGACCAGCCCCATGATAATCAGGAACGGCAACATACCGTCGGTCAGGCTGTCCATCCGCTTGCTGTGCGCAGCGACCCAGGCGGCCACGTAGATGACGACCGCCAGCTTCGCCAGCTCGCTCGGCTGGAATCGGCCCTTAAAAAGCGTGCGGCCCGCGCCGAAGGTCTCCTCACCGACGAACAAGACAGCGACGAGCAGCACGACGTTGACCAACATGAAGGGTAACGCCATGCGCTGCCAGACGCGATACGGAATCAGCGTCATGGCCGCGCAGACGCCGATGCCCAGCACCACCCAAAGCGCCTGACGGAGGAAGTAATATGTCCCGCGGAACATATAGCTGGCGCTGAGCACCATCACCAACCCCAGGAGCAGAAAGGTCGCGATGATAGCGATGAGCGGAATGTCGACGGACGAGGCGGCGGTCTGCGTCGTGCTGCCGCGGCGTCTCCGTGTAGCTTCGCCCGTCCGGCCGGTCAGTTCAGCACTCATGGCAGAGCCTCCACCAGGGCGCGGAAGTGCTCGCCCCGCGCTGCGAAATCAGCATAAGCATCGAAGCTCGTGCCGCCCGGCGCGAGCAGCACCACATCGCCGGGCCGGGCCACGCGCTGCGCCGCGGTCACCGCGTTCGGCAGGTCAGCCTGGGTCAGGACCGGCACAGGCGGCGTGCCGGTGGACCGCACGTAGTCAGCGAGCGCGGCCTCGATCAGCCCGGCGGCTTCACCGAATAACACGACCGCACGCACGCGCGGCCGGCCGGCAGCGTCCCGCGCGTGAATCTCCGCCGCGGCCATTTGCCAGGGCAGGTGCTTGTCGCGGCCGCCCAGGAGCAGGACAATCGGCTCGCTGAACGAGTGCAGCGCCGCGACGGTGCGTTCCGGTGCGGTGGCGATGGATTCGTTGACCCAGGTGACGCCCGCGCACTGGCGGACAATTTCCAGTCGGTGTGCGACGCCGCCGAACGTGGTCGCGACCGCGGCCATCGCTGCAGCAGTCGCTCCCGCGGCACCGGCCAGACAGCAAGCCGCCAGGATGTTCGCCAGGTTGTGTCGCCCGCGCAGCCGCACATCGCCCACCCGGCAGACCGTCACGTCGTCGAGTCCCGGCCTGCGCCAGACGAGACGCTCGGCCGAGCCGGTGCCTGCCAAAAATGCACCCGCCTCGACCTCCCCGGACAGGCTGAAGCCCAGGCGCGTGGCCTGCAGCGGGAAATAGACCTCCGGCTGGCCCTCGCCCGCGGGAATCTCGCAGCGCCCGCTGCGCAGCCAGGCGCCGGTGTAGGCGTCGTCCGCACCCAGAATGCAGGTGTCACCGCGCTCCTGGAAGCGCAGGATGTTGGCTTTGGCCGCGGCGTAGTGCGACATGGACGGGTGGCGGTCCAGGTGGTTGGGCGTGATGTTCAGCAGCGCGGCCACCGCCGGACTGCGGTCGAACAATTCGAGCTGGAAGCTGGATAGCTCCATCACGACTTTGTCGCCCGAACCGATCTCGTCCAGCCGGTCGATCAGCGGCGTGCCGATGTTGCCGCCCACGTGCGTCGTCAGGCCCGCGGCCTGCAGCATCAGGCCGGTCAACGTGGTGGTCGTCGTCTTGCCTGCGGAGCCGGTGATGCCGATGACCGGAGCGGGGCAGTGGCGCAGGGTCAGCGCGCCGTCGTTGCTCAATGCGATGCCGCGGCGCACGGCTTCCTGCACGACCGGAATGGCCGGTGAGACGCCGCCGCTCAGGCACAGCAGGTCGGCCTCCGCGAGGAGGTCAAGCGGATGGTCGCCCAGGACGAAGCGCACGCGACCGCCACTCGTTGTGGCGGCGAACTGCTCCAGGTCGCGGCAGGTCTCCGCCAGCTGAGCCTCTGTCCGCAGGTCGCTCAACGTCACGCGCGCGCCCCGGCGCAGCAGGAAGCGGGCCAGCGCCGTGCCCTGCCGTGCCATCCCGAGGATGACGACCCGCAGGCCGGTGTAGCCTTGCCCGTTGCTGCGACGACCGATGCTCAAGAGATTCCCCCTGTTGGTAGTAGGCGCTTCAGCGCCCCTCGTCCACTCCAGGCGCACCTGCGCCTACTACGAACCCTCACCCGGCGATGAACGGCGTGTCAGGCCAGCGGGCCTGAAATTCCCGGCTCATCGACTCGGCCCACCGGGCTGCGTCTGCGGTCGGCAGCAGCCAGTGACGATAGTGTACGGTGACGGCTGCGCCTTGTTCGATGAGCGTGCCGTCCGGCTCGACGGCCAGGGGCAGCGGCTCCAGCTCGACCAGCAAAGCGTGTACGCGTGCCTGCCCCCTGCCCCAGCGACGGCCGGTCAAGGCGGAGAAGGCTTTGGCAATCGGCAGGAGTGCCCGGTAGGCCAGTTGCAGCGCGGCGGGATGGTCCTCCCGCGCAAGCGCAGCATCCAGGTCGGCCAGCAAGGGCCGCATGGCCCGCAGGATGAAGCCCGCCAGCGTCAGCGCGCCGGCAGCCCCCCGCGGCGCAGCAGGCGCACGATGCGCGGGCGGCAGCACGGCCCGAAACTGGATGGTCCTTTCCCCTGGCAGCGTTCCGTACACGATCCTTTCCTTTCGCCCTTCGTTTTCGTTCAGCGCCGAGAATGACTGGTAGCATCGGGCCTTGTGCCCGCCAGAACACCCACAAGGGGCTATGCTACTGACTACAGCAGCGCGAGCGCAATGCCCGTCATGCCTGCCAGAATCGCAATCAGGAAGAAACGCCAGACAATGTGCGTCTCCGACCAGCCCAACAGCTCGAAATGGTGATGGAGCGGGGCCATCTTGAAGATGCGCTTGCCGACGCCCGTGCGCTTCTTCGTCCACTTGAAATAGCTGACTTGCAGGACATCCGACGCGGCGGTGGCGACGAACACGATGCCGACGATGGGCAGGAGCAGCCATTGGCCGGTCATCAGCGCGACGACGGCCAGCGTCGCGCCGAGCGCCAGCGCGCCCGTGTCGCCCATGAAAAGCTGTGCCGGGTGCGAGTTGTACCAGAGAAACGCGAACAGCGCGCCGACCATCGTGAAGCAGAACGAGCTCAGCGGGTACTGTCCCTGCAGGTTGGCGATGATGCCGTATGCGGCAAAGGCCACCGCGACCGTCGAGCCGGCCAGCCCGTCCAGGCCGTCCGTCAGGTTAACCGCGTTCGTCATGGCGACGATGACGAACGTCGCAATCGGAATGTAAATCAGTCCCAGGTCGAGCCGCTGGGCGATGCCAGGGATGGCGACGCTGTGAATGTCCAGAAAGAAGTAGATGCCCAGGCTCGCGACCAGCGCCAGGATCGTCTGGTAGGAGGCCTTCACCCGCGCGATGAACCCCTGCGCGTCATCGCGGCGGCCCGTGATGCCCTTCCAGTCGTCGCGCGCACCGAGCACTGCGAACGATAGCAGGGTCAACAGCGGCAGGAGCATAGACTTGCCGATGAGGGGGCTGCCCTCCGCAAAGTTGAAGATGCGCAGGATGGCCTTGCCCCACTCGACGCCGCTCAGGAAGTTCGCCAGGTTCAGCACGACCGTGATCAGGAACACGGGGACCAGGAAGAGCACCCCGCCCATCGTGGGCGTGCCCATCTTGGTCTGGTGGCTGTTGGGCCCTTCGATGCGGATGCGCTTGCCCACGCCCTTGCGCCGCAGCAGGTTAATCAAAGGTTGACCCCAGATCACCGACAGCAGGAACGAGACGGTAGCCAGGGCAAGTGCGAACGGCATCGGTGCTTGTTCGATCATGCTGATTCTGCTCCTGGGGTGTGGGGCCGGGCCAGCACATCGACGATCTTCTCCATGCCGCCGGCGCGTGAGCCCTTGACCAGAATGACATCACCTTCCCGGATGAGGCCCTGGAGGACGGCGATGGCGTCATTGTTGTTCTCGACCGGATGCACATCCGCCGGGCGCATCCCGATCGCCAGCGCCTCTTCTGCGATGAGCCGGGCGCGCGGGCCGACTGTCACGAGCTTGCTGACGACCTGGGCTGCGCGGCCGCCGACCCGCCGGTGACCGGCCTCCTCATATGCGCCCAGCTCATACATATCGCCCAACACGGCAATCGCCCGGTGTGATGTGTTGGCGATCTCCTCTAGCAGGTTCAGTGCGGCCAGCATCGAGTCCGGGCTGGCATTGTATGTATCATCGATGAGCGTGGTGTCGCGCAGCCCGCGCGCCACAACCAGCCGCAACTGTCCGCGCACATCCTGCAGGCCCTCGACGATTTCGGTCCAACTCAGCCCATCGGCCAGCCCGACCGCCGCGGCGCGCAGCGCGGTGTGGACGCTATGGCGGCCCAGCATGGGCAGCTTGACGTGCAGCACCTCGTCCCCGTAGTGGAACCGGAAGCGTAGCCCCTCCAGGCCCTGGCTGCTGATTTCGTCGGCCCACAGGTGGCTCTCCGGGTTCAGCCCGTAGGTGAAGACGCGCGCCCGTGTCAGGCCGGACATCGCCAGCACGAGCGGGTCATCCGCGTTCAGGATCGCGACCCCGCCCTCATCGCCCGGGGGGAGGGCCTGCGGCAGCTCGGACTTGGCCGCGGCAATGCGTTCGATGCTGCCCAGACGCTCGGCGTGCGTCGGCCCGACATTCGTTACCACGCCGATGCGCGGCTGCGCCAGCGTGCACAGGCGGGCGATTTCGCCCAGCGTATACATGCCCATCTCGAGGACCACGCGCTGGTGCTCCGGCCCAAGCTGGAGCAGGGTGAGCGGCAGGCCGATTTCATTGTTCAGATTGCCCTGGCTGCGGAGGGTGACATACCGCTGCGCGAGCACGTTGGCGATGATCTCTTTTGTCGTGGTCTTGCCGACGCTGCCGGTGATGGCGACCGCATCCGCCGGCATCTGCACGCGCCAGGCGTGCGCGGCGGCCTGGAGCCCTGCCAGGCTGTCCGGCACGATGAATACCCACGGGCCCGCCTCCCCACTGACCGTGCCATCGGGCAGGACGAAGCGCGCCTGGGGATACAGTTCGCGCGCATGTGGCTCGGCCAGCGCGGCCAACGCCCCACGCGTGAAGGCATCGCCCAGATAGAGGTGGCCGTCGGTGTGTTCACCGCGCAGCGCGATGAACAGGCTGCCCGGCTCTGTCGCGCGTGAATCAATCACGACGCTGCTGAAGGGCTGCGCTGCGTCCGGTCCCGGGACGGCGGGTTCGGTGCCTGTGATGGCCCGCCAGAATTGACCCGCACTAATCATCTCGCGTATCCTGACCTGTTTGTATTGGGCACTTGACTGCCCCTCGGCGCCGAGGCGCCGACTACGAACCCTATTACGGCATCCGATCGTCGGGCTGGAGCTTCAGGACGTTGATCGCGTCCTGTGCCACCTGGCCGAACACCGGCAGGGCCACCTGCTCGGCCCAGCGGGAGGTCTTCGGCTCCGAGAGCTTGATGAGCACCACGAGCTGCGGGTCTGCCGCGGGGAAGAAGCCCACGAAGCTCGTGATGGTCAGTTCAGCGTTATAGCCGCCCTCTTCGGGAATCTGGGCGGTGCCGGTCTTGCCGGCCACCCGGAAGCCGGGCACCAGGTTCGGGCCGGCCGCATAGCTCTCGACGGTGAAGACCATCATCTCCGTCAGCTTGCGCGCGGTTTCCGGTTTGATGGCCCGGCCGAGCGTGCGCGGCGGGACGTTGTAGACCTTGCCGTCGTAGACGAGACTCTGGACGATCTGCGGCTGCATGACGGTTCCGCCGTTCGCAATCGCAGCGATGGCGTTGGTCATCTGCAGCGGCGTCGTGCTCAGGCCCTGGCCGAACGAATTGGCGGCCTGGTCGAACCGGCTCCAGAATTTGGTGCCCACCCACTTGACGATGCCGGGGTTCTCCGGCCCGGCGTCGATTTCGGTATATTGCCCGAAACGAAACTGGCGCAGATAGCGGTAGAAGGTCTCCGAGCCCATCCGCAGACAGATGTTGGCGGTGACGACGTTGATGGAGCTGGCCAACGCCTGGCGTGCAGTGACGATGCCGTAGGACTTCTTCTCCGCGTTTTCGATCTTCTCGTTGTCGAGTATCAGGGTGCCGGTGTCCTCGAACAGCTCCTCGGACGACAGTTTATCCGCGTCCAGGCCGGCGGCGAATGTCACCGGCTTGAAGACCGAGCCGGGCTCATAGGCCTGGCTGATGGCCGAGTTCGCCCATTCGCCGTTGGTGAATTCCGCGTAGCGATTCGGGTCGTAGGTCGGCCAGCTTGCCATCGCCAGGATCGCGCCGGTCTGCGGCTGCATGACGATGATGACACCGTCTTTCGCCTTATACTTGACCAGGGCCTCGGTCAGCCGCTTCTCGACCATGTATTGCAGCGCGGCGTCCACGTGCAGGACGAGGTCGCGGCCGCCCGGCGAGGGCAGATAGGTGCTCCACGCCTCGGGGAGCGGCTGGGCCGCGCCCGGCAGTCGGGCTGCGGGCCAGTCGTTGCTCGTGCGCAGCCAGTCGTTGTAATAGGCTTCGACGCCGGCGCGGCCTTCCTGGTCGCGATCCACGAACCCCAGTACATGCGCGGCCAACGAGCCGTGGAGGTAGACGCGCTGGCGTTTGCCGTCGCACCAGATCCATTCGGGCAGGCCTTTGTCGAGGTCGGCCGTGTTGCACTGCTCCACACTGACGTTCTTGGCGATGACCGCGATGGTGCCCTTCTCCTGCACCGCGTTGATGACCGACTCGGGAGGCACGCCCAGGATGGCCGCATAGCGGGGCAGGTTGGCCGGGTCGGTCTTCAGGCTGCGGAAGCGGTCCGGGTTGGCGTAGATTTCCCAGGCGAAGTCGTCCATCGCCAGGAGCAGGCCATTCTTGTCGATGATGCGCCCGCGTGAATCGTCGCGCGTCGGTACTTCTTTGCGCTCGGAGCCCATCGTCATGCCAACGACCTGGGAGAGAATCAGTTGGGTGATGACGACGAGGCCGAACAGGGCAAACAGCAGGACGAGAAAGCGCAGCCGCACCGTGAGCATGTGCTTGTCATCGGCAGGCGGGCGCGCGGCAGTCTGGCGGGCAGCGGCCGCGCTATCGGGCGGAGCCTCCGCGTCATCAAACCGTTGCCAGGTCTGACGCCTTGCCATGAGCGGGCGCTCCTAATGAGCCGGCGCGTTGGCTGTCAGCGCCGCGCCGGAGGCGGTGTGCGGGTCCACGCGGATGACCACAGTGGGCACGACATAACCGGCCGTCTCGGCCTGGGCCTCGATGTAGCTGGGCGTGTTCCAGCGCGCCCACTGGCGCGTCAACTCGATATTGCTCTGTTCGAGGACTTCAGCCTGCACGCCCAGCTTGATGATATCGCGGTGCAGTTCAGAGAGGCGGCTCATCTGGAAAAAGTAGACACAGCCGACAGCACAGATGACTGCTATGATCAAGATGTAGCGCAACAAAGCGGAGCTTGCGCCGGTCAGCAGGCCGCGTCGCCAGCCGGCCAGCCGTCCTGAGGCGGGGGGTGTTGTGGTGATACGCTGCAACATAAGCTCTCCTCATCCACTCGTAACTCGCTCTGCTATACGTAACTTCGCACTACGGCTGCGGGGGTTATCGACTACTTCCCCCTCGTCCGGCTGAACGGGCTTGCGGGTGACGGCGTGCAGCGTGGCGCGATGTCCACAGGTGCACACCGTACGGGCCAGCCGCGCCGGCCGCGACCCTTCCTCATCGAGGTCACAAATACAATCGCGCGTCTCACGCTGGATGAAGCGCTTGACAATCCGGTCTTCCAGCGAGTGAAACGCAATGACGGCCAGCCGGCCGCCGGGCGCTAACAACTCGACTGCCTGGGGCAGCACGGCTTCGAGCGCGCCCAGCTCGTCATTGACCGCAATGCGCAGCGCCTGAAAGGTGCGCGTGGCCGGGTGGAGGCGATGACCCCGCTGGCCTCCCATCGCCCGGCTGACCACGTCCGCCAGGTCTTGCGTAGTGTGCAGCGGACGGGCCGCGGCGATGGCCCGCGCAATCCGGCGCGACCGCGGCTCTTCGCCGTACTGGAAGATCAGGTCGGCCAGTTCCTCTGGCGGCCAGTTGTTAACGATCTCACCCGCAGTCAGCTCTGCCTGCGGGTCCATCCGCATATCCAGCGGGCCGGCGGACAGGAAGCTGAAGCCGCGCTCCCCCTCGGCCAACTGATAGGACGAGATGCCCAGGTCGAGCAGGATCGCCTGCACCCCTGTGAAGCCGGCTGCTCGCGCCACCTCCCCCAGGTGGCGAAAGCTCGTCTGGCGGAGGACCGCCCGCGTCCCGTACTGCGCCAGCCGTTCACGGCCTCGCGCGATGGCGGCCGGGTCGGCATCCAGCCCGAGCAGCCGGCCATCCGGTGCGGTGGCCGCCAGGATGGCGGCGGCATGGCCCGCACCGCCGAGCGTGCAGTCGATGGCGGTTGCGCCGGGCCCGAGCGCCAGGCCACGCAGCGTCTCCTCCAGGAGCACGGGGACATGGCCGGCAGGGCTGTCCATCGCGCGGCAGGCTACATGCGCACGCCAAGCTCACGCAGCCTGGCGAGGTCGTCGTGCTGCTGCCGGTACTCGTCCACCAGCCGCCCGTAGGTCTGGAGCCATTCATCCGGGTTCCAGATTTCGATGTGGTCCCGGTTGCCGATGACGATGGCCTCGGTCCCCAGTTTGGCATGGCGGCGGAGGACGGGCGGCACGATGACGCGGCCCTGTCTGTCCAGCTCGGTTTCGTTCGCCGCGGCCATGAGCAGGGTGGCGAAATACACGGCGTTGCCGGCCTGCGCATCGACCTGCTGTTCCATAGCCTCGAAGGTGGCCTTCGGATAGATGTTAATCTGGCCGAGCGTGCCGCGGCCGATGACGATGGCCGTGCCCAGTTCATCCCGGAACTTGATCGGGATCATCAGGCGGCCTTTATCGTCGATCGTGTGCTCGTATTCACCGCGAAACATGCTCAGCGACTCCAGTTACGGGTTTGACCGGTTATGAATACACGAATTTGGGTGTAATCTCCAAAAATATCCACTATTTACCACGCATGCATTGTAAAGGAAGTCGCGCGCATATGCAAGCTTTTGAGGGACGAGTTATCCCAAGTTATCGCAACTTTAAGGTTGGGATTTGTGAAAGGATGATGGGGCGAATGAAGACCCGGTGATGACCGGCGCATGAGTTATTGAAATACGAAAATTGACTACTTGACAAGCATGATGTTCGGTGATAGTATTAGCGATTGCTGTCTGCGGGCCAGCACTCTGATAACTTGCTAAAAAGTGGCTATAACCCCCTTCGCTCTCGGCGATCGAGAATGAGAACCAAGTCACGGTGACTTGGCGTTTTTGCTTTCTAAAAGGAGTGAACGCTTCATGACGCATCTCTGGAATGGTGGCAGCACTGCCCCGCGTAAGTCGTACGCTCGCATTCGCGACGTCTACGAACTGCCGCGTCTGATTGAGGTGCAGTTGGACTCGTTCCGCTGGTTCCAATCTGAGGGTTTGCAGGAGCTCTTCGAAGAGATCTCCCCCATCGTCAGCTTCAACAAGAACCTGGAGCTCCACTTTGGCTCGACGCCGATCAAGGAGCCGCCCAAGACTAAGGATGAAGAGGCCGAGGTTGATGGGTTCTGGTTCGGTGAACCCAAGTATTCCGAGCCTGAGTGCCGGGATCGGGACATGACGTTTGCCGCGCCCCTGTGGGTGCGCGTGCGGTTGGTCAACCGTGAGACGGGCGAGCTGAGCAAGCAGAGCGTCTTCATGGGCGATTTCCCCTTGATGACGGAGAACGGTACCTTCATTATTAATGGGGCCGAGCGCGTGGTGGTCAGCCAGTTGATTCGCTCGCCCGGCGTGTATTTCACGGTGGAAGAAGATCGTGTCACCGACCGGCGGCTGTGCTATGCCAAACTCATCCCGAACCGCGGCGCCTGGTTGGAATTCGAAACCTCGAAGCGTGACATCATCTCGGTTAAGGTGGATCGCAAGCGCAAGCTGCCCGTCACCGTGCTGCTGCGCGCCATCGGCTACGGCTCCGATGAGGAGATCCTCGAGCTATTCTCCGAAGTTGACAACAATGCTGAGCATGCTTACGTCGCGACCACGCTCGAACGCGACCCGACGCGCATCGCCAACCGGAGCGATTCTGCCAAGGGTGTCGATGCGGCGCTGCTCGAGTTTTATAAGAAACTGCGGCCCGGCGATCCGCCGACCCTGGACAACGCGCGCAACTTCATGCAGAACCTGATCTTCGCGCCGCGGCGTTACGACCTGGGCAAGGTGGGCCGCTACAAGCTGAACCGCCGCCTGGAACTGGGTGTGCCGCTGAGCCATCGCACGCTGACGAACGAAGACCTGGCCGCGGTGCTGCGCCGCATGATCCAGATCAACAACGGCATCGAGGGCGAGGACGATATCGACCACCTGGGCAACCGCCGCGTCAAGACCGTGGGCGAGCTGATCCAGAACCAGCTCCGCGTGGGCCTCCTGCGTATGGAGCGGGTCGTGCGCGAGCGCATGTCCATCCGCGATTCTGAGCAGACCACGCCGCTCTCGCTCATCAACATCCGGCCGGTCGTGGCGGCCATCCGCGAATTCTTCGGCGGCTCGCAGCTCTCGCAGTTCATGGATCAGACGAACCCGCTGGCCGAGCTGACGCACAAGCGCCGCCTCAGCGCGTTGGGTCCCGGCGGCCTCCGCCGCGAGCGCGCCGGCTTCGACGTGCGCGATGTGCACAACTCGCACTATGGCCGGATCTGCCCCATCGAGACGCCTGAAGGCCCGAACATCGGCCTGATCGGCTCGCTGGCGAGCTATGGCAAGATCAACGAGTTCGGCTTCATCGAGACCCCGTACCGCAAGGTGCAGAATCGGGTCTCCAACAAGCCGGAGGCGCTCGAAGGACATATCCTGCGCGAGCGCATCACCCTGCCCGACGGCACAATCGTTGCGACTCCGGGCACGCGCATCGACGCGGCGCTGGCCGCCGAGATTGCGAAGCTGGCGGATACGCTGCCCGAAGTGCGCGTCCTGCCGCGGCTCACTCAGGATATCGTGTTCCTTTCGGCGGATGAGGAAGACCGCTACGCGATTGCGCAGGCCAATGCGGCTGTGGATGCCGAGGGCCACTTCACGGAATCGCGCGTCTCCATCCGCCGCCAGCAGCGGTTCCTGTTCGAGGTGCCGGATCATATCGAGTACATGGATGTGTCGCCCAAGCAGATCGTATCTGTGTCGGCGGCGCTCATCCCGTTCCTGGAGCACGACGACGCCAACCGCGCGTTGATGGGCTCCAACATGCAGCGCCAGGCTGTGCCGCTGCTGCGCCCTGATTCGCCCATCGTGGGCACGGGCATCGAGCGGCAGGCCGCGGTGGACTCCGGCCAGGTGGCCGTCGCGTCGCTGCCGGGCGAGGTCATCAAGGCCGCCAGCGACGAGGTCATCGTGCTGGAAGACGACGGCACGCACCGGGTCTACCGGCTGCGCAAGTACCAGCGGTCCAACCAGAGCACCTGCATCGACCAGCGGCCCGTCGTCCAGAAGGGCGACCGGGTCGAGAAGGGCCAGGTGCTGGCAGATTCTTCGTCCACCGAGATGGGCGAGATGGCGCTGGGCCAGAATGTGCTGGTGGCCTTCCTGAGCTGGGAAGGCGGCAACTACGAAGACGCCATCCTCATCAGCGAGCGGCTCGTGCAGGAGGATAAGTTCACGTCCATCCACATCGAGAAGCACGAGGTCGAGGCGCGCGACACGAAGCTGGGCCCGGAAGAAATCACGCGGGACATCCCCAACGTGGGCGAGGATGCGCTGAAGGACCTGGACGAGTACGGCATCGTGCGCATCGGCGCAGTGGTTGCGCCCGGCGACATCCTGGTGGGCAAGATTACGCCGAAGGGCGAAACTGAGCTCAGCCCGGAAGAGAAGCTGCTGCGGGCCATCTTTGGTGAGAAGGCGCGCGAGGTCAAGGATTCGAGCCTGCGCCTGCCGCACGGCGAGTACGGCAAGGTCGTGGACATCAAGGAGTTCAGCCGCGACGAGCACCGCGACCTGCCCGCCGGGGTGGAGCGGATGGTGCGCGTCAGCGTCGCGCAGCGCCGCAAGATCATGGAAGGCGACAAGATGGCGGGCCGCCACGGCAACAAGGGCGTTATCTCCCGGATCGTGCCGGTCGAGGATATGCCTTTCCTGCCCGACGGCACCTCCGTGGACATCATCCTGAATCCGCTGGGCGTGCCCGCCCGCATGAACATCGGGCAGGTGCTGGAGACGCACCTGGGCTGGGCCGCGGATCGCCTCGGCTTCCGTGCGGAGACGCCGGTCTTTGACGGCGCAACCGAGAGCGAAATCGAGGCCGAGCTGGCGCGGGCCTGGCTGGCCGACCGGGCGTGGGAGAAGGCCACGCGGCGCGCGTGGGACTGGCTGGCGCAGCAGGACGGGATGGCTGGCCGAACCCTGGGTTCGGATGACTTCCAGGACGACGACGAAGTACGCGCAATGTACCTGACCGAGTGGCTCGGCGAGCGCGGCTATGACCCGGAGCGGGTGTATCGCGATACGGGCTATGCGCGTCGCGCGATGCTGCGCGAGTGGCTGCGTGAGGAACCGCAGAGCTATGACCCGTCCGTCCTGCTCTCCTTTGCAGAGGATGATCGGCCGGTCGAGCAGCGGGAAGCCGCAGACGAGATGGCGCGGATCGTCTGTCTGCGGGAATGGCTGAAGTGGGTGGAGCGTGAACGGATGCGCTCGACCCGTCTCCAGCCGATCCAGCCCGCCGAGGGTGAACCATCGGATGTGGTGGAGTACGAGGAGCTGCCGGAGACGCCCGAAGATCGCGAGGCCATGTATGCCGAGATGGAGCGCATCTCCCTCCTGACCGACCAGGAAGTGGTCGAGGAGGCGCTGCGCGTCAGCCGGGAGGCGCGCCAGCCGCTGCCGACGTGGGGCAAGACGGTCCTCTATGATGGCAAGACGGGCACGGCCTTCGATTCGACGGTTACAGTGGGCATCATCCACATGATGAAGCTGCACCATCTCGTCGAGGACAAGGTACACGCCCGCTCGACGGGGCCGTACAGCCTCGTCACGCAGCAGCCGCTGGGCGGCAAGGCGCAGTTCGGCGGTCAGCGCTTCGGGGAGATGGAAGTGTGGGCGCTGGAAGCCTACGGCGCGGCCCACAGCCTCCAGGAAATGCTGACCGTGAAATCGGATGATGTGACGGGCCGCGTCAAGACGTATGAGGCCATCGTCAAGGGTGAGACCATCGAGTCGCCCGGCGTGCCGGAGAGCTTCCGGGTCCTGGTGAAAGAGCTGCAATCGTTGGGCCTGGCGGTCGAAGTCGTGGATGCGAAGGAAGAGGTCATCCAGTTCGGTCGCGAGGACACCGAGGAGAAGCTGCCCAACCTGGGCTTCAGCCTGAGCCTGCCGGGTCCGATGAGCAAGGGGATGGACTGAATAGAACGCTGATTTACGCTGATGATCATGATAGACGCTGATTTCTCTGTATTGTTTATAGAAAATATTCAGCGCAGATCATGATCATCAGGGCCAACCGCAGTTGGCACGTTATCTGCGTTCTATTCCTGCCTTGAATGGGGAGAAGACTGTGGAAGTTAACGAATTTGACGCCATCCGTATTTCGCTGGCCTCGCCCGAGCAAATTCTGGAGTGGTCGCACGGCGAGGTGACCAAGCCGGAGACGATCAACTACCGGACGCTGCGGCCGGAGCGGGACGGGCTGTTCTGCGAGCGCATCTTCGGGCCGACGAAGGACTGGGAATGCCAGTGCGGGAAGTACAAGCGCACGCGGTACAAGGGCATCATCTGCGATAAGTGCGGCGTCGAGGTGGCGCACAGCCGGGTGCGGCGGGAGCGCATGGGGCACATCAAGCTGGCGAGCCCGGTGAGCCACATCTGGTACGTCAAGGGCGTGCCCTCCCGGCTGGGGCTGCTGCTGAACATCAGCCCCCGCAACCTGGAGCGCATCCTCTATTTTGCGCAGTACGTTATCACGCACGTGGACGAAGATGCGCGCAACCGCACCATCATGCGGGCGGAGCGCGAGCTCAACATGAAGATCGCGCGGCTGGAAGGCGAGATCCAGGCGCAGCTCGACCAGGCCGAGGCCGCGCGCAGCGGCCGGCTGGCCGAGGTGGACAGCCAGGAGCAGGCGCAGCTGGCGAGCCTGTCCGAGCGGCTCACCGCGGAGACGAGCGAGGTCATCGCGTTGGGCGCGACCGTGCAGGGCGCCATGGAGAAGGTCCAGGGCAAGGCCGCGCCGGAGACATTCAGCCTGCCGGGCCAACTGCAAGTTGGCACGCTGCCGACGGAGCTGCCGCTGGTGGCCGCCGGCGTCACCGTCACGCGCGAGCACCTCAACGCGCTCAACGACGCGATCCAGCGGCGGCTGAGCGACATCGAAGAGACGATCAACCGGGAGCAGGAAGGCGTGCGCAGCCTGGCCGCGGCGCGGCGCGACCTGATCCGCCGCGAGGCCGAGCAGGCCGTCGATGAGCAGCGGCAGGCGGTCGAGACGCAGAAGGTGCAGATGCACGCCGCGCTGGCGGACTCGCTGCAGGAGCTCAAGGACCTGCGCGAGCGCGAGCTGCTGACCGAGAGCCAGTACCGCGAGCTGGCGGACAAATGGGGCAACGTCTTCCGCGCCGGCATGGGCGCAGAGGCCATCCGCGAGCTGGTCGCGAAGATCGACCTCGATCCGATGGTCAAGGAACTGCGCACCGAAATCGCGACCACCGCGTCGAAGCAGCGCAAGAAGAAGGCGGCCAAGCGGCTGCGGGTGGCCGAGTCGTTCCGCAAGAGCGGCAACCGGCCGGAGTGGATGATCCTGACGCTGCTGCCGGTGCTGCCGCCGGAACTGCGGCCGATGGTGCAGCTCGACGGCGGGCGGTTTGCCACGAGCGACCTCAACGACCTGTACCGGCGGGTGATCAACCGCAACAACCGGCTCAAGCGGCTGCTCGAGCTGGGCGCGCCGGACGTCATCGTGCGCAACGAGAAGCGCATGCTGCAGGAGGCCGTGGACAGCCTGATCGACAACGGCCGCCGCGGCCGCGCGGTCAGCCGGAGCGGCAAGCGCAAGCTCAAGAGCCTGTCCGACCTGCTGAAGGGCAAGCAGGGGCGCTTCCGCCGCAACCTGCTGGGCAAGCGCGTCGACTACTCGGGCCGCTCGGTCATCGTCATCGGCCCGGAACTGAAGCTCAACCAGTGCGGGCTGCCCAAGAAGATGGCGCTCGAGCTGTTCAAGCCGTTCGTCATGCGGCGGCTGGTCGAATACAACTTCGCGCACAACATCAAGAGCGCCAAGCGGCTGGTCGACCGGGAGAGCCCCGAAGTGTGGGACGTCCTGGAAGAGGTGACCCGCGAGCGGCCCGTGCTGCTCAACCGTGCGCCCACGCTGCACCGGCTGGGCATCCAGGCGTTCGAGGTTGTCCTCATCGACGGCAGCGCGATCCAGATCCACCCGTTGGTGTGTGCGGCCTTTAATGCCGACTTCGACGGCGACCAGATGGCCGTCCACGTCCCGCTCTCGGACGAGGCGGTGCGCGAGGCCAAGGACCTGATGCTGTCGAGCGCGAACCTGCTGAAACCGTCGTCGGGCGAGCCGATCGTGGGCCCGTCGAAGGACATGGTGCTGGGCTGCTACTACATGACCGTCGAGGACCCGGCCGGCAAGGGTGCGGGCAAGCACTTCGTCGACCCGGACGAGGTCAAGCTGGCGTACGACCTGGGCGTCGTGGACCTGCGCGCGCCGATCACCCTCCGCTACACCGACTGGGCGGACGAGGTCACGGTCGAGCAGTTGTGGGAAGAAGACCAGGCAGCCACAGAGATCACCGAGGACGCAGAGATGATGCGCCCAGAGCCAGACTCTGAGACCTCTGGGCCCTCTGTGGCTGATAAGGCGCTCTGTGACCGGCTGAGCGGGCTGGGGCTGCGGACGGCGGGGGACGTAGTGCGGGCGCTGCAGGGCGGCGCGCTGGCTGCGGAGCTGGGCGTGCAGGCGGTCGAGGCATTGCGGGCGCGGCTGCTGGCGCGGCACGTGCGGCCGGACAAGACGCCGCAGACCGGGCTGCTCAAGACGACGGTGGGGCGGGTGCTCTTCAACATGGCGCTGCCCAAGCCGCTGCAGTTCGCCAACCAGGTCATGGACAAGAAGAAGCTGAGCGACTTCGTCGGCGTGTGCTACGAGCTGATGGGCTCGACGATCACCGCGGACGTGGTGGACGAGATCAAGCGGCTGGGCTTTACCTATGCCACCGTCTCGGGCATGACCATCGCGGTCAGCGACATCAGCGTGCCGGACTCCAAGCAGACGGTGCTGGACGAGGCCGCGGCCCGGGTCGAGGAGACCGAGCGGCAGTACCGCCGGGGCCTGATCACCGAAGAAGAGCAGTACAACAAGGTGGTCGAGCTGTGGACGCGGGCCACCGACGAAATCACGCAGGCCGTCAAGGACCTGCTCAACCCGCTGACCGGGCTGGGCGCGATGGCGACCTCCGGCGCAACTAAGGGCGGCATCCAGCCGATCCGCCAGTTGGCGGGCATGCGTGGGCTGATGGCGGACCCGTCGGGGCGCATCATCGCGCTGCCGATCCGCTCGAACTTCCGCGAGGGGCTGACCGCGCTGGAGTACTTCCTGAGCACGCACGGCGCGCGCAAGGGCCTGGCCGACACCGCGCTGCGCACGGCGGATGCGGGCTACCTGACGCGGCGCCTGGTGGACGTGGCACAGGACGTCATCATCACGTCGGACGACTGCGGGACGCAGGCGGGCATCTGGTTTACGGCGGAGGGCGCGAAGGGGACCGGCGAGAAGCTGGCCGAGCGCATTGTCGGCCGCATGGCCGGCGCACCGGTGGCGGACCCCGCGACGGGCGAGGTGCTGATCGAGCGGAATCAGGTCATCGACGAGATGGCCGTGGCCGCGCTGGAGCGGGCGAAGGTCGAGAAGGTGTTCGTGCGCACGCCGCTGACGTGCGAAAACCGCTTCGGGCTGTGCAAGCTGTGCTACGGCGCGGACCTGGCCCGCGGGGGCATGGCGAAGATGGGTGAGGCCGTGGGCATCATCGCGGCCCAGTCCATCGGTGAGCCGGGCACGCAGCTCACGTTGCGCACGTTCCACACCGGCGGCGTGGCGGGCGCTGAGGACATCACGCAGGGCCTGCCGCGCGTCGAGGAACTGTTCGAGGCCCGCACGCCGAAGGGCGAGGCGGTCATCAGCGAAATCGGCGGCGTGGTGGATGTGTACTGGGAAGATGACGTCCGCAAGCTGAAGGTCACGAACTCGCGGCTCCGCCGCAAGACGCACATGGTGCCCGCGGGCTACGAGATGCTCGTCCGCAGCGAGGACCGCGTCCAGGCGACCACGCCAATTGCGAAGGCGCTGCCGGGCGCCCCCGGCGCACAGGACCTCGACCCGCAGGAAATCCTCGCGGCGATGGATGGCAACATCTACATCGAGCCCGAGGATGAAGAGGCCACCGTCGGCAACACGGCCTACAAGGCGGTTATCCGCCGCGAGGACGTCGAGGAGTGGGTGACGGACATCCCGGCGAGCGCGCGGCTGCGCAAGGACAAGGGCGACCGCGTGGAGGTGGGCGACCAGTTGACCGAGGGTTCGAAGAACCCGCGCGAGGTGCTGCGCATCCAGGGTCGTGAGGCGGCGCAGATGTACCTGCTGGACGAAGTGCAGCGGGTGTACCGCTCGCAGGGCGTGTCGATCCACGACAAGCACATCGAGGTCATCATCCGCCAGCTGCTGCGCCGGGTGCGCGTGCTGCGCAGCGGGGACACCGACATGCTGATCGGTGAGCTGATCGACCGCTTCGAGTTCGAGGAGGTCAACGACGCAACGGTGGCCCAGGGCGGCGAGCCTGCCCGCGGCGAGCCGGTGCTGTTGGGGGTGACTAAGGCCTCGCTGAACACAGACAGCTTCCTGGCGGCCGCCTCCTTCCAGGAGACGACGCGGGTGCTGACGGATGCGGCGGTGCGCGGCGCAAAGGATACGCTGCGCGGCCTGAAGGAGAACGTGATCATCGGCAAGTTGATTCCGGTGGGCACGGGCTTTGAGACTCGCCGCAGGGCGCTGGAAGCGGCCAAGCAGGCACAGGACAGCATCTACACGGACGAGTTTGACAACGACCCTGAACTCGACGGTATCGAGAGCCTGGGCAGCATGGCCGGGCTGGAGGCCCTGGCGGGCATGGAGCCGATCGAAGGCGTTGACCTGCTGGACGAAGACCTGATGGTCAACGATGATGGCGGCGACGGCAGCGAGGGCGACTACGGCGACGGCGCGGGCCTGCCTGGGCTGGCGTTCGGTTGAGAATGCCGGGCAGAGCCGTTCCGCCGGAACGGCTCTGCCTGGGAATCCCAAATGCAGGCGGAGTCGAGGCTTTAGCCGGTTAGGAAGCGCATGTGCGCAGCCGCCCAAACCGGCTAAAG
>DAOUGK010000617.1:0-3976 GCA_034429055.1 Anaerolineae bacterium | reverse complement strand
GGTTTGCTGGGATATCGCTATCGGTTTTTGAATATGACCCACGGACAAGGAATTATGAACAGCTTTTATATCGGCAATCGCCCATTGGAAGGTTCTTTTGAAACGCGTGGCGTGTGGCACGCCTGGCGGTGGCGCAGCCTTGACGGTCGATCCTGAAGCTCAGGCTTTAGCTTCAGGCCATAAAGCACAAACCTAACCAACAGGAGTAAGAACGTGAACACCTATATAAAGACCGCCATCACCGTGGGCGTACTATTCATCGCTTGTACCGTCACCGCGATCCTTGGCCCGTCGCTAGCCAGTTCGACTAATGCCCCGGACTATCTCAACCAACTGGCGGGCAATCCAAATCAGATTATTAGCGCGGCTCTGCTGGAATTTATCTGGGCTGCGACCGGCGCCGGCATCGCCATCGGGCTGTATCCACTTCTGAAAAAGTACAACGGAGCCCTGGCGCTCGGAGCCGTCAGCTTTCGGGTCGTTGAGGGTGTATTTGTTCTCATCGGCACACTCGGCCTGCTGTCACTATTGACATTGAGCCAGGAATTCATCGCAGCAGGGGCGCCTGATGCATCCTCATTTCACACCACAGGCACGTTGTTGTTGGCGCTGCGCGACTGGCAGTTCCATGTCATATCAGGGCTTGCCTTTGCCCTGGGCGCCCTGATGTATTACATCATCCTGTATCAGTCAAAACTCATCCCCTGCTGGCTATCAGGCTGGGGTGTACTGGGCGCTGTCCTGTCACTGGCCGCAACCGTGCTGGCTGCCTTCGCCCGTGATTTTGGCATGGAGTCGGTTCACACCTATCTGAGTATCCCTATCGGCGTCAATGAACTGGTCCTGGCGGTGTGGCTGATCGTGAAGGGATTCAATCCAGTCACTCTCGCATCTTAGAAGAGTCAATTCCAAGAATCCGCTCCGGCCGGTCTCGGCTGTGGCTTCGCCACAGCACACCGTGCCGGGGGCTCGGTCGGAGATCGGCCCCAGCAATTCACGGATAGATAATAAGCAGTCATAGGGGAGCTGAATATGAGAACGTTGCAGAAAGCCGGCGGTTTCGCCGCCCTGTATCTGGCGGTCGCCTACCTGATCGGCATGGCGCTGTTTATCGTCGTGCTGAACTATCCCGGCATCACCGACCCGGCCCAAAAAGTGGCCCTGCTCGTCGTGATGCAGGCGGTCATCTTCTCGACCAACCTGCTCATGTACGTATTCTTCGGCGTCGGCCTGGTCGTCCTGGCGCTGGCGCTGCACGACCGTCTGCGGTCCGGCGCGCCGGAGGGCTCATCGGCCCTCATGCAGGTGGCGACCGTGCTCGGCGTCATCTGGGCGGGCTCGCTGATCGCCAGCGGTATGGTGGCGAATGCCGGGAGCGCGCCGGCCGTCGCGCTCCATGCCACGGACCCGGCCCAGGCCGCGCTGGCCTGGCAGGGCATCGAAACCGTGGCGAGTGGGCTGGGCAACGGCAACGGCGAAATCCTGGGCGGCCTGTGGGTGCTGTTGATCAGCCTGGCCGCGCTGCAGACGGGCGGGCTGCCCCGGGGCCTGAACATCCTCGGGCTGGGGGTCGGTGCAGTGGGCATCCTCTCCCTGATCCCGGGGCTGACCGGCCTGCTGACGGGCGTATTCGGCCTGACCCAGATCATCTGGTTCGTCTGGCTGGGGCTGGTACTGCTGCGGAGCCATGGCGGCAAGACGGCGTAAGTGGCGCGCGGCGTCAACGTACGGCGCCGCAGCGCGGTACGTTGACGCCAGCACCCTCACACCGTATCTGTCACCTCGAACGTGACGCTTCCGATGTCGGTCGATGCGGCGGTCATTGCCAGCCGCACCGCACCGGCGGGCAACGGTTCGCCCTGCACCCGGACCTCCATCGTCGTGCCGACGCTCGCAGGCACCGGGTTGCGCCAACCGACCTGGTCGCCCTGCCACACCCTGCCGCCTGTCGCCACCGTGATTGCGGCCCCGCTGTAAGTCTGCTCGCCCACAACAATCGGTCCGATGCCGGAGAGCATCGTCGACTCGATGTTGTTCTTCAGCGCGAACTCAAACCCGTCATCCGTGTTCTTCAGGCTGCCCTTTACGTAAACGCTGGCCAGAGTCGATGGTGGAAACATGGGGTATCCCTCCTGGATTATGCGCTCGACGGCCTGAGTCGCCGGCCCGCGCGGTCGGCCTCCTGCCGGTGCGTTCCGTCGCACAGCGGTTTGATCTTCGATAGTCCACAGTTGCACAGTGTCACGCGGTTGCGCGGCTCGAACGGTTGACCGTCGGCCCGTTCGATGGTGATGTTGCCCGTCACCCAGAGCGGGCCGGCTATCGGGCCCTCTGCCGTAATCTCGATGGTATCAGCAATCTGTTGGGGCAGGTCGGGCTCGATGTCGGGTTCGCCCGGTTCGATGCTGTAGGCCAGCGCGCCGGAGGGACAGCGCTCGACCATGGCGATGACGAGCGAGCGCACCTCGCTCTCGTGGGTCGCCCTCACGAGGTCGGGCAGCCCCGCACGGTGCGTGCCGCAGAAGCCGGAGCTCATGCACCTCATGGGATCTTTGCGCACGACGATGCGCGTGCCCCCGCGGAAAGTCACCCACTCGCTCGCCTCAGGTCCCGTGTCGACTGTCTCCGTACCGTCGAACGAGATTGCGCGATGTGTGCTGTCGCAAAAGGGCATCTCGCTGGATTGCCCGCACCGGCAGAGCCTGTACTCCCCGGTCGTCTCCACCGTGCCCAGTTTCCGCCAGGTAAGTGGTTCCCCATGCTCTGAAACCACTTGCGTCTTAGTCACCAGGGGGATGCCGCCCTGAACCACGTACGGCCCATTCGGCCTGATGATGATGCGTCGCGTGCCCGTTGGCTCGTCCGGTCCGTCCATCCCACGTCTCCTTACAGCCGAATTTGCTGTTTGGGATTATAGGCGGCAATTTGGAGCGTGTCAATGGTCTGCGCACCTATGAATCTGCCGTTCTTGGCGCAGCACGCGCCATGTGCTAAAATGCCCGCATCTGGCGCGTATAAGCCACAATCCTGCAGTTGGTTGGGAGGATGCTCATGATGAAACTTGTGCTGCTCCGTCACGGCGAGAGCACCTGGAACAAGGAAAACCTGTACACCGGCTGGACCGATGTGGACCTCTCCGAGCGGGGATGCAAGGAGGCAGAGGAGGCCGGCCGGCTCCTGCGCGAGGGCGGCTACACCTTCGACCTGGCCTACACCTCGGTCCTCAAGCGGGCCATCCGCACGCTGTGGATGACGCTGGATGGGATGGACCTGATGTGGATCCCGGTCTACAAGACCTGGCGGCTCAATGAGCGCCATTACGGCGCGCTGCAGGGGCTCAACAAGGCCCAGACGGCCGAGCAGTACGGCGAGCAGCAGGTGAAACTGTGGCGTCGTTCGTACGATGTGCCGCCGCCGCCCCTGACCCGGGACGACCCGCGCTGGCCGGGCCACGACCGGCGGTATGCCGATGTCGCGCCGGAAGACCTGCCCGTGGCCGAGTGCCTGAAGGATACGGTCGCCCGGTTCCTGCCCTGGTGGCATAGTGAGGCCGCACCCACCATCAAGTCGGGCAAGCGCGTCATCATTGCGGCGCACGGCAACAGCCTGCGCGCGCTGGTCAAGTACCTGGACAACATGACGGATGAGGCCATCGTCGAGTTGAATATCCCGACGGGCATCCCGCTGGTATACGAGCTGGATGACGATCTGAAGCCGCTCACCCACTACTACCTGGGGGATCCGGAGGCGGTGGCTGCGGCTGCGGCTGCGGTGGCTGCACAGGGCAAGGGGAAGAAGTAGGCTGGCGCCCCGAAGAGTCTTACGCAAAGACGCAAAGACATGTAATGCCAACGAGTCCTTGATAATTCAGCCAGCCAGGCATCCTGAGCGGAGCCTCACCCGCAGGGTGAGGCGGAGTCGAAGGAGCCGGACTGACCACCACGAGGACGCTCCTTCGACTGCGGGCGTCCCGGGG
>DAOUGK010000616.1:0-5038 GCA_034429055.1 Anaerolineae bacterium | reverse complement strand
GGGGAGGCGGAGACCGCGATCCCGGTCTGGCGGATGCTCGCGACCCCGCTGGAGACGCTGGCCGGCCGCGCGGGCGCGTACGCCGCGCACCTGGAGGCTGCGGGCATCCCCGCGACGGTTGTGCCTGCCACGTCCACGGTGGGCGGCGGCTCGCTGCCGGGAGAGACCCTCCCGACGCACGCCGTCGCGCTGGCGACCGGCCGGCCCGATGCGCTGGCCGCAGCGCTGCGCGGGGGCGTGCCGCCGGTCGTCGCCCGCATCGCAGACGGCCAACTGCTGCTCGACCCGCGCACGGTCGCGCCGGAGGAAGACGCTGCGCTGCTGGCCGCGGTCGTGGCCGCGTGGCAGCAGGGCAGCGCCCTGAGGATGAGTGCGTAGCATAGGGCCTTGTGCCCGTCAGCACGCCCACGAGGGGCTATGCTACGTTCGTTGAAATCGGCGTGGCGGGGTGATGGGCCGAACCACGGACTTTGGAATAACTGCTGCTGAAAAGGAGAGTTTTGCCGGTTATACTGATGCCGGGTATAATAATCGTCCCCATCAGTGCGCGGCGGCCGGGCAGGCGCCGCAGGCCGGTGCGGAGAAAAACGTGAGGAATGCATGGTTTTGACCTTACTGTCGTTCATCCTGGTGATGGGCGTCGTCGTATTCATACATGAGTTGGGCCATCTGCTGGTTGCGAAGCGCAACGGCATCATCGTAGAGGAATTCGGCTTCGGTTTCCCGCCGCGCGTGGTCAAGCTGTTCGAGCGCGGGGGCACGGTCTACTCGCTCAATGCGATTCCCTTTGGCGGCTTTGCGCGGATGCGCGGGGAAGATGACCCCACGGATCCGGGCAGCTTTGCGTCAGCATCGCGCGGCGCCCGCGCGGCCACGCTGCTCGCCGGGCCGGTGATGAACTTCATCCTGGCAGTCGTCATCTTTACCATCCTGGCTTTCCTGCAGGGCGTCCCCGATGCCAGCAAGCCCGGTGCGGTCGTCAACGGCATTGCGCCGGGTTCGCCTGCCGAACAGGCGGGGCTGCGGGTGGATGATCGCCTGATCGCGGCGGATGGTCAGCCGCTCACCAGTATGGCCGACTTGCAGACGTATACCAGCGCGCATCTCGGCCAGCCGGTGGTGTACACCGTGGTGCGCACCGACCCGGCGACCGGCGGTGAACAGACGCTGGAGCTCACGATGACCCCGCGGACGAATCCGCCGGCAAACCAGGGCGCACTGGGCGTGCAAATCGGCATCGCGATTCGCCCGGCCCGGCCCCTGGAAGCTGTCTCTGCGGGCGTGCGAGCCTTGGGCAACATCATCTATCTCACCTTTGCGATTCCTGCGAACCTGATCCGCGAGGGCCGCCCCATTGCCGATGCCGGATTTATGGGGCCGGTGGGCATCGCGGCCACGACCGGCGAGGTGGTGCGCTCCGCGCTGGCAGTTGAGTCCATCCAGCCGGTCCTGTCGTTCGTCGGGCTGCTCAGCGCAGCTCTCGGCCTCACCAACCTGCTGCCGCTGCCTGCACTGGACGGCGGGAGGTTGCTCTTCATCGTCATCGAGGCACTGCGCAGGCGGCGCATCGAGCCTGCGCGCGAAGGCATGGTGCACCTGATCGGCTTCGGGCTGCTGCTGCTGTTGGTCGGCCTGCTCACGGTGCGCGAGATTAGCTCCCTGATCAACGGCACGTTCCCGACCCTCGGGATTCGTTGAAACCCGGACGAATGACGATTGAAAATTGAAGATTGAAGATTGAAGATTAGCCCAATCAACCACCACAGAGGTTGTTTGCCGGCCTTACATCTTCAATCTTCAATCTGTAATCTGTAAATCGTCTCCGTCCATCCAAGGGGAATAACCCATGTACTGTAAACGTTGCGGAGCGCCCCTCCATCAGGGGGTGGTGCTCTGCCCCGAATGCGGCGCGCGCCAGCGGCGGCATGTGACTGCGGTTACGTGCGCAAGCTGCCACGGCCGCGTGCCGTTGGGCCTCAGCGTGTGCCCGCACTGCGGCCGCAATCTGCGGCCTGCGGGGCCGCGCTGGGGTGTCTGGCTTGCGGGGCTGGCGGTGGCCGGCGTGGTGGGGCTCTGGGGCCTGGGCAAGCTGCCGGTCGAGTCTGCAATTGCGCAAATCACGACCACGCGCGAGCGGCTCGCCAGCCTGATTCAGGTCATCGGTCCGGCCCGCGACGACGAGCAGCCGGTGGCAGCCGTAGTCGCCTCGCAAGAACTCGCCATGCTCGACGAGAAGCCGCTCGAAGAGGAGGCCGCGCCGCCGGATGAGGTGATCGTGGCCGAGGAGTCCGCCGGGCCGCTGGCCGAAGAGGCGGCTCCCGATGAGCGTGCGGTCGAGGCCCTGCCTGCAACCGCGGCGCTGACGACCACTGCCGCGCTGACCGGCACCGTGCCGCTGACCGCGACAGCCGGGCTGACGAGTACCGTCCCCATTACGACATCGGTTCCTCTCACGCCGACACTGGCGCCGACGGATGCGCCCACGGCGGCGCCGACGGCGGAGCCCACGGCGACGCCCACGCTGGAGCCGACCGCCCCGCCGACCGCGACGCCGACGCTCGAACCCACGGCAACGCCGACATCGGCGCCAACCGCGACGGCTACGGCTGCGCCCGCGCAGCCGGCCGGGCAGGTGACGTACAAGGTGAAGTCAGGCGATACGCTGTCGACCATCGCGGCCCAGTACAAGATCACCTGGGAGGCCCTGGCACAGGCGAACGGTCTGAATAGCAGATCCGTACTGCGCGTCGGGCAGGAGTTGAAGATTCCGGTGGCAGGGTCCGCCGCCGCGCCTGCGCCGGCTGCCCCGCGCGCCGAGCCGACGAAATACAAGGTTCAATCGGGCGATAACCTGTCCAGCATCGCCACGAAGTTTGGCATCACCTGGGAGGAGCTGGCCCGGGCCAACGGGCTGAACAGCAGATCGGTCTTGCGCATCGGCCAGGAGCTCACCATTCCGGTGGCGGGCTCCGCCGTTGCGCCGACGGCCACGCAAGCGCCGTCCGCGACCACTGTGGCGCGGGCGGCGGCGACTGCTACGCCTGTGCCGCCGCCGCCCGCGCCTGACCTGCCTGCACCGGTGCTGACCGGTCCGGGCGACCAGGCCTCTTTCCGCGGAGACAATGCCATCATCGAACTGCAATGGAACCCGGTGCTGGGGATGACGTCTGCACAGCAGTATCAGGTTGTGGTCCGCTGGACCGAACAGGGCGGGCCACAGGAGCATTGGTGGGTCACTACTGCCGCGGGCAGCCGGGTGCCCACATGGCTCTATCTGCGGGCGGACCAGCCGGACCGGAAGTACACCTGGTTCGTGCGTGTCGTGCAGGTCACAACAGACGGTCAGGGCGGCGAGCGGGTGATCCCGCTGAGCCCTCCCAGTGGTATGCGCGCCTTTTATTGGGGATAAGGAAGCATGTCGGAAAACTTTCAGGCATTATTAGCGAAAATCATCGATGAAACACGACCGGTGCGCAGTATCGATCTGACCGACCTGTCTGACCTTGCACGGAACGAGATAGGCTCCTTCGGTGCAGCATGGGCGCTGCTCAACGACTCCCGGCGGCTCGAACTCGCGACGACGCTGGTCGAGCAGGCCGAGGCCAACATCCATCTTAATTTTCACGCCATTCTACGCACCTTCTTGAGCGATTCCGATGCCCAGGTCCGGCGCATTGCGATCGAAGGGCTGTGGGAAGACGAGCGGGCCAACCTGATTGCCCCGCTCGTGGGCCTGCTGCAGGATGATCCCGCGACAGAGGTGCGCGCGGCGGCCGCGACATCGCTGGGCCGGTTCATGCTCCTCGGCGCACTCGGCGAGATCGGTGACGAAATGGCGCGCGTGGCGGAAGAGGCGCTGCACATGGCCTGGTACCGGGCGGGCGAGCCGGTCGAGGTGCGCCGCCGCGCGCTGGAGAGCCTGGCCTACAGCAGTATGCCGGAGCTGCACACGCTGATCCAGAATGCGTACTTCGATGAGAACGAACTGATGCGCCAGAGCGCACTGTTTGCGATGGGGCGCAGCACGGACCGGCGCTGGGCGCGGCTGGTGCTGGCCGAGTTGGGCAGCCCCGAGCCCGCGATGCGCTTCGAAGCGGCCATCGCGGCGGGGGAAATGGCGCTGCGCGAGGCGGTCCAGACGTTGATCCGGCGGCTGGATGACCCGGATGGCGGCGTGCGTGAGGCAGCCACCGCGGCGCTCGGCAAGATCGGCGGCCCGGTCGCGAAGCGTGCGCTGCAGGCTCTTGCCAGAAGCAGCGATGAGGCGCTGGCGCAGGCCGCGGAGGACGCGCTGGACGAGCTCAACTTCGGCGGCGAACGGTTGGATGACGTCCTGGCCGGCGCAGACAGCGCGGAGCAGCAGGATGACGAAGATGATGAGGCCGGCCTGGAAGATGACGAGCTGGAAGGCGACGAGCTCGACGCCGAGATGCTCTATGAGGACGACGAGTTCGATGATCTCGCCGGTGAGGACTTGCTCGACGATGAAGATGCCGATTTCGAGCTCGACGACGAAGAAGATGGTTGGGATGACGAGGATCTCGATGACGAAGCTGACGGGGTCGACGAGGACGACGAGGACTGGAACTAGCGGCGCAGGTCAGCATGGCTAAACGACGACCACCACAGCTTCCGCGCACACCCAAGCCGCCGGCCCCGCCGGTCGACCAGGATGCCCGCGCGCACAATCTGCTCAACGAAGGTGCGCGGCTCCTGATGGCGCGGCGTCCCGGCGAGGCTGTGCCGTTGTTGAGCCGGGCCCTGGAGTTGGACCCCACCAGCGCGGACGCCGCGCTCAACCTCGGCAGCGCGTACATCTTGCAGGGCAAACACGCCAAGGCAGTCCCCGTGCTTGAGCAGGCCGCACAACTCGACCCGCACAACGCGACGGTGTGGGCCAACTTGGCCGCGGCCTACCTCGGCAAGCTGCCCTTTGCCGAACGGGCGCAGCAGGACCAGGCCATCACCGCCTTCGAACATGCGCTGGCTCTGAATCCTGCCGCGCCGCACGTCCACTACAATCTCGGCCTGATCTATC
>DAOUGK010000615.1:0-4959 GCA_034429055.1 Anaerolineae bacterium | reverse complement strand
GCGCCACGACTGCTTGACCTGGGGCGTGTTCGTGGTGATGCCAGCCAGGTGCGGCTTGAACTCGTGGAGAAAGTCGGTCAACGACTGGTCTTCCACATCAGCGTCGTAAACACGCACCGTGTCGCCGCGGCGCTCAGACACTGCACCCAGATACGCCAGCGCCAGGTGCGGGGAAGTCCGCGTGTCAATCGGCAGGCGGAACTTGGGATTAATCAGTGCGACTCGCAATGGAACCTCCATCACAGGTTTAAGGTTATCAGGTTGCAGGTTGAAAGTTCAGCCGTTCGCGGTGAACCTGCAACCTGTAACCTTTGAACCTGCAACCTAACTCTTGATTTTCAGGAAATGCAGTGCCGTCTTGAACAGCTCTTTCGGTCCGGCCTTGATCGGGTGCACGCGATGATAGATCGCATAGCCCTTGTGTAGCTTGTGCACCCACCAGAACAGGTTATCGACGACGGCGTTGTGCGGCAGGCGAATCAGGCGGCGGATGACCGGCTCCAGCCAGGGCCATTCGACGCCGATGGCAAAGAGCCGCTGCAGATGCTCGCGGGCGCGGCGGTCCTCCTCGCTGTCGAACACAATCAGCGAGTGGTCCCACGCGACTTCCCCGATGTCGTCCAGCGTGCCAGCGAGCAGCTCGCGCTCGACCGTGAACTGGCCCAGCTCGGTGCCCGGATAGGGCTGGAACAGGAAGGCATACGGGTAGCTGATGCGTGCCTCGCCGTTCAGCCGCATTGTGTCCAGGTCATCTTCCAGCGTGCTGGTGGGCAGGCCGAGGATGTTGGTCGCGGTGATGTGGATGCCGGCCGCGCGCACCATGCGCCCGGCGTCGATCATGTCCTGTCGGGTCATGCGCCGCTTGAGCAATTCGAGGCGGATGCGGTCATTGGCGGCTTCGATGCCCATGCTGACCGTCCCACAGCCCGCCTTTTTGAGCAGCTCGACCTTGTAGGGGTCCTTGACAAGCAGATTGGCGCGCACGTTGGCGAAGAACGGCAGGCCCACCTCGCGCGGCCACTTCTCCGCGAACTCTTCCAGCCAGTCGTTGTAGATGACGAACAGGTCATCGATGAACACGGCCTGCTCCAACGGCCAGCGCGCCCGCACGGCCTTGACCTCCGCGATGACATCGTCCACCGACCGCTGCTGCCCGCGGCGCTCGCCCTTGTAAATCTGGTAGTACGCATGGTTGAAGCAGTAGGTACACGCATATGGACAGCCGCGCGAGCTGATGAAGTGCTTGATCTTGCTGGCCGCAAGGTCGGGATACTTGTCATAGATCAGCGCGCGGTCCGGGTGGGGCAGGGCGGACAGGTCGTGAATGAGCGGCCGCGGCAGGTTCTTGACCACCTCGCCGTCCACGTTGAACCACCAGTTGGGCAGGTTCGTATCATACGTGCCGTTGCGCCGGGCCAGCGCGTCCGCCAGGTCGAGCATGGCGCCTTCGCCCTCACCGACGCAGATGCCGTCCACGCCCGGCTCCGTGATCATGTCCGGGAAGAAAGTCGGGTGCGGCCCGCCGAATACCGAGAAGACCGGCTTCTGACCCGCCGCGGCGCGTCGGGGGTTAAGTTCGTCCCGCAGGCGGCGGTTCAGCTCGAAGTAGCCGCGTTGCGAGCCGGTCATCACGCTGTAGGCCAGGATATCGGGCTTGAAGTTCAGCGCATAGGCCACCGGGTCTTCGATATCTGCGACCGTCAGGGCGGCGTCGTGCCCGCCCTGCTTCAGGACGGCGGACATGGACATGATGCCCTGCGGCTCATAGCTGAGCTCCGTAGCGACAAACAGAACGCGCAACTCATTCCTCCGAGACGAGATTGAAGATTACAGATTGCAGATTACACTAAGAGTGCCTAACAAAACCGTGCTCTGGCCGGTCTCCGACCGAGCCAGGGGCACGGTCAGAGACCGGCCCCAGCGGTTTTGTTAGGGATTCTAAAGCCGGTTGTGGCGGTCATGCCGTGACCGATCGTGATGTGCGGCAAAAAATCTGCAATCTTCAATCTGTAATCAGCCCTGTAATCAACCCTTGATAACAGCGAGCGGTTCCAGGCGGGCCACAATCCGGGCCAGGCCCGCGGCCTCGACCACGGCCACCACCTGGTCCACATCCTTATAGGCCTGCGGGGCTTCCTCCGCCAGGCCGCCCAGGCTGCCCGCACGTACGACGATGCCGTCCCGCGCCAGCTCACTCTGTAGCTGTTCCCCGCGCACCTGGCGCTTGGCCTCCGCCCGGCTGAGCACCCGGCCCGCGCCGTGACAACACGAGCCGAACGTCTGAGCCATCGCACCCTCGGCGCCGACCAGCACATACGACGCGGTGCCCATGCTGCCGGGGACGAGCACCGGCTGGCCGATGGCTCGATAATCCTCCGGCACATCGGGATGGCCCGGCCCGAACGCGCGCGTGGCGCCCTTGCGGTGGACGCACACCTGCTCCCTGCGCCCGCCGACCTGGTGGGTCTCGATTTTCGCCATGTTGTGCGCCACGTCGTAGACGAGCGACAGGCTCCAGTCGCGCACGCGGCCGGCCAGCACGTCCTCAAAGGCCTCGCGCACGCGGTAGGTGAGCACCTGGCGGTTGGCCCAGGCATAATTGGCCGCGCAGTTCATGGCTGCGAGGTAATCCTGGCCCTCGGGTGAATCCAGCGGCGCGCAGACCAGTTGCTTGTCGGGCAGCTCGAAGCCGAAGCGGCGGCTGGCCTTCTGGAAGCTCGCAATATAATCCGTCGCGACCTGATGGCCCAGCCCGCGGCTGCCGCAGTGAATCTGCACGGCAATCTGGCCCTGGCACAGGCCCAATACGTCTGCGGCCGCGGCATCGTAGATGGTGCTGACGACGTCGATCTCAGCGAAATGGTTGCCCGAGCCGAGCGTGCCCACCTGCTCCAGCCCGCGCCTCTTGGCTTCGAGGCTCACCTTGTCGGGATTCGCGCCCGGCACGCGGCCGCGATGCTCGGTGTGCTCCACGTCCGCGCGCGTCGCGTAGCCCTCCCGCTGCGCCCACTGGCTGCCGTCGGCGAGGATGCGGTCGAGTTCAGCCTTGTTGATGTGGAGCTGGCCCTTGACGCCGACCCCGCTCGGCACGTGCCGGTAGAGCGCGTCGGCCAGCGCATCCATGTGCGGCTTGACTTCCTCGGCGTCCAGATGGGAGGCGATGAGGCGGACCCCACAATTCGAGACTACGAAGCCATTGGCGACAAAGTTATGATCGTGATGCTCGACGGTAAAATCATAGACGACATCTACGCCGCCAACCGGCTCGATCTCCGCGATCCGCTCCCACACCATGCCGCTGTCTTCCAGCCCTTGCGTTGACCATGCGCAATACTGCTCGAACGTCGCCATTTTGTTGCCGGCGCGCACTTTTCGGGCGGGATCGCGGTAGAAGGAGTGCTCCAGGAAGCTTGCATCCGTGTGCTCGGTTGCCAGCGCGCTATAAATGGCCGTCGTGAGCTTACCTTGCGCACGCATGGACACTGCTTCGCGGGCGGCGACCTGACGGGCTTCGAGCACCTGGGCCTTGCGCTTAAGATACTGCGTTGCCTGTGCTGCCAGCACCCGCTTGCGCAGGTTATAGTCGTATCCGACCTGTCCCCACAGGCGGATCAGATTGTCAGGATCAGACGCGATGATGAGACGCACCCGTTGCGACTGCGTGCCATCCGGGTTCCCCTGCTCGTTGCGCGCGCTGATCTTGTTGATCCGTATGCCGAAGTTTTGCAGCAAGCGCACGATATCTTCCATGAAGCAGATACCGCTTTCGAGATGCCCTTCCCGCTTGTTGATTGCGAAAACCGGTGGATAGAAGTTCGCGCCATGTGCATCGAATGTCTTCGGCGCACTCATTTCCGCGCCGAACAGGGCGGACACGAACAATCGCTGCTGCCAGAGCGGGCAGCCGTATAGCCACTGCGGCACGCGGAAACCCTGCTGCGTCTTGTTGCCGACGGGTGCGCCCAATGTTTCCAGCAACAGTGCAAAGGCAGACCCTGACACCTTGAAAGAAGATTCCCGATGCGAGAAGTCATATTCGCCATACTGCGTGACGATGTGATGCTCTCGCTGGCGCGTGTACACTCGTGAAGGAGTGACACCAAGCTTCTGGATGTCGCGACGGAGTTCTTCCAGATCGTCAGGTTCCCCGTAGAACCACGTAACGCCCTTACCGTTGCCGCCTTGATAGTGGATATGGCCGTCCCCAATGACGAACCCGAGAATGCGAATGAGATAGGGCAATGCCTTGGAGTTGCGGTTAAGCGGCAGCAGGTTGAGACGTCTCAGAAAGCCTAACACCTGTCCCAGGGCGTTGCCCGCAATCCCCTTGCCATGCCGTTTGAGCGTCTCGCTGATCTCTGTTTCGGTAATGAGTGGCCCCGCGGGGGGAGGCTGATAGCCAACTCCCTCGAACGGTGCAACGGCAACCCGCGCGCCTGCGGCCAGTCTGCCGAGTTCGACCATGCCGTCGGGCGTCCAGAAAGGATGGTCCGCGGTGGCGATGACTTCATCGCCGCTCTCGGTGCGTACCCTGTATACGAGTGTGGAGGGGCGCTGCTTGAGGAATTGGACGACGCGCGTCAAATTGGCCCGCTGTTGGGCGAAATCCTGACATGCCAGCTCTGCGTGCTGCCATTCCGCTTCCATCTCGGCAATGGTACGCGTAAAGCCCAGCGCATTCAACACGCGAGTGTCACCGTGGAGGCAGTTAATATCATACCCGACTCCGCCCGGCGACACGACGCCATGCGGCAACAGCGTCGCCGCGACGCCGCCGATGGGGAAGCCGTAGCCCTGGTGGATGTCGGGCATCGCCAGGGCATGGCCCGCCACACCGGGCAGAGTGGCGGTGTTGACCAGTTGCTCCAGCGAACGGTCTTCGAGTGCTTTAGCCAGGATGTCCTGGTCGGCATAGAACCGGGCGGGGACGCGCATATCCGGTCGGAACGACTGTGGAAT
>DAOUGK010000614.1:0-17568 GCA_034429055.1 Anaerolineae bacterium | reverse complement strand
CTACATCGCAAACTCGACCGCAGCGGTCAAGTTCCAGAGCAGCCGTGGGTCGCAGCGGCCCAGAGCCATCACGGCGGTATATCTGATCACGCCCTACTGGCTCTGCCCCAGCGCCCGGATGCGCTCCACTGTGCCGTCAAACGTCTCCTCGGGCAGTGCATCGAAGGTCACGGCGGCCGCGCTCCCGTCCGCCACGTTGACCACGTCCAGCTCGGTGAGGTCGGTCGTTTCGACGCGCCAGTTGCTGAGGTCAGCGAGCACGATCACCGGGCCAGCCGCCTGCTCGCCTACTGCGATATTCAGTTGGGCGACCGTGCCGGCAAAGGGCGCGCGCAGCTCTGTCTCGGCCAGCGCGATCTGCGCCTGTTCGAGAGCTGCCTCAGCCGCAGCTACATCGGCATCCGCCGCGGCCAGTGTCTCGGATCGTGCGCCATTCGCCACGAGTTCGGCCTGCGCCTGGCTCCGGCGCAGCTCGGCCTCAGCGGCCGCCAGGTCGGCAGGGCGGGCCGCCTTTAAGGCATCCAGGGCCGCCTGGGCCTGCGCAACACGGGCCCGCGCACCCGCGACGTCGGCGGGGCTGGCTCCACGCTGAAGGTCTGCGAGGCGAGCCGCAGCGGCATTGTAGGCGTTCGTCGCCTGCTGCAGCGCCAGCGACTCGGGCCGTGCGCCGATGTCCGGCAGGCCGGCCACCTTGTCATAGGCGGCTTGCGCCTGACTGCGTGCGGCCTCGGCATTCGCCAGATCGGCCCGCGCGGCGGTCAACTGGTCGCCGCTGACGCCTTCCTGCAAGCGGGCCAGCGCAGCCTGCGCGTTTGCCACTGCAGCTTCAGCACCGCGGATATCTTCTTCACTTTGCAGCCGGTCCAGGCGTGCCTGAGCGGCATCCACCGCGGCCTGGGCCGAAGCAATCTCCTGCGGCAGCGCACCGGCCTGCAGCTCGGCCAGGCGGGCGGATGCGCGGTCCAGGCTGGCCTGCGCCTGCGCCACCGCCGCCTGCTGGCGGGCGGCCTCCAGCCGGACGAGCACCTGCCCCGGCTCCACGATCGCGCCCTCGGCAACCAGCACCTCAGCAACCCGACCAACTGCGGACAGGCTCAACGAGGCGCTTTGCACGGGCACGAGCTGGCCTTCGACGATGATGCGAGGACTGGCAGCCGGAACAACCTGTGCCTCCGGTGCAACCTCTTGCGCCGCGGCAGTCGATGCAAACAGACCCGGCAGAGTCAGTGATGCGAACGCGCCGCCGCCGACAACAGCGGCTGCGATGATAGCGATGATCAGCTTCTTGGATTTCATGTCTTCCTCTCCCTTTATCACTCTCAAATATAGCTACGAACGCACCACGGCATACGCCGGCTGCGGGACCGGGAACGGCAGAATGGCGGGAATCGCAGCGTCCTGCGGCAGCGCCGCCGGTTCCGGTTCATGGTAGCCCCCGGTCGCCAGCGCGGCGATCTGGAGCGGGTCGCTGATAATGTTGGCAAGCCGACCATCCTTCATCTGGACAACCCGGTCGACGTACTGAACCATGCGCAGGTCATGCGTGACCATAATTCCCGCCCGCCCCTGCTCGCGGATGATGCGGCTGAAGGTCTCGACCACCTGGAACGCGCGCTCAGTGTCCAGGCTGGCGGTCGGCTCGTCGGCGAGGACGAGCGACGGCTGATGGATCAGCGCACGGGCAATCGCCACACGCTGCTGCTGGCCGCCGGAGAGCTGCCGGGGCAGGTTGTTGAGCCGGTCGCCCAGGCCCAGCCGGTCCAGCAATTCACGTGCCCGCTCCTTGCCCGCGCGGTCCAGCTTCCCGTTGAGCCGCAGCATGAGTTCGACGTTCTCGCGGGCGTTCAAGAAGGGCACCAGATTGTTCGCCTGGAACGTGAAGCCGATCTTCCGGCGGCGGAACGCAGCGCGTTCAGCCTCGCTCATCCGGCTCAACTCCTGGCCGTCAATCATAATCCGGCCCTCAGTAGGCCGCAGCAGCGCAGCCAGCATCGCCAGCAGGGTTGTCTTGCCGGATCCACTCGGTCCGACGAGCGCCACGAACTCTCCCTGCTGCACATCGAAGGAGACAGTATCGACGGCCCGAATCTGCCCGCTGCCGCCCTGATAGATTTTGGAAACTGTATCGATAGCCAGTGCGATAGTCATGTGATCTTTACCCTTCTGTACTGTACGTCAGGAGCCCAGCCCCAGAGCGGTCAACGGCTCCACCTTGAGCGAATAGCGCACCGAAACCAGCCCGCCAATCGGCCCAATGAGCAGGAGCGACACGATTGCGGCGCTCACGGCCTGCGGCGCAAACACGATCGGGATGGTCGGCGGAAAACCGAGCGACAGTCCCAACGCGGCCGCTGCTCCCAGGCCCACGCCCATGATAGTGACAACGATGATCTGCACAATCGAGGCCAGTCCAACCGTCAGATTCGGCGTGCCGATGGCCTTGAGCATCCCGATCTGCGCAACCTTCTGCAGCGTCAGAATCTGGAAGAAGCCGCCGATGACCAGGACACCGATGACCAGGGCGAAATAGCGCTGCGTGTCCAGCGTGCTCTGCTGCGCGCTGTAGCCGGGCGTCGCTTCGTAGGCCGTCACGCGATCCACCGCCACAACGTTCTGCACCTGTGCCTCGATGCGACGAGCCACCGCCTCAGCTTGCGCCGGGTCCGTGACCTGAACGCCCACTATATTGGCGACAATCTCAGCATCCGGTGCGCCGCCGATCAGGGCCTGAGGCCGAATCGCATCCCATGTGCGAATGGGCATGATCAACGAAGGCTGGAGCGAGAACTGGCGGTTATCGGAGATACCGATGACCCGCAGATTGTAGAATTGCTCTTTCGTGTCCTGGATGGACTTGACCGTCACAGTGTCGCCCACAGCAATGTCTCGGCGCAGCGCGACCTGCCGGTCGATGACAACCTCGTAGGCCCGGCGGCTGCGCAGCCCTTCGCCGGAGACCACCGGCGGCTCACCGGGCAGCCCCGGCTCGACGCCGATCAGCGCCACGTTCAGCGGCTCGCGGTCATCGGTGAAAACCAGCGAAGCGCTGGCCGTACCGATGGGCCCGACCGCCTCGACCCCATCGACGCGGCGGAGCTCGTTAAGCCGGCCCGTGCCGATGCGGCTCGCGCCCACCGACAGATCTACGTTCGACTGGTAGACGATCAGGTCCGCGTTGAGCTTCTCGAGGTACTCCCGGTTGCCTGCGCCCAACCCCTCTGCCAGTGCTGCGACGAACAGGACGAGCATCGTGATAAGCGCAATGACGAGGCTGAACAGGATATAGCGGCCTCGTCCGCGCCAGATTTCTTTGAGTGCCAGGTAGAAGGGCATGTGCTTGATTTCCTCCATTTGCCTTGTGTTACATGCCATATTATACACGATTTCAAATGTTTGTCAATAGTTTGTATATCATATTCGCCAAAACTTTAAGGTTGCTAGGAGTAAACAAAAAGCGGTCGCTGGAACGACCGCTTTTCTCGGCACAATCGAGGATTAACGCCGGTAGCGTCGCACTTCCGGCGCAGCGCGGCGGAAGTTGGGCTTTTCCACCATCACCGGCCCAGGGTCAGCGCCCGTGCGCACAAGGGGCTGGAAAGTTACGCTGTACTGGCGCAGGCTCTCGCCCATTCCGCCGCCGTTGTAGAGCCACAGATTCCACAGGTAGGGCGTGCCCCTGACGAATCCGCCGGGCAGGCTGTTGAGCCGGCACGCGCCGGCATAGCCCACGCTCTTGTAATACCAGAGTAAATGATCTGCGCCGTCGAACAGGTTGAACTCATAGTCGTCGCCGGGACTGTGCGGCCGCACCTGCCAGGTGAAGGTGTATGGGGTGTCGACAGTCGCGCCGTCCCCCGGCGCAGTCAGCACGACATCGGCAATATCGAAATCCCCGCCCCACGCGCGCTCACCCTCTGCGTAGGCAAAGATGCTGAAACTGCCCCACCACGCAAGCCGATCGGTCGCCAGCGCATTGCCGTGCGCGTTGTTCTCGAACAGCACGTAGTACTCCTGGCCCGTCCTGAGCCCAGGCAGATTCGTGAACAGGTAGTTGCCGCCTGCATCCGACCTGACGGGCGGGCCCTGGGTGGTCTCGCCCAGGCCAGTATAGAGCCGCAACACGAGATACACGCCCTCCACGGGCTGTCCCTGCTGGGTGACACGGCCGTAGATGCCTGCCGGGCCGTCGAGCGTAGCTGTCGCAGTAGGCGTGCGTGTGATTGTTGGTGTGAGCGTGGCGGTGGCCGTGGGCGTGCGCGTGGGGGTCGGCGTGCCACTGGAAGTTCTCGTCACTGTGACTGTCGGCGTGGCGGTTGGATAGGGCGTCGGCAGCGTGCCCGTCATGTACAGCGCCAGCGGCAGATAGACGGCGCGCGGGGCCGAAGCGGTAGGATCAGGGGCCAGCCGGTCCATCGCAGGCCAGGCAAGCGACTGGCGCGGCGCGCCGGCGATGGCCAGCACCGCCAACAGCATGGCCCAGAGGAAAAGGCTGCGCTTCATCGCGTAGCAGTTGTCCACATCAGATCACTGCTCATTATCGTCGGGCACCAGAACTTCTCGATGTACTCGACCACAAGACGGGTTCCCTCGTCGTGGCTGACGTACGGAGGCCGGGCCGGGTTGTACATCGTGTCCGTCAGGTCGCGGACCAGCGCCACCGGGATACCCCGGCGCACGAGCGCCTTGATGCCGAAGGATCGGTTGAGGATGCACATGTTCGTGTGGACGCCCAGGATGAGCGTCTGGCGGATGTCGTGCGCAGCGAGGTACGCGCAGATCTCGTCGCCGTCGTCGGAGATGCCGTCGCGCGCCTCATCGATTTCGATGGCCGGGTGTTGCCGCGTCCAGGCCGCCCACCAGGGCGGCTCGCCCGTATCCGAGCCGCCGTCACTGTCATCGATGGGCAGCGCCGGATCGGCCTGCGCCGCCGGCACGGTCGCCTCACCCGGCGTCGGGCCATCCTGCGCATCTTCGAGTGCTGGAATGGGAGCATACTGCGCCATGCGCGCACGTGCCGGTGAACCGGTGTAGAAGCCCAACGTCTCCGACGGTGCATGGATGATGTGTGCGCCCTGCTGCCGCGCAGCACAAATGACCTCGTTCATACGCAGGGCCATCTCCGCCACCCGTTCCATCGCGCCGCGCGCCCAGTGCGCGTCCCACATATCGCAGATAATCAGCGCGACCGCCTCAGCAGGCAGGGCGCGCGCCTCAGTATGGGTCTGCCAGACCGCCCAGCCGCGTTCGTTCGCGGTCAGGGCTTGCGTGCGCAGGTGCAAGGTTAGCAGGCACACGGGGTTCCGCTCCATCGACGGCGCGCTGTTCGTTCGCGTTACTCCACCGTCACGCTCTTCGCGAGGTTACGCGGCTGGTCGACATCCGCGCCGCGGCGCACCGCGATGTAGTAGGCCAGCAGTTGCAGCGGGATGACCGAGAGCACCGGCGTCAGCAGGTCGGATGCGCGCGGGATGCGCAACACATGGTCGGCCTTCGTCCCGATGAAGTCGTCTCCCTCGTTCGCCACGGCGATGACGATGCCCCCGCGCGCCTTGACCTGCTCGATCTGGCTGATCATCTTGTCGTAGACGTGATCCTGCGGCGCAATCGCGACCACCGGCATGTTCTCGTCGATCAGCGCGATGGGGCCGTGCTTCATCTCGCCCGCGGGGTAGCCTTCTGCGTGGATGTAGCTGATTTCCTTGAGCTTGAGCGCGCCTTCGAGCGCAATCGGGAAGTTGCTGCCCCGGCCCAGGTACAGGAAGTTGGTGTAATGGAAGAAGGTCTGCGCCAGCCGTCGGTACTCCGCTTCGTTCGTCGGGTCGAGCACCCGGCCGACGAGGTCGGGCAGCGCAGCCAGCTCGTCCAGGAGCTTGCGGCGTTCCTCGACCGGGATTGTGTTGCGCAGCGCCGCCAGATGGACGGCCAGGAGATACTGGTCCACGACCGAAGCGGTGAACGCCTTGGTGGACGCGACACCGATCTCCGGGCCGGTGTGCATGTAGATGACGCTGTCGGCCATGCGTGCGGCCGCGCTGCCGATAACGTTGACTATGGCCGCGAGATGCGCGCCGTGCTCCCGGCCCTCTTCCAGCGCGGCCAGCGTATCGACCGTCTCACCCGACTGCGTGATTGCCAGCATCAGCGTACGCTCGTCCAGCACCGGGTCACGGTAGCGGAATTCCGACGCGTATTCCACCCGCACGGGCAGCCGCGCCAGCCGCTCGAACATGAACGCGCCGACGAGTTCCGAATGGAACGACGTGCCGCAGGCCACGCTGACAACCTGGGTCAGGTTGCGCGCCTGCTCTGGGGTCAGCGCAAGCTGTTCCAGGTAGACTTCGCCCGTGCCCAGGTCCACGCGTCCGCGAATGGTGTCGGTCAGCGAGTTCGCCTGTTCGTAGATTTCCTTCTGCATGAAGTGCTTGTACTCGCCCTTCGCTGCAGAGATGGGGTCCCACGGGATGACCTGCACGGCGGGCTGGAAGTTCCGGCCGTCCAGTGTGCTGAAGCTCGCGCCATCGCGCGTGATGACGGCCATCTGGCGATTTTCGAGGAAGACCATGCGGCGGGTGTGTTCCAGGATAGCGGGCATGTCGGAGGCAACGAACATTTCCCCTTCACCGAAGCCGACGGCCACTCCGCCTGCGTTGCCCAGCCGTGCGGCGACCAGCGTCTCCGGCTCGCGATGGCTCAACGCTACGATTGCGCTTGGCCCGCGCAGTGCCGCCATCGCCAACCGGACGGCCTCCGCCAGCGTCCGATCATGGGTGTAGTGCAGCCCCACCAGGTGGGCAATGACCTCCGTGTCGGTGTCCGACTGGAAGGTGATGCCCTCGGCTTCCAGCTCTGCACGCAGCTCGCGGAAATTCTCCACGATGCCGTTCTGGACGACGACGAGTTGCCCGCTCGCATCCATGTGCGGGTGGGCGTTGCGCTCGCTCGGCTTGCCGTGCGTGGCCCAGCGGGTGTGCCCGACACCCGCCTGCCCGACAACAGGATACTGCTCCAGGCACACGCGCAGGTTGTTCAACTTGCCCACATCCCGGCGCACCGCGATCTCTCCTCCCTGGATGACCGCTATGCCCGCCGAATCATAGCCCCGATATTCCAGCCGCTGCAGGCCGTCCAGGATGACCTGGGCTGCGTTGCGCGGGCCGATGTAACCTACAATGCCACACATGCGATCCCCCGAATCAACTCAAGATTGCAGTTTGCAGAGATGTTCTATGGCAGCGATAGGGATGCACTCCTCCGCTTCCGCGTGGTCCGTGTATTTCGTGGTTGACCCCCAGTGTCTATCCGAAATAGGGCCTTGTGCCCGTTAGTACGCCCACAAGGGGCTATGCTACCCTTTTTTTCGGATAGACACTCAGACGTCCGCCAACCACTTTGTCGCATGGGCGTCGACGCCAACATAGTCGCCCCGCATGTCCTCCGGCAGCAGCATGGCAAGCTGGGCCATGGCCTCGTCGGTCATCTCGCGCAGCATCTCCCGGCTGGCGCGCCCCTCGGGCACGTCGGCCTCCCCCGTTGCCTTGCGCGGCCAACGATACCGGAACGGCTGCCCATAGGTGATCTGGATGAGCGGCCGGTTGAGCAGCGGGAAGTGCCAGTGAAACTGCGGCGTGCCGACCACCGCGCAGGGGATCAGCCAGGCATCGGGCGCCTGTCGCGCCACAAACGCCAGGCCCTCTTTCGCGGTCTGGAGCTTGCCCGACAGGCTCCGCGTGCCCTCCGGCGAGATGACGCTGATGTCGCCGTCTGCCAGCACCTGCCATGTCGCCTTGAGTGCCGCCCGGTCCACAACGCCGCGCGTGATGAAGATGACGTGGTACCAGCGGAGCAACTGCCCCACGAGCGGCCACCGGCTGGCCTCGATTTTGGTCAGCGGCACCGCATAACGCGGTAGCTTGCCGCAAATCAGCACGGGGTCGAGCCAGTGGATGTGGTTGTAATAAACGATGCCCGCGCCTTCAGCCGGGATGTTCTCCGCGCCCTGCACCTTGATGCGGAGCATCAGCCAGATCAGAAAGCGCAGGATTGCGCCGGTGATAGGGCGGCCAATGGGGATGCGACGTTGACGCGACACGGTTCCCTCTCAAAACAGCCAGTCAGCGGGCTTGCCCACGCGCGATCAGGCCTTTCACGCGCTCCAGGACCTGCTCAATGGTCAGGCCCGTGCTGTCGACCAACACCGCGTCTGGCGCAGCGGTCAGCGGCGCGTGCTGGCGGCTGGAATCATACTCATCGCGACGGCGGATGTCTGCCAATACTTGTTCGAGATCGGCTTTCTCGCCGCGCGCCAGCCGCTCCGCATAGCGCCGCCGCGCGCGCTCGGTCGGCGCCGCATCCAGGTAGATTTTGAGGTCAGCATCAGGCAGCACGACCGTGCCGATGTCGCGACCGACCATGACGATGCGGCCCGCCTCCCCGATACGGCGCTGCTGGATGCGCATGGCCTCACGCACTCCGGGATACGCCGAGACCGGCGACACGGCCTTCTCCACATCCGGTCGGCGCAGCTCAAGGGTGATATCCTCGCCGTCCACCAGGACCGTCACATCGCGGCCATCGTTGATGGTCGGAGCGGTCACTTCGATGCGCACGGACTCGGCCAGGGCCGTCACCGCAGCGGCATCATCCACCGGCACCCCCCGTGCTAGCGCCGCAACGGCCACCGCCCGGTACATGACGCCGGTGTCGAAATAGAGATACCCCAGTTCACGCGCCAGCAGCCCGCCGATCGTGCTCTTGCCCGACGCGGACGGCCCGTCGATGGCAATCATGCTGGGCATGGGCTTGACGCTCCTTCTTGCGGCCGTGGCTTCTGCATTGGCTGCCTCAACGGCGGTGAATGCCTCAGCCCGCAGCGCACGCACCTCACCCTCTGTCAGATCGCGCCACTTGCCCGGCCGCAGGTCACCCAACAAGAGCGACCCCATGCCGATGCGGATGACGCGCAGGGCCGGATGCCCAAGCAGCCCGACCATGCGCCGGATCTGGCGCTTGCGGCCCTCGCGCAAGGTGATCTTGAGCCAACTGGTGCGCGGTGCCTGTCGGAACCCTACACGCCCGCGGCCGGCTGCGCCACGTGGCGGCGCACCGTCACCCGTTGCGGGCCGGGCGGCCGGCCTGCGTCGCAGATAAGGCAGGGGCGGCTCACGCAGCAGCACCACTTTGGCGGGCAGCGTCGGCCCGTCATCCAGCATAATGCCGTGCTGCCAGCGGCGGATCTTGCGCTCGTCAGGCACACCCTCGACTTCAACCAGGTAAATCTTGGCGTGTTCGTAGCGCGGGTGGGTGAGGCGGAGGGCCAGCTCTCCGTCATTCGTCAGCAACAGCAGGCCCTCGCTGTCCTGATCCAGCCGGCCCACTGCATACAACCGCTCCGGCACCTTGACCAACTCCTGCCAGGAGGGATAGCCTGCGCGCGGGTCCGGACCGGAGAGATAGCCGGCGGGCTTGTGCAGCATGACGTAGCGCCGCGGCTCCATGCCGAGGGGCTTGCCGTCCACCGCGATACGGGCCGCCTCAGGATCGACGCGCGTCCCAAGTTCCGTGACCACGTGTCCGTCCACGGTCACCCGTCCGGCCAGGATCAGTTCCTCGCAGCTTCGTCGCGAGCCTAATCCAGCTTGAGCCAACACCTTTTGCAAACGTTCTTCCGGCATGTTTCCCTGCTTACGGCCCGACCATGACCCTGAGCGGCACGGTCGCGACCACCTGATCGGCCAACATCCATTCCAGCGTGCCCACCGGCAACGTGCTCGTCAGCGGCACGGTGGCATCCAACCGGCGAACCGGCTGGAGCAGCGACCACTGCCAGGCGGGCAGAAAGATAGCAGAAGACGCGGCGGAGTGCAAACGGTACAGGCGGTCTGCGGGGCCGGCTTCCCACGCCAACGCGTCATCCGGCAGCGCGACGGTGTTCCACTGCCACCCCGCCTCGGCAAAGTCCAACAGCGCGCGGGCATCTGCGTAGCGGCCGGTGCTGCCAAGAACCACGGCGACAATGCGATGGCCGCTCCGGCTGACCGAGGCGACCAGGCACTCCCCGGCCTCATCGGTCGTGCCGGTCTTGATGCCATCCGCACCGGGATAGACGCCAAGCAACTCGTTCGTATTTGTCAGATCGTGCCCGGCCACCTGAGCAGACTGCATGGCGACGATCTCCGCGAACACCGGATATTCCAGCGCGGCCCGCGCCATCGCCAGCAGGTCCATCGCACTGCTGGTCATGCCCTCCGCATCGAGTCCGTGCGCATTGGCAAAGTGCGTGGCCGACAGGCCCATCCCCCCCGCTTCAGCGTTCATCAGCGCCACGAAATCGGCTTCGCTGCCCGCCACATACTCGGCAAGCGCGACCGCCGCGTCATTGCCCGATGCAATGAGCAGGCCGTGCAGCAGGTCGCGGACGGTCAGCGTCTCCCCCGCGACAAGCCCCATCCGGCTGCCCTCCATGCCCGCAGCCGTTGCGCTCACAACGACCGTCTCGTCGAGCGCGACGCGCCGCAGAGTGATGAGCGCGGTCATCAGCTTCGCCGTGCTGGCAGGCGGCCGGGGCTCGTCCGGTCGCAGCGCATACAACGTCTGCCCGGCATCCAGGTCCACCAGAAGGGCCGATGCCGCCGAAAGCTGGACTGGCTGCTTCGTTGCCATCAGTCGGGTGATGTCGTCGGGCGCAAGACGCAGGGGCGGATATCCTCCGTCGGTGAGAATCGGGGGGCCGAAGCCCGTACACAGCATTACGAGAAGTACGGCCAGGGGTAGGAAGGCAGATCTGACGCGGGAAACTGCAAGCGCCGATTTCACCCCTTCTGAGTCCTCCTCTCCTGGCCTCGGCCAACAGAGGGGGATGGGGGGTGAGTTTCCTGCCTTTGACCTGGGGCGCCCTCTTCCTCCGCCGCGCACTTGACGTCTGAACCTGAAAAGCTTAAAATGAGAGGGGTCGTGCATCATCGTCACAGGTGCGGCGGCCCAATCGTTGTTCAAGGATATCCTCATGCCGGTCTACGAATACTACTGTGCAAGTTGCGAAAAACGGTTCGAGGCGATGCGCTCGATGAGCCAGGCCGATGCCCCGATGGACTGCCCGCGGTGCTCGACGCCCAACGCGCGCAAAGTCATCTCAGTTTTTGCCGCTATCTCCCGCGACGGCGGCGGCAGTCGCATGGTAGCGAGCAGCAGTCCCAGCGGCTGCGGTTCCTGCGCGGGCGGCCATTGCGCAAGCTGCGGCAGCCACTGATCTGTCCACCGCTTCCAGGACGCTGGATTACGCAGTTGCACAAAAACGGGGCGCTGTTGAGCGCCCCGTCTTTGTCTCAGGCGTCCGTACCATTCTACCGCCCACGCACTTATTCATCCTCGCCCACCAGCACGTCATAGATCTGGACATTGTCTCCCAGATCCCCTTCGTCATTCAGTGGCGCGATCTGGATGACAAGTTGATAGCGGTTCCGCGCGGGCAACTCACTGACTGTCGCCAGACGCACAATCCGCACCTCATCCGGCGCAAGGTCCCGCAGAATGACCGTCTCGTGCTGCAAGTCTTCACCCGCGCCATCGAGCAGAGGGTCCAGCAGCCGCGTGGTCACGTTGACGACCGGCTCCGTGTTAAGCCCCCGATTCGCCACGGCAACCAGCAGCGTGACGCCAGTATGCAGATCAACACCGTCATTCAGTGGCGGGTCGAAGTCTACGCCCACGACCGCGACATTGTGCGACATCGGCACGGCTGTCGGCAGCGGTAAGGGAGAAACTTCCTCCGCGGGACGCACCACCTGCACGCCCGGCATGCAGGCCGCCATCCCGAAGGTGAGAACTATCAGCGCCATCAGGCAAGCAGCGGCGCCCGGTGTTAACCGTGATGCTGTGGTCATAGCGGCAAAATGATAGCCTGATAGTGGTCATCTGTCAAACAAATCCTGCTCGGCCTGGTCGAACGTCTGTCTGAGCCGGCCGGGAAAACAAAGACGCCCCCGTGCATGGGGGCGTCATGTGGTCTCGTCGACGCCGGTTACGCCGTCTGGACCGCGGCCGGGGAAGCCTCGCGGCCCTTGGTGCCCAGCAGGTCGCGCTCGGTCCACCCGACGAGCAGCGGAATCGCGATGAAGATGGACGAGTAGGTCCCGCTTGCCAGCCCAAGCAGCATGACGGCCATAAATTGCTTGATCGTCGCGCCGCCGAACAACAGGATCGCCACCATCACGAAGATGGCGTTGAGCTGCGTCGCCAGCGAACGATGGATGGTCTCCATGATGCTGCGGTTGGCGATGGTGCTGAACGACTCGCCTCGGTACTTGGGTGCATTCTCGCGAATGCGGTCGAACACCACGATCTTATCCTGCATCGAGAAGCTGATGACTGTGAGGAGTGCAGTCAGGAACAGCGCATCGGCCTCCCAGCCAAACAGCAGGCTCAAGATGCTGAAGATGCCCAACGTCAACAGCAGGTCGTGGAACATGGCAAGAATGGCAACCGCGCCATAGCGGATCGGATGCTGCACCTTGCGGAAGGCAAACACCATGAAGCCGAGGATGGCAATGGAGGCAGCAAAGATCGCCACAACGGCTGCCTGCGTGACCTCGCGGCCGATGGCCGGCCCCACCGAGCTGTACAGCAGTTCCTCGGTCTCACCGAAACGGGCTTCGACAGCCCCCAGCAGCGTGGCCTTCTGCTCTTCATCCAGCGGCGTGAGACGCACCTGCAGCGCATTGCCTTCGCCCAGCGTCGTGACGGCCGGATCGGTGATGCCCTGGTCGACAAAGACCTGGCGCAGTTCCGCAGGCTGCACAGGCTGGTCAAAGGCCAGTTGCCAGAGCGAACCGCCAGTGAAGTCAATCGCCAGTTTGAACGGCAAGCCCGTCGTGATCGTCGAATAGATCATGGCGATCAGGCCGGCGAGAATAATCAGAGAAGAAGCCAGGAAATACCACCTGCGCTTTTCAACGATACGAAACATGGAACCCTTCCTCCTCAAACGCCCAGCAGCCAGTGCTTTTCGCGCAGCGCCTCGGCCTCGTGACGGTCGAACACGGCCCGCATCAGAGTCCGGGTCACGATGACGGCGGTGAACATGCTGACCAGCACACCGATCCCCAGGTTGACTGCAAACCCAAGCACAGCCTGTGCGCCGAAGGTGCGGCCAAACAGGATCAGGATCAGCACGGTGATCAGTGTCGACAGGTTCGAGTCGAGGATGGATGTCCAGGCACGGTTGAAGCCGGCTTCGACCGCCAGGCGCAGCGACCGGCCCCAGCGCAGCTCTTCCTTCATGCGCTCGAAGATCAGGATGTTGGCGTCAACGGCCATGCCGGTGGAAAGCAGGAAACCGGCGATACCGGGCAGCGTCAGCGTCACCGGAATCAGCTTGTAAAGCGCCAGGTTGATGCCCGCGTAGAGGATCAAGGCCAGGGCCGCCAGGAAGCCCGGCAGCCGATAATAGACCGTCATGAAGAGCAAGATCGTAATCAGGCCGATCATGCCGGCAATGATGCTGCTGCGCACTGAATCTGCACCGAGCGTCGCGCCGATGGTCTGGCGGTTGACAACCTCCAGCGGGATGGGCAACGCACCGTAGCGCATCTGCACCGCTAGGCTCTCCGCCTCCTCCGGCGTGAACTGGCCTTCGATAACCCCCTGGCCGTCAGGAATGGCGCTGTTGATGCGCGGGTTCGAGAGGACCCGGTTGTCGAGGACGATTGCCAGGATGTCCCCGACATGCGCTGCAGTGTAGTCGCCGAAAATCTGCGCACCGGTCTCCGTCAATTCGAAGGCGATGGTCGATGCGCCGTATTGATCGAGCTGCACGCCAGCCGTCCGCAGGTCGCGACCGGTCATCACCGTGGTAAAGACCTGGTCGGGATAGGGGAACGGCGAGTCGCCAAGGGCTTCCTCAGTCGGCACGATGTCATTGTTGGTCGTGCGGATGTAGACGCCCTGGGCAACATTCGGGAACTCGGGGCTCGTGGCCGAACCAATCTCGACGAACTCGAGCTGACCGGTGCTCTTAAGGGTCTGCACCGCCTGCTCAGGGTTGTCGATGCCGGGCAGTTCGACGATGATGCGGTTCTCGCCCTGAATCTGGACCAGCGGCTCGGTCACACCCAGTGCATTCACGCGGTTGCCGACAATCACCTTGGCCGTCTGCATATCCTGCGCGGTAATCACCTGATCGCCGGCGGGGCGAGCCTCCAGGAGCACCTGCGTGCCGCCTTGCAGGTCAAGACCCTGCTTGATCTTCAGGTCGCGCGCCTCCGGCGGCTGCTGCCAGAAGAGGAGCTGCTTGGCCCACCTGGGGTGTTCAACCGGCAGCGCGATGAACAGTGTCACCAGGGCCAGCAGAATAATGAGTGCCAACACAACTGTGTTGCGGTTCCGCATGAGCTTGCTTCCCCCCGAATAAGGATCGACTCGCGCAGTTATGGTCTTGCGGGGTCGTCTGCGGCTCTCCGTCTGCAAATGAGCACTTGCAGACGTAAGGAACCCCGCAAGAGTCTTGCGGGGCAAAACAGGACAATTATACTCTCACGCCAAAGGGCTGTCAAAAACGAGGTGAGATTGCAGAAGGCAGAAGGAACATTAGCGTTCCGGACGGATCGAAGGCAGGTTTCCCTGTCGTATCCGTACCTCCATCGCGGCGTTCTGCCGGGTCTCCGACCGAGCCAGGCGTCTTACGGGCTGTGTGGCATGATGCCCGCGCGGTTCAGCCCGTCCACCGCCGCAGCGAGTACCTCGGCGGGGGCCAGGGCATCGGTATGGATGTACAGGTGACAGTAGGCGCGCGCGTGACGCAGACGGATGAGCTCCTGCTCGTACAGGTCAGCGGGGAATCCTGGATCATGCCGGCGCCGGCGGACAGTATCGAGCGAGGCATCGAGATAGATCAGCACATCCGGCCGGGTGATCCGCTGCCACATGGTCGGGACATAGGAGTGCTCCTGCAGGATGCCGCGCGCATTATGGCCCCGAGCGCGCAGGCCCGCGGCGAGCGTCGACTTACCGGCAGCACACACGCCGACAATGGCGATGAGCGGACCGGCAGGCGGCACTCCAGGGTCAGGCGTCGGCAGGCGCATGAAATCCCTTATGTCTGCTGCAAGCTACCCTACGGGGAATGTCACCGTCATGCGGCGCACCTCGGGACCTTCGATGTCGGGCCGGTCCGCCACCCGGACGACAACAACCGTCGTGTCGTCTCCAGGCCGGCCATCGTCGGCGGCCAGTGCCTCAGCGAGCAGGGCATCCGCCAGGTCCTGCGCCGGCCCGGCCAGCCTGGCGGTCTGCTGCTCCAGCACAGCGTGGACATCCAGCAAACTGCCGCGGCGCTCACCCGCGTGAAGCACCCCATCGGTGAACGCCACGATCGTTTGCGCGGGCGCCAGCGGCCACTCGGCAATCACAGGACGCGAGCGGCTGTGCACGCCGACGACCTCTGCCGGTGCATCCAGCGCGCGCCAGGTGTAGATCCCCGCAGTCGGGTCGCCTGTCATCTCCGCAACCAGCACCGGACATTGGCTGTTGCGCGTGACCACGATCGTCTTGGTTTCCAGGTCGACGGATATCAGCGTCAGTTCCGCGGACACCTGCCCACCGCGCTCCGTGCGCAGGTAATCGTGTGCGGCCCGCGCGACTGCGCCGTCACGTACGCCCTCGGCCAGCAGGCTGATGGCTTTGCGCACCGCCACATTGCTGATGGCCTTGGCGCTGCGGCCGCTGCGCTGGCCGTCCACCATGACGATGGACAGCCCGCCGCGCGGCCGCTCCACGACCTCCACCGAATCGCCGCTCTCGCGCATCGCATACTTCGATGCCTTCGCGACTGCGACCTCTACCACGACCACGGCCTTACCCCTCGACCTGTGCTTCGCTCGTCACAGCCATCTGCCGCCTGAGCCAGACCGCAGCTTCCTCTGCAGTCCGCACTTCGCCGGTGGCCTGCGCCTCGCGCAGCCCTTCGATGAGCGCTCCCACCTGCGGACCGGGCGCCAGGTCCAGCTCGGCCATTACCTGTCGCCCGTTCAGCAGCGGGGCCGGGCTGACCCAGGTCGCCCGCTCGCGGAAGTACGCATCGAGCAATATGCGTGACGTGCCGAGCCGGCGCGGCCAGCGCTCCGGGTCAGGCGCGGTCGCCCGCGTCGCCATCGTGTCAGCCAGGCTCAACAGCACGCAGTCCGGCCCCGTGGATTCCGCATCGCGGAAGAACCGGTAGATAGCCCGCCGCGACGGCGGATAGTCGTGCGCCAGGTGGCCCGGCCGCATATGGTAGTCTACCAGCCGCGCGACATACGCGATCTCATCGCCCGCGAACTTGAGCGCCTGCAATCGAGTCTGCGCCAACAGGGCGCCCCAGTGATCGTGATCGTAGAAATGCGTGTCGCCTTCAGGATTCACCGTGCGACGCGCGGGCTTGCCCCAGTCATGTGCGACCGCAGCCCAAACGAGCAGGTCGCGGCGCACATGGCCGGATGCCAGGGGCAGGCACAAATGCTCGCGCAGTTCCGCAGCGTACGGCGCCAGCAGCTCGGCCACATCGGCCCACTGGTCCGCGGGGGCCAGCACAGTCCCATCCTCCGGCGCAGGCGCGGGCGGCGCGACCTCACCGGGCCAGAGCAGCGTGTACAGCGTGCGCAGGTGCAGCAGCACGCTGCGGGTGTGGTCGAACACATCCTGATAGTGCGGGGAGCTCTGTGCCACCCCGATCTGGCTCACCGATTCGGGCAGCACATGGCGCAGCAGGGCCAGGTCCTCCAGCAGGCGCAGATGCTGCCACGCGCCTGGCGCGGCCAGCACGCGCATCATCTCGTCGCGCACTCGCTCGCCCGCGACCGATGGCAGCAGTCCCGCATCCCGGCGCACGAGATTATAGGTGGCATCCTCCAGGCGGAAGCCCAGCTCCGCCACCATACGCACCCCGCGCAACATGCGCAGCGGGTCGTCTCTGAACGCGCCCTCGGTCACCGCACGCAGCAGCTTGCGCTGGAGGTCGGCCTGGCCGTCGAACGGATCGAAGAGCCGTGGCTCCGCGCCCTCCGTCGAAAGGTCCATAGCAATGGCATTGATCGTGTAATCGCGCAGCGCCAGGTCGTCCACCAGGTCCGGCACCCGCAGCCGCGCGATATCGACTTCGACCGGCACGCCTTCGTCACCGGGAAGAATGGCCCGGCCCACGTCGCGCTCGTCGTCGAGTGCAAACCACGCGCCGTCGAACGCGCGCGCCAGGTCACGGGCCAGCCGGATCCCGCCCTCGGGAACCACCAGGTCCAGGTCATGGCTGGGGCGGCCGAGCAGCCGGTCGCGCACATAGCCGCCGACAAGCCAGGCAGGTCGCCCCTGTCCGTGAATGAAGGCCAGAATCCGGTCCGCCAACAGAATCATATCACATCTCTTCTACAGGAGTTCCCCGACCATCTCCGCAATCTCACCCGGGTGACGGGCCACCCGCACACCCGCGGCTTGCAGCGCGCTGATCTTGTCGGCCGCGGTGCCCTTGCCGCCGCTGATAATCGCACCGGCATGGCCCATGCGCTTGCCGGGCGGGGCCGTCTGACCCGCGATGAAGGCCGTCAC
>DAOUGK010000613.1:0-3280 GCA_034429055.1 Anaerolineae bacterium | reverse complement strand
GTTCTGCAGCATCCGCGGCAGGATGTTATTCACGTAGTCGCTCTGCCCTCGTATGCCGAAGAGCTGGTAGATGCCCAGGCCCACGCTGCTCAACAGCGCGGCGAGCAGACCGAACAGCCATAGCTTCTTGTGCTGCCAGATCTGGCGGAACGTGCCGACGAAAATCTCACCGTATGACATAGTGCCTCCTTGCGACGGAGCCCCCAACGACATCCTGTACGAGAGTATACCATAGTCAGCCGCGGCGCGCACAGGAACTCCAGATGTAGCCGTCAGCGGAGGCACCCTGAGCGGCGGGACGGCCCGCTTTTTGGCCGTCCCGCAGTCGAAGGGCGCCGGAGCAGACCAGCCCAAAGGGCCGCATCCTTCGACTAACCGCATCCTGTCACGTATATTGAGCCGTCCACCCGCTCAGGATGCTTGTGCGCCCGCACACTTGGAACTGCTTCAGCGCGCATATGGAGTCGAGGCTTCAGATGCGGACGCACGCAGGGGTGTGACCGGCTGAAGCCTCGCTTCCTCGAGATTCGTTGGTATTCGTTTTGACAACGCTGTGCGCTGGTGCTAACCTTGCGCAGCTATGTTCGATTTCACCCTCCTTGCGCAGGATAGCACGACTTCCGCGCGCCGCGGCGCCTTCACGACCCCGCACGGCACGCTCGAGACGCCGGTCTTCGCACCGGTCGGCACGCAGGCCACGGTCAAAACGTTGACCCCGCGCGACCTGGAGCAGCTCCGCGCGACACTGGTGCTGTCCAACACCTATCACCTGTATCTGCGGCCCGGCACCGCGCTCGTGCGCGACTTCGGCGGGCTGCACGGCTTCATGCGCTGGCCCCACCCCATGCTCACGGACTCCGGCGGGTTCCAGGTGTTCAGCCTCGCGCAGATGCGCAAGGTCGATGCCGACGGCGTCACCTTCCGCTCGCACATCGACGGCAGCCTGCACCGCTTCACGCCCGAAAGCTCCATCGCTGCCCAGGAAGACCTGGGCGCAGACATCGTCATGTGCTTCGACGAGTGTCCTGAACCGCTGGACCGCCGCTACAACGAGCAGGCGATGGCCCGCACCCATGCCTGGGCCGCGCGCTGCCAGGCTGCGCACCGGCGGCCCGACCAGGCCCTGTTCGGCATCGTCCAGGGCGGCATCTTCGCGGACCTGCGCATCGAGAGCGCCCGCACGCTGCGCGCCCTGGACTTCCCCGGCTATGCCATCGGCGGCCTGAGCGTGGGCGAGACCAAGGCGGAGATGTACGCCACGCTGGACGCGGTCGTGCCGGAGCTGCCTGCGGACAGGCCGCGCTACCTGATGGGCGTGGGCGCGCCGGAGGACATCGTCGAGGGCGTCGCCCGCGGCATCGACATCTTCGACTGCGTGCTGCCCACGCGCACTGCGCGCAACGGCGGCCTGCTCACGCGCCGCGGCCGGCTGAACCTTATCAACAGCCGGTACACCGCTGACCCCCTGCCGGTCGAGCCGGGCTGCACATGCTACACCTGTCAGAACTTCAGCCGCGCGTACCTGCGCCACCTGTTCAAGGCGCGCGAGATTGTCGGCCTGCACCTGGCGACGCTGCACAACGTCCACTTCATGCTGCGCCTGATGGAAGAGATTCGCGCACATATCGCCGGCGGCACGTTTCCGGCGTTCCGCGCCGCATTCCTGGCCGAATACGCGCTGCCCGACCAGGCCGTCCGCCATGCACAGCACGAGGCACGCAAGAACTCACGCAAAGACGCAAAGAGCGCCAAGTGAATCCTTATTGTTCACGCCGAGACACAAGGCGCGCAAAGCTTTCCTTTATCGATCCCCTTTGCGTCTTTGCGTGAGCCACCCATCGAAAGGCACACGATGAACCTGATTCAGGGCATCATTCTCGGCATCATCCAGGGCCTCACCGAGTTCATCCCGGTCAGCAGCTCCGGCCACCTCGTGCTGGTTCCCTGGGCGCTCAACTGGCCTGCACCGGGGCTCCTGTTCGACACGATGGTCCACTGGGGCACGCTGCTGGCCGTCGTGACCTACTTCTGGCGCGACTGGCTGGACGTCATTCGCGGCTTCTTCGCCAGCCTGACGACGCGCGGCCCGTGGAACGCTGCACCGGGCGGTCGCCTGGCGGCGCCCAACAGCCGCCTCGCCTGGGGCATCATCCTGGGCACGTTGCCCGCCGTCGTCCTCGGCGTCCTGTTCGATGAGTTCTTCGAGAGCCTGTTCGGCACGCCCGTGGCCGTCGCGACCTTCCTGCTCGTGACGGCGCTTATCCTGATCGTCAGCGAGCGCCTGGGACGGCGCACCCGCAACCTCGACTCGCTCAGGATTTCGGATGCGCTCGCCATCGGCGTGGGCCAGGCCCTTGCGATTGCGCCGGGCATCAGCCGGTCGGGTGCGACCATCGCGACCGGCCTGGCCCGCGGGCTGACCCGCGAGGCCGCCGCCCGCTTCAGCTTCATGCTGTCGGCCCCGATTATCGCGGGCGCAGGTTCACAGCAACTCCTGAAGGTGCTCCTGAACGGCGAGCCCGCACCCGATCTGAGCGTCGTCATCGGCGGCTTTCTGGCCGCCGCGATTGCCGGTTACCTGTGCATCCGCTACCTGCTGGCCTACCTGCGGCAGGGCAAGCTGTATGTTTTTGCGGCCTACTGCGTCGTAGTTGGGGTTGCGGCCCTGCTGCTTGCGGCGGTGCGATGAGTTGTAGGGGCGAGGTGACCTCGCCCCTGCAAAGCGAGGCTGATAGGTCCTCTGAAGGCTCTCATATGCGCCGCCTTAGCCTGCTGATCCTGGTTATGCTCACGCTCTCCCTCGCGTCCTGTACGGCGCAGAGTGTAGCCACACCCGCGCCCGCGGCACTGCGGATTGCCGGCTCCACGACCATGACCACGGCGCTGAGCGAGCTGGCCGCCGCGTACCAGGCACGCCAGCCGCACGTGCTGGTGGATGTGCGCGGGGGTGGGTCGAGCGCAGGCGTGGCTGAGCTGCGCCGGAGGGTGGTGGACCTCGCAGCCGTGGCCTGGCTGGCCCCGGACGCAGCCGCGCCGGACGGTCTCAATGCCGTGCCGGTGGGTCGTGACGCCGTGGCAGTCATCGTTCATCCCGAAAATCCTGTTGCCGGCCTGACCATCCTGCAACTGCGCGCACTCTAGCGCGGGGCGACGCTCGACTGGACCGCGCTCGGCGGCGAAGGCGGCGAGCCGCTGCTGGTGAGCCGGGAGGATGGCTCCGGCACGCGGGCCGCCTTCGAGGCGCTGGTGATGGGCGGCGACCGCGTGACCCTGAACGCCA
>DAOUGK010000612.1:0-9282 GCA_034429055.1 Anaerolineae bacterium | reverse complement strand
GGCCCACCGGGCCGTCTTTGCGTTTAAAGTGCCTTTGTCGAGACGGCCCACCGGGTCGTCTCGATGTTTTAGACGCGGCGTCCGCGCTGCACCTGGATAATCACCACCTCGATAAACAAGAGGAACGCGGCAATCAGCACGTTCACGGCTACGGTGAAGGCAAAGCCCAACGTCAGGATTTGCAGCGCCCCCGCCACGCGATCACGCAGCACGTCTGCCAGAATGGGCAGCCCGCCCAGCAGCCAGGCCAGCAGCAGCGCGCCGGCCAGGTAGACCGCCGCGACGAGCCACGGCTGGCGGTCGGCCGCGCTCGGCGTCATCGCGTTGCTGACGACGAAGATGACATAAGCCCAGACCCAGAAGTCGGGCGCCAGCCAGATGCCGTCGAGCTGCCGCGCGACGCCGGTCCACCCCGCGCGGGTCCACTCCTGGCCCAGGGTCGCCACGTCGAACACCTGGAAGCTCACGAGCAGCAGGACGAGCGTGCCCGCAATGAACGGCGCGAGGCCGACCAGGCTGTCACGCATCGGCCCGCCGCTGCTCACCGTGACCGACCCCAGCTCGATGGCGTTGCGCCGCACCTTCGGCCCCAGCGAGAACTTGCCCACCTTTAGCCCCAACACGGCTGCCGTGATGTAGTGGCTGAACTCATGCAGCACGATGCCCGGAAACATCACCAGATAGTAGAGCATGATCGTGACCGCGCCGCTGCCCGTCACGCGCAGGCCGATAATCTGCACCTGCCGGTTAAGCCACCGGCTCAACGCCAGCAGCACCACCAGGGTCAGCGTGAAGGTCAGGAGTGGGGGGAGGAGGGACATGGAATTGATAACGAGTAACGAGTAAGGAGTAACAGTTACACAGGTGCTTTCTTCTTACTCGTTACTCATTGCTCATTCTTTCGCCGCAGTGATGCGGATCATCGCGGTGAACGCGTCGGTTTTGAGGCTGGCGCCGCCGATGAGCGCGCCGTCGATGTCGGGCATCGCCATCAGCTCGCCGATGTTCTTCTCGTTGGCGCTGCCCCCGTACTGGATGCGGATGGCCTCCGCGACCTCTTGGCCGTACAGACCGGTCAGCGTGCCGCGCACGACCGCGCCGCAGACCCGGTTCGCAACCTCTTTGGTGGCCGTCTTGCCGGTGCCGATGGCCCAGATGGGCTCATAAGCCACGACGACGCGCGGCGCATCTTCCGCGCTGATGCCCTCGAAGGCCGCGCGCACCTGGCCGCTGACCAGCGTGTCGGTGACGCCGGCCTCGTTCTGGGCCAGGTCCTCACCCACGCAGACAATGGGCGTCAGCCCGTGCGCCAGGGCCGCCTTGAGCTTCTTGTTGACGGATTCGTCCGTCTCACCGAAATACTGCCGGCGCTCGGAGTGACCGATGATGACATAGCCGGCCAGGCCCTGAAGCATGGCGGCGGACACCTCGCCGGTATACGCGCCGTTCTCGGCCCAATGAAGGTTCTGGGCGCCGACGCCGATGCGCGTGCCCTGCAGGGCGTCTGCCACACCAGGCAGGGTGACAAACGGCGGGCAGACCACGATCTCCACGTTTGCATAGTCCGCGACCAGGGGAATCAGGGTCCGGACGAACGCCACAGCCTCCGCCGGTGTCTTGTTCATCTTCCAGTTGCCGGCCAGGATCGGTTTCCGCATGTTCATGCCTCTTTCGCTTGGGTGGTATCATCGTCTGACGCGGCTGATTCTGCTTGCGCGGCATCAGCCGCCTGCTGTGCGGCTAACAGCGCCGCGTATTCTTCAGCGGTAATGAGTGAGCCGCCGGTCGCCTCCGCGCTCAGAACGGTCTTTTTCTGCCGGTCGAACTGCAACGTCACTTCGACCGTTTGGAAGCAGTAGTTTTTGCCGCTCCCACTCAGGGTCTTGCGCACGACCCAGGTGTCGTCATCCTCCTGGCTCGGCTCATTCATCATGTTGACCCGACCGAGCAGCGGCTCGCCGCAGCGCCGGCATTTGGCATAGACCAGGTGCGTGTTGGCATCTTCGCCGCCAAAGCTGCTGCCGCCGCCTGCTCCGCCGTGCCCGCCACTGCGCGGCCTGCCCGCGCCGCCGAGCATCCCACGTAATCTGTCCAGAAAGCTCATCGGGCCTCCTCTGGAACGCTAAATCTTGAAGCAGCCGCTCCAATCGGGATGAAACGCGGTCTCGTGGAACGCGCCGCTGGCCGGGTCCTGCACATAGTTGCCCAGGATTTCCCCGCGGGCAATCTTGCGCAGCGCGGCGGCCAGCCAATCGACCTCATTCTCGGTATTGTAGCATCCGAAGCTGAGCCGTACCAATCCCGGCAGGTGCGCCCGGAAGCCCGCCACGACCTGCTTGCGCCAGCTCCATGCGACCGGGTCGGGGATGTCGAGCAGGTGCAGCACATAGGGATGCGCGCAGAAGCAGCCGTTGCGCACGCCGATGCCGTATTCCGCGCCCAGGATCGCGGCGAGCAGGTAATGTGAGACCCCGCGCAGGTTGAACGGAATCACGCCGAGACGCTCGCCGGCCCGCGCCGGGTCCGCGTCACCGTAAATCTCCACGCCCTCGATCTGGCTGAGCTCACGCAGCGCGTAGGCTGTCAGCTGCGCTTCGTGCTCCGCGAGCCGGTCCATGCCAATCTCAGTCAGTGCTTTGCACGCGGCAGCCATCGCGACCGCGCCGACCACATTGGGGCTGCCGGCTTCGTCACGGTCCGGCGGGCCGGCCCAATACACATCGTCCTCGGTGACGATTTCCACGGTTCCGCCGCCGGTGTAATCGGGTGTGCCGTGCGCAAAGACGGCGCGCGGCCCAATGAGCACGCCGGTGCCGAAAGGCGCGTACATCTTGTGACCCGAAGCAACCAGGAAATCCAGGTGGCCGGGATCTGCCGCGGGCCGCATGTCAATGGCGCGGTGCGGCGCGAGTTGAGCTGCGTCCACCAGGATGCGCGCACGGTTGGCGTGGGCCAGCTCGGCCAGCTCGTGAATCGGGTTGATGAAGCCGGTGACGTTTGATGCGCCGCTGATCGCCAGGAGTTTGACGCGGCCCGCGTGCTCCGCAAACTTGCGCTGCACATCTGCCATGTCGAGCGAACCGTCCGGCGCCAGGCCGATGTGGACGGTCTGCGCCTGCTCGCGCCACGGCAGGTCGTTGGAGTGATGTTCCATCAGCGAGACCAGCACCACGTCGTCGCGCGTCAGCCCGATGCGCCGCGCGGCCTTGTTAAGGGCCTCGGTGCTGTTCTTGCCGAAGATGACCACCTGCTCGGCCGGGTCCGCGCCGAAAAACCGGCCGACGATCTCGCGCGCCTGATCGTAGGCCTGACTGGAAATCTCCGACTTGAACCCCTTGCCCCGGTGGATGCTGGAGTACCAGGGCATGAACAGGTCGATGGTTTCCATCACATCCCACAGGACCGGCGCGGTGGCCGCGTTGTCGAAGTTGACGTAAGGTCGCCGCGTGCCGTCAAGCAGCGGTATTTTAACATCGACGCCAACTACGCGTTGGCGCATGTCCTCGATGGGGAAGGTGTGCGTGGGTTTCTGGCGTTTCTGTGCTGTCATAGGGTCTTTCGTAGACACAGCGACCGAGTGCATGGCTACCTCCTGGGGCAACGCTGCCGTGGGTGGGTGTCTGCTGGGTTGCAGGTCGGGCTCACTGCCATGCAGGAATCCCGTCACTGGAATTAACGGTCACAGGGTATCAAAAGGCGGGTTGTTTGACCATGACGCGGCGCATGTTGGGGTGGATGGAGGCCGAGCGAGGTATGCAACCCTGCGCAGTGGGATGCGTATTAGTTGGTGTACCATTCCATTGTGTTGCCGCTCATGCGGCAGAAGGGACGTCAGCATGTCTGCTCAAATGCCGGTTAGCCCTGATTCATCATCCGACATCGAGCCGCGCGAGGACTTCGACACGCGCGCGGCCCGCCGTGCCGCTCGGCGCGCGCGGCGTACCGAAGGCGGCCCTGCCTGGCTCGGCGGTGCGCTGCTGCTCGCGCTGGGCCTGATCTTCCTGGCGCAGAACCTGGGGGCCCTTACCTTCAGGAACTGGTGGGCGCTGTTCATCTTCATCCCTGCGGTTGCATCGTTCGGTGCGGCGTGGGATCGCTACCGGGATGCCGGCGGGCAGGTCAATTCGGATGTCCTGGGTTCGCTGGTCGGCGGCCTGATTTTCAGCTTCGTCGCCATTGTGCTGCTGTTCGACATCAGCCTGGGGATCAACTGGGTGCTGCTGTGGCCGGTGCTGCTGATTCTCGGCGGTGCAGCCATGCTGCTGAAGGTGTTCTGGCGGTGAAATAAAACGGGTCCTGGCCGGTCGCACCTTTGATGCGACCGGCCAGGACCCGTAGGGCTTTGTCAGGTTACTTGTCGTTCAGCGCCGCGACGCCGGGGAGTTCCTTGCCTTCGAGGAACTCGAGGGACGCGCCGCCGCCGGTGGAGACGTGCGTCATCTTCTTGGCGACGCCCGCCTTCTTGACTGCGCTCGCGCTGTCGCCGCCGCCGATGACGGTTGTCGCGCCGCCCTCGGCCAGCATCTTGGCGATGGCGAACGTGCCCTCCGCAAACTTCGGGAACTCGAACACGCCCATCGGCCCGTTCCAGACCACGAGCTTGGCCGTCTTCAGCACATCACCGAACAGGGCCAGCGTCTTCGGCCCGATGTCCAGCATCCGCCAGCCCGCCGGAATCTTGTCCACGTCTACGACCAGGCTGTTGGCTTCAGCATCGAACTTGTCCGCGACCACCGCATCCACCGGCAGCACCAGCTTGTCGCCGGCGCCGGCGAGGATGTTCTTCGCCGTCTCGATGGAGCCCGTTTCGACCAGGCTGTCGGCCATGTCGTAGCCCTGCGCGGCGAGGAAGGTGTTCGCCATGCCGCCGCCGATGATGAGCTTGTCGCACTTGGCGAGCAGGTTCTCGACGACCATGATCTTGTCGCTGATCTTCGCGCCGCCCAGGATGGCGACGTAGGGCCGCTCCGGGTTCTGCGTCGCGCGGCCCAGGTATTCCAGCTCCTGTTCCATCAGGAAGCCGGACACCGCGGGCAGGTAGCGGGCCACGCCCTCGGTGCTGGCGTGCGCGCGGTGCGCGGAGCCGAAGGCGTCGTTGACGTAGATGTCGCCCAGCTTCGCCATCTGCTGCGCCAGTTCGAGGTCGTTCTTTTCCTCGCCCTTGTAGAAGCGGGTGTTCTCCAGCATCAGCACGTCGCCCGGCTTGAGCGCGGCGGCCAGCTTCTCGACCTCCGGCCCGACCGTATCCGGCGCCATCTGCACCGGCTTGCCGAGCAGCTTGGACAGGGCTTCCGCCGCGGCCTTCAGGCTGAATTCAGGATCCGGGCCGCCCTTGGGCCGGCCCAGGTGGCTCATCAGCAGCAGCGACGCGCCCTGGTCCAGCACATACTGGATGGTCGGCAGCGCTGCGCGGATGCGCTTGTCATCCGTCACCACGCCGTCCTGCATCGGCACGTTGAAGTCCACCCGCATGAGGACGCGCTTGCCTTTGAGATCGACATCGCGCACGGTTTTCTTGTTCATGGTTCCCTTCCTTAGCATGACGAAAGACGAAGGACCGATGACGAAGGATGACCTCCGCATGGCTTTCGTCTTTCGTCACGCTTTCGTCCTTGGTCTGCTCTACAGCTTGCTTGCCATCAGTGCGGCCAGGTCGGCCGTGCGGACGCTGTAGCCCCACTCATTGTCGTACCAGGTCACGACCTTGAGGAAGTCGTTCTTTTCCTTGCCCAGGACCATCGTGAACGGCAGGTCGACCGACGAGCTGTGCGGATCGCCCTTGTAGTCGATGGAGACGAGCGGCTCATCGACTGCGGCCAGGATGCCCTTCATGGGGCCGGCGGCAGCTTCGCGGAAGGCCTGGCGGAGTTCCTCGGTGGTGGTCGGCACTTCGACCTGCGCGGTGAAGTCCACGACCGAGACGGTCGAGGTCGGCACGCGCAGCGCGTAGCCGTCGAACTTGCCCTTCAGCTCGGGGATGACCAACGCGACGGCCTTGGCCGCGCCGGTGGTCGTCGGGATGATGCTCATGGCGGCCGCGCGCGCCCGGCGCAGGTCGCTGTGGGGCAGGTCCAGGATCTTCTGGTCGTTGGTGTAGGCGTGGACCGTGGTCATCAGGCCGCGCACGATGTGGAACTTGTCGTTGACGACCTTGGCGGCCGGGGCCAGACAGTTGGTCGTGCAGGACGCGTTGGAGACGACGTGGTGGTTCGCCGGGTCGTACTTGTCGTCGTTCACGCCCATGACGATGGTCAGGTCTTCGCCCTCAGCCGGAGCCGAGATGATGACTTTCTTGGCGCCGCCGCGGGTGATGTGATTCTCTGCGCCCTGGACGGTCTTGCCCTTCTTGTTGACGCCGTCCTTCTTGATGGTGAACAGGCCGGTGGATTCGACCACGATATCGACGCCCAGGTCACCCCAGGGAATCTTGCCCGGGTCGGTTTCCTTGAACGCCTTGACGGTCTTGCCGTCGATCAGCAGGGCATCGTCCTGGACTTCCACGGTGCCGTCGAAGCGGCCGTAGTTGGAGTCGTACTTGAGCAGATGCGCCATGGTCTTGAGGTCGCCGATGTCGTTGAACGCAACGACTTCCAGGGTGTCGCCGTGGTAGTCGCGGATCGCCTTGAGCACCTGCCGCCCGATGCGGCCGAAGCCATTGATACCAACTTGAACTGCCATGTAGAAAGCCTCCTTAAATGGGTACTGCGATTATTCACACGGTTGCATATAGCATACGCAGTTGTGATGCGCTGAACAATGAGCCAGCGCATATAGCGATACATTCGCCTGTCGCAAGTTATTCGAATTCGCGCTGGCCGAATTCGACCGCCGCCTGGTAGTTGCGGTGGAGCCGCTCGTAGAGGCGGCCGTTCTCGATGGCGAGCGCGCTCAGGCTGCCAATCGCCTCTGCCAGCGCCAGCTCCGGCTCGGTGAACGTGCGTTCGCTGCTGCTGTAGACCCGCAGCACGCCCAGCGGCTGATCCTGCACGTAGAGCGGGACGACCAGCACCGAGACGATGCCTTCCTCGCGCGCGGCTTGCGCATACTGGAAGCGCGTATCGACCCGCGCGTCGGGGATGTAAATGGTCTTGCGCTGGGCCAGCGCCTGCCGGTCCACCTTGCTCTGGCCGATGCCCACCGGGCCTTTGGCGCGGTAGCCGGCGCTGAGGCCGTGCGCTGCACCGAACAGCAGGTGCTTGTTATCAGGGGCCAGCAGCCGCAGAGAGCACGCCTTGACTGACAGCGCCTCCGTGGTGCTGCTCACGATGGTCTGCAAAACCTGCATGGTGTCGAGCGACGAATTGACCGTGCGCGCCACACAATAGAGCGCCTGAAACAGGTGATCCTGCACCCCGTTTGCCTCCATCCGGCCATCCCTCCTGTCAGCTTACCACTAATTCAACCAATGCCTGCGCCAGCTTGGCCGGGTCGTGGCGCCACGGATACTGCGCATCCACGAGGTCGCGGGTTACCAGCCGGTAATCCACGCTCTCGGGCCGCGGCAGGCCGACCCAGTCCACGCCGGCCCCGGGCGGCCGGTTGCCGGTGAATGTGCTGTTCGCCAGCACCGTCGCAAAGAGCTCGCGGCCGACATGGTCGCGCAGGGCACTGACGTGATCCGTCAGGCTATAGCCCGCCGTCTCACCGGCCTGGGTTGCGACATTGCAGACGTACACTTTGACCGCCTGTGCGCCCGCGATGGCCTGGGCCAGATCGGGCACGAGCAGGTTGGGCAGCACGCTCGTGTAGAGGCTGCCCGGCCCGATGACGATCAGGTCCGCATCCAGGATGGCACGGATGGCCCCTGGGTACGCAGGCGGATTCTCCGGCTCCAGATAGACCCGCTGGATGCGGCCGCCGGCCGAGCCGACGTTCGACTCCCCGCGCACAGTGACCACACGGTCTGTGCCGGCGCTGTCACCGGCTGCCAGGACTTCGGCCGACAGCACCACCTGGGCCAGCGTCGAGGGCATCACGCGACCGCGCATGGTGAGCACCTTGCCCGATTCCTCCAGCGCGCCCTCGAAGCTGCCGGTAATCGCGGTCATGGCGGTCAGGTAGAGGTTGCCGAAGCTGTGGCCGTCGAGGTCCGTATCGCTGCCGAAGCGGTACTGAAACAACTGGCTCAGCAGCCCTTCATCGTCGGATAGTGCCGCCATGCAGTTACGGAAGTCGCCGGGCGGCAACATGCCCAGGTCGCGGCGCAGCCGGCCTGAGCTGCCGCCATCGTCGGCAACGGTGACGACCGCCGTGATGTTGTCGGTGTACTCTTTGAGACCGCGGAGCAGCGTGTTGAGGCCGTGTCCGCCGCCGATAGCGACGACCTTCGGGCCGCGCCGGCGCTGCCGGTGACGGTAGACAACGTCGGCCACTTCGGTGTGGCTGCTGCGGCGGAAGGCCGAGAGGACAGAGCGGTTGAGGCCCAGGACGGCCCAGGCGACCAAACCGACCCCAATGACCGCCAGGACGGTCATCTGGACGATGGGGTTGACCTGCTGCAGGTGCAGCCGCTGGACGAGGCGCCATAAGCCGGACAGCTCGATGACCCGCGGCAGCACTGTCACCGCCCAGACGAGCAAGGCCAGACCCGCCAGGAGCAGCGACAGCCAGCGCTTGACACCCATGCCCGGCCGCAGCCACTTCCAATGGCTGAACTGCTCAACCCACTGTCGCATGCCTACCTCGCACCATCCAGCGGATTATACGTGAAAGAGGGCCGCGCGTCAAAGACTTGGGCGAAAGCCCCTCGCGCGGTGATTTGACGCATCGGCATAACGGGGGTAGGATGAAAACGTTTTTGTTCCTTCTGGAACAATCTACCTTTTCGGGAAAGGAATCGTCGTGAACAAGCAAGTCGCAGCACGGCCGCGGGACGGCTTCACAACCGGCCTCGGCGTCATCTTTGCCACCCTCGGCTCCGCAATCGGTCTCGGCAACATATGGAAGTTCCCTTCTCTCACCGGCCTCAATGGCGGCGCTGCCTTTCTGATCCTGTACCTGGGCTGCACGCTCCTGGTCGGCCTGCCCGTGATGATCTCCGAACATGCGCTGGGCCGGCGCGCACGGGCCAATGCAGTGACCACCTTCGAGAAGCTCGCGCCGCGCCAGCCCTGGTGGTTGATCGGCGCAGCGGGCGCACTGGCTGCGTTCCTGATCCTCGCGTTCTACACGGAAGTGGCCGCGTGGGTCATCGCCTACATCTTCAAGGCTGCGTTCGGCCAGCTCGCGTCGGCTGACCCGCAGGTCACGGCTGCGGCCTTCAGCGGGCTGATCAGCAGCCCG
>DAOUGK010000611.1:0-2730 GCA_034429055.1 Anaerolineae bacterium | reverse complement strand
CTGGGCGCACAGCCGCCGATGGCCGAGTGGGGTTCCATGTTGGGTGCGGAGCGCAACCAGGTGTTCACCGCCCCGCACCTGGTCTTCTTCCCCGGCCTGGCAATCATGCTGACCGTGTTGGGTTTCAACCTGTTGGGCGACGGCCTGCGCGACGCACTCGACCCGCGCCTGCGCAAGTAGGGCCGCACGGCGAACCGCAACGACGCGCACCATCGTACCGGCAATGATAATCTATGGTTGTTCCTGGCGTCGCCGCGGTGCGCACTCGCCACCGCCGCCGGAACCGAAGGAGCAGTTTGCAGGTGGCTGACATCCCCAAAACAACAGTAGGTTCTGCGCCGCTTCCGGCCCCGCTCCGTCCGCGCGACGAGAGCCGCTGGAAGCACTTCGACCGCTACTGGCTCCTGCTGATCGGGGCCATCGCGCTCGCCATCTTACTGTACGTCGCCTTCCCGGAGCGTTACGGCGTCATCCTGCGCTTCGTCATCGGCACCTACGGCGAGGGCGACGGCGTCTTCCTGACGCTCAAGCTGACCATCGTCTCGTTCCTCTTCATCGTGCTTGTCGGCATGGTCATGGGCGTGGCGCGTGTCGCCAACGTCGGGCTGCTGCGCGGCATTTCGTCCGTCTACGTCGAAGTCGTGCGCGGCGTGCCCGTGCTCGTGTGGCTGCTGTGGCTCTACTACGGCATCCCCGTCCTGTTCCGCGAGATTCCGGCCCTGAGCGAGCTCAAGATTCGCGACTTTACTGCCGCGGTCATCGCCTTCACCTTCGCCTACGGCGCGTACATGACGGAGGTGTTCCGTGCGGGCATCCAGTCCATTGCGAAGGGCCAGATGGAGGCGTCGCGCTCGCTCGGCATGAATTACATCCAGGCCATGCGCTACATCATCCTGCCCCAGGCCGTGCGGGTCATCCTGCCGCCCATGAGCAACGAGTTCGTGACCCTGCTCAAGGACAGCGCGCTGGTGTCGATCCTCGGCCTGCCCGACCTGACCCGGCGGGGCCGCGAATATGTGGGCCGCACGTTCCAGAGCTTCGACACCTATTTGATTGTCGCGCTCCTTTACCTTATACTGACGGTGCTGTTCACGCGCCTCTCGACCAGCCTGGAGCGCCGCATGGCCGTGGAACGCCGGTAGGAAGGATTCACATGCCAGAGAATATTATCCAGATGCGGCATGTCCACAAGTGGTTCGGCAAGGTCCACGCCCTGGACGATGTGAGCATGGATGTCGCGGCGGGCGAGGTGCTCGTCATTGTCGGACCGAGCGGCTCCGGTAAGTCCACGCTGCTGCGCACGATCAACCACCTGGAGGCGGTCAACTCCGGTGAGATCATCGTCGATGGCATCCACCTCACGCACAAGTCCACCGACATCAACGCGGTGCGTGCGGAGGTAGGCATGGTGTTCCAGCAGTTCAACCTGTTCCCCCACCTCACGGCCCTGCAGAACATCACGCTCGCGCAACGCATCGTGCGCCGGCGCAGCGCGGAGGAAGCCGACCGCGTCGCGCGCGAGCTGCTGGAGCGGGTCGGCATCCCCGAAAAGGCGGACTCGTTCCCCGGCCAGCTCTCCGGCGGTCAGCAGCAGCGCGTGGCAATTGCGCGGGCGCTGGCGATGAACCCGAAGATCATGCTGTTCGACGAGCCGACCAGCGCGCTGGACCCGGAGATGATCAAGGAAGTGCTGGACGTCATGCTGGACCTGGCGCAGAGCGGCATGACCATGCTGTGCGTGACGCACGAGATGGGGTTTGCGCGTGCCGCGGCCCGCCGCATCGTGTTCATGGACCAGGGCAAGATCATCGAGGAAGCCCCCCCCGAACAGCTCTTCGAGGCGCCCAAACACGAGCGGACCAAGCTCTTCTTGAGCAATATCCTGGAGCGGTAGTGCCTGGCCCCGCTCCAGGTGAAACCGGCTTCAGGGCCTCCGAGCAGCTGCGCATCCGAGGATGCACAGCTGCTCGGAGGCCCTGAACAGAGGGACACGCAACTTCCGCGCCGCACAAGTGTTAGTCAAAAAGAACGTCCCAAAACACGGCTTCTAGCTTCCAGCTTCCAGCTTCTAGCTTCAAGTATCCAGTTAGGATCGAGGTATAGGTCACAATGCTGTGGTATCGGGTGATTCTGGCAGGCGTCTTGGGGTATCTTATTGGAGCGATACCCGTCGGCTATCTCGTCATCTACGCGATGAAAGGGCAGGACCTCCGCCGGCATGGCAGCGGGCGAACAGGCGGCACCAATGCCATCCGGGCCGGCGGCTCCTGGGCCGGGGTCCTGACTGGCGCCGGTGACATTCTCAAGGGCTTCCTTGCAATCATGGTGGCACGCTGGGTCGGCGGCGGTTCGCCGTGGGCTGAGGTATTGGCAGGCATCGCCGCCGTGGTCGGTCACAACTGGTCGATCTACCTCGGCTTCAAGGGCGGCGCGGGCACCGGCCCGAACATCGGCGTGTGCGTGGCGCTCTGGCCGCTATCCGCGCTCTGGCTGATCCCACTGCTGCCCTTCGGCCTCAACGTCATCCGCTATGCTTCGGTCACGTCGCTGGTCATCGCCGCGGTCATTCCGGTGACGGTGGCGGTGCGTGCGGCGCTGGAGTTGGGTCCGTGGATTCATCTCGTCTATGCGCTCGGCGCGGCCCTGGCCGTCACGTGGTCGCTGCGCCCGAACATCAAGCGGCTGCAGAACGGCACCGAGCCGCGCGCCCCGCGCCTGTTCGCGCGCTGA
>DAOUGK010000610.1:0-10215 GCA_034429055.1 Anaerolineae bacterium | reverse complement strand
GGCCCACCTCGCCCGCCGAGGTGGCAGCAGCCGTCACAGATGACACGCTTCTCGACCTGCTGCAGCACATCCCTGCAGCGGCCGGCGACACGGTTTATGTGCCCGCCGGAACAGTCCATGCCATTGGCGGGGGTATTCTGCTCTACGAGATCCAGCAGAAGTCGGACATCACCTACCGGCTGTACGACTACGGCCGGAAGGATGCCCGGACGGGCCGGCCGCGCGAGCTGCACGTCGCCAAGTCGCTCGATGTGCTGGACTTCACGCCTCCCGGCCGTGGCCGACTGGTCCCGCTGGCGCTCGCGCCGGGCCGCGCCCTGCTTGTCGCGTGCCCGTTCTTTGCACTCGAAGGCTGGCAGACGGACGAGCCGCACGCGCTGACCACCGACCCCGGCACGTTCGAGATTTTGACGGTCATCGACGGCAGCCTCGATGTGCAGTGGGATGACGGCGCGCTCACGCTGCACAGGCAGTCCGCCGTCCTGCCCGCCTGGTTGGGCGAATACACCCTGGCGCCCCGCGACGGCTGCCGCTGGCTGCGCGCCTACGTGCCCGACCTCGCCGCCGGCCTGGTCGAGCCGCTCCGCGCCGCGGGATACAGCGAGGAAGAGATTCGCACCACGGTCGTGGACTATACTCAGTCCAATGTGAAAACCAGAGGCGATTTTTGACAGGATTGACAGGATTTACAGGAGTTATCTCGTCAATCCTGTCAATCCTGTCTCAATTCTGACTGCGGTACTCACTCTGGAATCGGTTAAGAACCTGAGAACTGGAAGCTGGCAGCCGGACACCGCCGCGCAGTTAGTGCATTCTGTCTCTGATGGCCGGTTGTATTGTGGGGCCACTGTCAATACGAAAGGAAAGCTATGTACCCGTTTCTGTTAACCCTGCACTCGTTACTTCGTTGGGTGGTCGTCATTCTTGGCGTCATCGCCGTGGTGCGCGGATTCATGGGCTGGCGCGGCAACCGGCCCTGGACGCAGACCGATAACCGCGCCGGCCTGGCCTTCGTCACCAGCCTCGACGTGCAGTTGCTGATCGGCTTCCTGCTCTACGTCGTCTTCAGCCCGATGACGACGGCCGCACTGCGCGATTTCGGCGGGGCAATGAGCAACTCCGTGCTGCGCTTCTATGCTGTGGAACATCTCTTCGGGATGGTGGTGGCGCTGGTGGTGGCCCATGTGGGCCGCAGCCTCGCCCGACGCGACCGGCCCGCGGCCGCGAAGCACCGCCTTGCGGCCCTCTTCTTCCTGGCTGCGCTGCTCATTGTCTTCGTCAGCATCCCCTGGCCGTTCATGCCTGCGGGCGCAGGCCGGCCCTGGTTCCGATTGGGGTGAGTGGGTGGCTGGGGCCGGTCTCGGCTGTGGCGGAGCCACAGCACGCCGTGCCCCAGCCATAAGGATATGATCTTACGAAACTACTTGCCCGTCGCGCAGGGACACGATGCGGTCCACGTACTCGTCCACCAGTTGGTCGTGCGACGACATGAGGATGGTGACGTGCTCCTGCTCGATGACCTGGCGGAAGAGAGTCAGCACTTCACGCGCGGTAGTGCTGTCCAATTCGCCCGTGGGCTCGTCCGCCAGCATCAGGCGCGGCTTGTTGGCCAGCGCGCGGGCAATCGCCACGCGCTGCTGCTGGCCGCCTGACAGCTCGTACGGCCGGTGATGCATCCACTTGGTCAGGCCCACCAGGTTGAGGCAGTAGACCGCCCGCTCCTTCCGCTCCCGGATGCGCGCGCCGGAGATGCGCAGCATCAGCTCAACGTTCTCATAGGCCGACAACGTCGGCAGCAGCCCAAACGACTGGAAGATGAAGCCGATGTGGCGTGACCGCCACCGCGTGCGCTGCCGGTCGCTCAGTCGGGCAATCTCCTCGCCGAACACGCGCACCGTCCCGCTGGTCGGCCGGTCCAGTCCGCCCACGCAGTTCAGCAGGGTCGTCTTGCCGCTGCCCGACCGCCCCTTGAGCGCCACGAACCCGCCCGCGGGGATGCACAGGTCGATGCCGCGCAGTGCGGCCACTTCCATCGCCCCGACCTTATAGATACGCTTCAGGCCAGCGATTTCGACTGCCGGCGTGCCGTTTGTCTCTGGTTGCATGAATCCGAACCTCGTCGCCCTTATAGCCTTGTCCAGATAACACGTAGCATAGGGCCTTGTGCCCGTCCGCACGCCCACAAGGAGCTATGCTACCCCCGTTCGGACAGATGATTTGTCAATTGCCCCGGTGCAGCAGGCGCCCGAGCAGCCCGCCCCGGCGCTTGCGCTCAGTCAGTTCATCGACCGCGGCGCTCGCCACACGCTCATCGCCCTGGCGCGCGGCAGGCCGGATCAGCACCCCGTCCTCGTGGACCTCGATGCGCGCGCGGCCCTGGAAGCCGTACTCCTCCAGCAGGTGCTTGGGAATCTGGAGCCGGCCCGCCGAGTCGAGGACGAGGAGCTCCTCGAAGACCTCTTCTTCCTCGATCTCCGCCTCGGCCTCGTCGCCGTTCCCGTTGACGCGCTCTGCCCTCGCCTGGCGCATCGTCTCTGCAGCCAGCTTGCCGTCGCGGATGGCGACGACCCGGTCCACGTGCCGCGCGATGCCGGGATCGTGGCTGACGATCAGCGTCGTCACGCCCAGGTCGGTGGTCAACTGGCGGAACGCCGCATAGATGGTCAGCGCGGTCTCGGTGTCCACTTCGCCGGTCGGCTCGTCGGCCAGCAACATGCGCGGGTCATTCGCCAGCGCGACCGCAATCGCAACGCGCTGTTGCTCGCCGCCGGAGAGCTGACCCAACGCATGGCGCCGCCGCCGCGTCAGCCCGACCGTTTCCAGGAGCATCTGCGCACGCTTGCGCTTGCCGCGCACCGTGCCTGCCAGCGTCATCGGCAGCTCGACGTTTTCCTCCGCCGACAGATAAGGGATCAGGTTGCGCGCGCTCTGCTGCCAAACAAACCCGACCTGCTCGCGGCGGTAGTGGTCGAGCGCAAGGTCGGACATCTTGAGCAGGTCCTGGTTGTTCACCCACACGCGGCCCGCGGTGGGCCGGTCCAGCCCGCCGACGATGTTCATCAGCGTCGACTTGCCGCTGCCGCTCGCGCCGACGACGCCGAGCAGTTCCCCGCGCGCGACGGTCAGGTCCAGCCCCTGCAGCGCGACGACCTCGAGCTGAGCGACCTTGTATATCTTAACCAGGTTATCGCAGATGATGAATTGCTCTTGTGACATGAACCTGCCTTATGCGGTCTCACCGAGCTTGACCGCCTGGAAGATGCGCATGCGCAGCAGCAGAACAGCCAGTACGGTCAGCACGCCTACGAAGAGCAGCCCGAAGAGCGCCCAGATCCGGACGATAGACGGCCAGGCGATGGACACCAGGTACGGCGGGATGAGTGCCTCCGGCCCAGACCCGACCTGCAGATACGGGATGAACAGGCTGCTTGCGGCCACGCCTAGAATGGTGCCGATAACCAGGCCCGCGAGGATGATAAACGCCAGCTCGCTGGCCAGGAGCACGGTCATCTGCGTGGAGGACAGGCCGATGGCTCGCAACATGCCCAGCTCGATAAACCGCCGCCGGAACGAGAAGAGCGCATAGAGCGAGAAGCCGAGCACCGTCAACAGGGCCGCGGCCGCGAACCCGATCGACAGGAACCCGAACAAACCCTGCCGTTCGGGGCGGGTCTGTTCCTTGTCCACGCGTTCCAGCGCGACATCGCTCACCGAGGCGCGGAACCCCAGGTCGAGCAACTGCTTATTCATCTCGGCTTCGGTGTGTTTGCCGTCCGTGCGGAGCCAGACATCATAAGGATACTGGTCGCCTGCCTGTTCATAGAGGTTTTCCAGATTGCCGACGAACAGCCACCCGGTGTCCTCGCTGCCAGGGTACCAGGTCGGAAAGTACTCGAACGTACCGGCAATCTTGGCATCCAGATCGACCGCCTTGCCGAAAAGCTGCACCTGGATGCGGAAGGTGTCACCGACCGCAAGGGCGTTCTGGCGCAGGAACTCGCTGGGAACGATGACGGCTTCCGGCGCGGTCGCGAGGTTGTTCATCAGCGTGCCCATGCGGTAGGCCGCGAAGTCGCGGCGCCAGTAGGCCACGCGCGAGAAATCTACGCGGTCCACACCCATGAACTCCGCTTCCTGGAAGCCCCCGCTCAGGTTGCTGGAGGCGGGGTACGTGCCGATGCGCGCCGCGGCCTCCACGCCGGGAACCTTAAGGTACTCCGTCACCGGCAGGAAGTTCCAGCGCGGGCCTGCAATGACGGCCTCTTCTTCCTCGGTTTCCTGCGCCGGGGCCGTGCCGAACATGAACGTGCCGGAGGCCTGCGTATCCTCGGCCAGCTCATATACCCTCATGTCCGAGCCGACCGCATAGTAGGACTGGTCGTACAAGTGCGCGTCAAGCGTCTCGGCCAGCGATGCCGTGAACGCGGAGAGGCTCAACGTCAGCACCAGCAGGATGAGTGGCCCTGCATACGTGCCGGGCATCCGCGCCAGCTGCCGGGCGGCCAGCATGGTGCCCACGCCGCCGACCTTCGACAGCACCCACGCCAGCGCCGACATGATCGCCGGCATCAGCCGCAGGATCAACAGAGTGACCGCAAAGATGCCGAGCGCGGGCACCAGGAACAGCAGCGGATTGGCAAACGGGTCGCCGCTCAACTCCGCGCCTGGCACGGAAATCGTGCCTTGCTGGCGCAGCAGGTAAGCGCCATAACCCGCGGGGATCAGCAGCAGGACGTCCAGGTAGGCGCGCTGCCACCACGGCGGCCGCAGCAGCCGTGCACGCTCCTGCTTGTAGGTCACGATGGTGAACTTGGCTGCGGCGAACGTCGGCCAGAGCTGCGCGAGCAGTGCAATGGCGAAGGCGGCCAGGCCCAGCTCCAGGGTCGTCGGGCTAAAACTGACCCGCAGGTCGCCCCGCTGCGTGAAGTCCAGGAAGCTCGTCGTGGAGCCTACCGCCTGCGCAATCCAGCCGCTAATGGGCACCGCAGCCAGGAGCGCCAGCAGGCCGAGCACCGCCGCCTCAACGAAGGCGATACCCACTACCTGCATGGACGTCGCCCCCCGGCTGCGCAGCACCGCGATCTCGTTGCGCCGGCTATTGACGGCCAGGCCGACCGTCAGCCCGATGAAAGCCAGGAGCAGACCGAGCGTCGGCACATTGAATGCATACAACAGGACGGTCAGCAGCATTGCGGAGCGGCGGTAGGACTGGAGCGGCGTCAGGGGGGAGCGGTCGAGGCTGGCCCCGGGCAGAAGGCTCCCCACCCGCTGCTGCAACTGCATGATGCGGCTCACCAGCGCGGGGACTTCGGTGACGGTGACATCGTCCCCATCGAGGACGAAATACCACAGACCCAGGTAAACTTCCTTTTCCAGGTAGGGACTGAGGTACTGCAGGAAGGTCGCTTCGGGGACGATGAACTGCTCTTCCAGACCGACGGGCCGGTAGAACCAGTACAGTTCATTAGGGTCCCGGGCGTCCCAGACACCGGAGATGCGCACGGGAACCTCGAACCGGCGGGTGCTGCCCCGCTGCTGCGGCACGAGCGCCACGTACTCTTCGCCTGCGTGCAGGCCCAGCTTCTCGGCCATCCCGTCGCTGACCAGCACCTCGACCGGCTCGGTGCTGCCGGTCGCGGCGGGGCGGGGCCAGCTTCCTTCCACCAGGTTGATATGATTCTCGAAGTCGCTTGCGGTGCTGAAGGACACCCAGGCGAGCGGTTTCTTGACGTCGTCGTACTCGACCGCGTTCGCAGGGAAGAGGCGCAGGTTGTCCGTCTTGAAGTGACGCACCGCCACCTTCTGCGGCATGTTGAGTGCGTCACTCAGGCCGAGCGACATGAACGCATCCAGCGGCTCGACATCGGCCCACTCGACCGCGCCATGCCACGAGCCGATATAGCGGAACATGAATGCGAACGGCTCACGGGAGGCCGCCGTCGTCTCTTGGATCTGCTCCCCGGTGCCAAACAACCCGGTCTTGAGCATGCGGTAGTATACGGCATCGGCGTAGGCCGGCACGCTCATGACCAACGCACTGGAGACAATCAGACCCAACAGGGTCGCGATACTCAGGCCGAACTGCGACAGGAGTCGCTTCAGAGCGACGACGACGATCGCCCAGGTCCGCAGCAGGAAACCCATGCTTACCGCCCTACGATTGTCTGGCCCTCTTCCAGGCCCTCCAGGATTTCGACCTGGTCTTCATTCTTGACGCCCAGCTTCACATCCTGGCGGCGCTGTGCATCCCCATCCTGGACGACCACGAAGTTACGCCCCTCGAAATTGCGGATGGCCGCGGGCGGCAGCCACAGGGCTTCCTTGCGCTCTTCCAGGATGATGGTGAGCCGGATAAGGTCGCCGAGATCGTATTCCTGGATGATCGCAGGGTCGGTAACGGTGAATCGCGTCGTCTTGTCCTCTTCCTGGACTTCGGTGCTCGCCCCGCCGCTGCCGTAGGGATACGGTAGCCGCCGGATGGCGGCCTCGAACTCCTCGCCGGGGCTGCTGACGGGGTTGGCCTTCGCGATCATGCCCTCGGTCAACTCCTGCATTTCCTCGGTCTTGAGCTCCGCGGCAATCTCGCGCTCGCCGGGGATGGACACTGTCGCCACCGGCTTGAAGGCTTCGGCCGCGCGGCCTTCCGTCAGCACGATAGACATCACCATGCCGTCGAACGGGGCGATGATCTGCGAGTCGGCGATGGCGGCCTGGACCCGCTTGACGTCCAGCTCGGCGCGCGCGACATCGTTGGCGATGAGCGGATCGATGCCCTGCTCCAGCGTGCTCACTGCGAGTTGCGCCAGTTTGACCTGCTGCTCCTGCAGCTGCACCTGGTACTTGTGCGCGGCGATGTCTTGCATTGTCAGGTCGTAGGCAGCCCTGGCCTTGTCATACTCCATGGTGGCCTGCTGCAGGGCAGCCGCCTGCGGTGAAGCGCCCACATCGTTGCGCCACGCGATTTCGTCATACGCGCCCTGCGCCCGATCGCGGGCCAGTTGCGCCTGAGCCAGGGCGATCTCGGCCTGCTTCTGGCGCGGGGTCGGGTCCTGCATCCGCACCAACTGGAGTTGTAGCTGCGCGGTTTCCAGGTTGATTTGGGCCCGCTGCAGCTCTGCGCTTAGGCTCCCTTCAGCCTTCGCCACAACAGACTGGGCCCGATTGAGCTCCAGCTCTGCCGACTGAAGCTGGCGTTCCAGGTCCGGCATTTCGAGCTCAGCGAGGACCTGCCCTTCCGTGACGGTGTCGTTCCGCTTGACGTGGATGGCCTTGACCCGCCCGTTCGAGCGGAAGAACAGCTCTTGTTCCGTCACGGGCACCACGCGGCCAGTGACCTGCAGCCGGCGGACGACATCCCCGCGCGCAACGGTGTACATGGGCTTCTGGGCGACGATGGGCGTCGGGATCGGTGTCGGCTCAGCCTCGTCTGCCGTAGCGACCTCTGCGGCCGGCCGCGCCGATGGCAGCAGGGAGCAGCTGGTGGCGAGCATGGTAATGAGCAGGAGCAGGCTGAAACGACCGAGGATTGAAAGGTGATGGACAGTTTTCTTCATTGATCACTCACCAAAGGATTTGGCGTCACTCTGGACGCCAGACAGAAGTTAGGACAGCTAACTCGTAGCCCAGGGCCTTGTGCACGTCAAAACGCCCCCAAGGGGCGAGCCTACCTTTTCGACAGGTTACTATCGCAGCTCGAGGCCATGTGCCCGGCAGATGCCTGATAGTATATGGTGAAAGCGCCCATCTGGACATGCGCACGGTCATACAGCGGGCGCTTTTCCGCCTATTTGCTGGCGATCAGCGCGCTGACGGCGGTCAGCTCCTGACCGCAGCCTTCAGATTCTTGAGCCGCTTCATCACATCATTGGCCCCGCGGCCAAAGTAGTCATGCAGGGTCACGTACTCTGCGTACAGCTGGTCATAGACCCGCTTCGCCGCGGGGTTGGGCTCGTACTGGTCCGCACGCAGCCCGGCCATGTGGCGCGCGGCCTCCACGATGGTGTCAAAACCGCCGGCCGCCGTGCCCGCGGCGACTGCGCCGTGCATGGCCGCGCCCAGCGCGCCGCCCTGGTGGGAGCGCGCAACCTTGATGGGCCGGCCGGTGACATCGGCATAGATCTGCATGAGCAGGCGGTTCCGGTCGGGCAAGCCGCCGGTCGCGACGATCTCGTGCACCGGCACGTCATGTGCCTCGAAGGCCTCGATGATAACCCGCGTGCCGTAGGCCGTCGCTTCGATCAGCGCACGGTAGATTTCCTCGGGCCGCGTCAGCAGTGTCATGCCCAATAGCAGGCCGGTCAGGTCCACATCCACCAACACGCTGCGGTTGCCATTCCACCAATCCAGTGCCAGCAGCCCGCTCTCGCCCGGCTGCAGCGCCGCGGCCTGCTCCTCCAACAACTGGTGGATGTTGATGCCGCGCGTCGTGGCCTCCCGTTCGTAGGCGGCAGGCACGCAGTTCTCCGTGAACCAGGCAAAGTGATCGCCCACGCACGACTGGCCGGCCTCGTAGCCGAAGAAGCCGGGGATGATGCCGTCCTCTACGTAGCCGCACATGCCCGGCACGATGCGCTCTTCCGTGCCCAGCACCATGTGGCAGTTGGACGTGCCCATGATGATGACCATGCGGCCCGCCTCGGTGACGGTCGCCGCGGGCACTGCCGCGTGCGCATCCACGTTTGCCACAGCGACGGCTGTGCCGGGCCGCAACCCGGTCCACGCGGCGGCCTGCCCGGTCAGCCCGCCGGCGCGCTGGCCCAGTTCCGCAATCTCGCGGGAGAGCTTGTCATCGACCAGGCGCTCCAGCCGCGGATCCAGTGCGCGGAAGAACTCGTTCGGCGGAAATCCATCGTGCTTCGACCAGATGCCCTTGTAGCCCGCGGTGGTCAGGTTGCGGGTCTCGACGCCGGTGAGCTGCCAGATGACCCAGTCCGCCGCCTCCAGGAGCCGGTCGGCGCCCTCATAGATCTCCGGGTCCTCGTCCAAAATCTGCCAGGCCTTCGGCACGAACCACTCGGAACTGATCTTGCCCCCGTATCGGTCCAGGAAGGCCTGGCCGAGCCGCTGTGCGGTCTCGTTGAGCTTGTTGGCCTCTGGCTGGGCTGCGTGGTGCTTCCACAGCTTGACCCACGCGTGGGGCCGGCTGCGGTATTCGGGGAGGAAGCAGAGCGGCGTGCCATCGGCCTTGGTGGGCAGCATCGTGCAGGCGGTGAAGTCGATGCCGAGCCCGATCACATCCTCCGCCGCGACGCCGCTCTCGGCCAGCACGGCAGGGATCGCGTGCTTGAGCACTTCCAGGTAATCGTTCGGGTCTTGCAGAGCCCAGTCCGGCTCGAGCCGGATGCCCCCTGCATCGGCGGGCAGCCGCTCATCGAGCACGCCATTGGCATAGGGATGGACGTAGGTGGCGACTTCCCGACCGTCCGCGACATCCACGAGCAGCGCGCGGCCCGACTCCGTTCCGAAATCAACGCCGATCACGTATTTGGGCATAAGGCCTCCAGGACTTGTCATCGGGATACAATGTGGCAGCGAGAACAGCCTGAGAACAGACGATATTCTACCATATAAAACGGTTTTGAGGAAAATGGGACGATAGCTCGAACGGCAGCGATGATAGCATCGACAGGCGACTCAAGACGGTAGCACGCTTCACAACCCTAAAGAACTGCCAGCTTGTATTCGGAAGCACATGGTAATCGACACCACTTCATGAGACGCTCACCGCATAACTCCCGTTCTGGATTCACAGAATCGGTGCGGCCGTTTTTTGTGTTGCGAAGGTGACCAGCCGTGAGGTCAGTGAAACGCGCGCGGCGCATGGAGGGGGGTTAAAACGAAACCACACGGTTGCCTGGATGGCAGTGCCGTGTGGACTAAGTGTCTATCCGAGAATTGCTCTGGCCGGTCTCGGCTGTGGCTTCGCCACAGCACACCGAGCCAGGGGGCACGGTCGGAGACCGGCCCCAGCGGTTTTTCGGATAGACACTTAGCTTGACTTTATCCATTTGCCACTAGACGGCAAGAGCAAGGCAGGATAAGCTTCCCGCAATCCACTATCGAGGTGAGGTTGCGCGATGCTTATCCTGCCGGAGACGATTATACAGGTTCTGGACTGCTTTGCACCGCTGTTCAGTCGGCGGTGTTGGCAATGGGCCACGGTGCTGGTCGTGGGAGCGCTTCTGGCCCCGGGCAAACGCACGGTTACGGCTTGCC
>DAOUGK010000609.1:0-1986 GCA_034429055.1 Anaerolineae bacterium | reverse complement strand
CCGCCACATGGGCAGGTGGAACTGGTGCAGGCGGAGCGTCAACGGCTCGCCCGTTTCGATCGCCAGCGCCAGGCTGTCATAGCCCACCCGCTCGACGGTCACCACGGGCCGCGCTGCCGGGGCAGGCGTGCCGGTGGCGCCCTCTCGCGGACGCCCCAGCGCCCACCGTTGTTCCGTCACGGACAGGGGCAGGAACTCGCCCGTCCAGGTCGCGCCGACCTGCCCTGCAGCATGGTCCTCCTGCCACATGCGGTCAGGCGTCGCGGCGTCCGCTGCAGTGAACGGCAGGGGATCGAGCGGCAGGTGCGGCAGCGGCTGCACGAGCAGCGCGAGGGCGAGCACTGCCCAGAGCCACGACGAAGTCTCACGCAAAGGCGCAAAGACAGCAAAATGACCATTTCTTTGCGTCCTTTGCGTCTTTGCGTGAGATCTATCATGCTGCTGTGGCTCGGTCAGAGACCGGCCACAGCCGAGCGAACCACCCAGCAATCCCGGCAGCGCGGCGGCGACGGGGATCAGCCCGAGCGCGGCGAGCACCATGAACCGCCACGGATACTGCAGGCTACCGAGGACCGGCGTTAGCGGCTCCCAGATGGGCAGGCTGGCGGCGGAGGTCATCAGCACGGACGCGGCGACCAGCACCAGCCCGAAGGCTGTGACAGACCGGGCGTGCTGCCGCCGCCCGCGCCAGAGGCAGAGGGCCAGCACCAGGACGACCAGCCCGGCCGTAAGCCAACTAAGCGGATAATCGGCCCGCAACTCGTCCGGCGAGACGACGGGCGACCGCTCGCGGTAGCGGTAGAACAAGGCAGCCTGCACGAGCTGGCCCAATGGCGCGAGGTGCGTCCGGTAGCCATCCGACGGGCCGAGCGCCAGCCCCACAAACCCGCTCTCTGCAAAGTAGGGCAGCCAGAGCGGCGCGCTCAACCCCAGGCCGAGCGCGAGCGCCGCGGCTGCGTGGAGGAGGCGGCGCGGCTGCCGCGTCCAGCCGGCCAGCAGCACGGCGTACAGAGCGGCGACCGGCAGCAGCAGCAAGGCGGTCAGGTTGTGCGTGTAGACCAACCCGGCCCAGGCCAGCCCACCCCACAGGAGCGGCGGCAGCGGCCGCATGCTCCGAAACACCGCGGTCAGCGCCCACAGGATGAGCGGCGGCCAGATAAAGGCCAGGTGTTCAGGCAGCGCGCCGCGCACGTAGACATCGGCCAGATGGTACGGGAAGTAAGTGTACGCGACGGCGGCCAGCAGCCCGCCCCACGGTCCCCAGAGCGAGCGGGCAAAGCCGTAGGCCGCGAGGGCCGCGAGGACGAACCCCAACGCAAATGTGACCTCCACAGCGACAGACGGCGATATGCCCAACAGTGACAGGAGCGCGGGCGGCCAGTAGGCCAGAGGCGCATAGAAGTTGAGGACGGCCTGTCCGTAGCCGAAGCCGAAGTCAGGGAAGAGGCGGGGGTGGAGGACGCCGTGCTGCCACGCGTCCGCCAGCGCGGCCGCGCGATAGACATGAAACAGCCCGTCATCCGACGCGAAGAAGCCGTCCCGCAGCAGCGGCACAACTGCGGGCAGGCACATCAACGCCAGGAGGACCGCACGGAGCCGCTTCATGGGATGTCGAACTCCGCCAGCAACACCTGGTCCGCGGCCGGCTGCCCATCCGGGCCGAGGACGGCCAGCCGCACGCCGGTTGCCGGGTCATACAGCCCCGCCCGCAGCTGGTAATGTCCCGGCGGCGGCTCCCCCTGCCATTCGAGGAAATGCGTGTCGTCCACCACTTCTCCCGCCTGCCAGCGCGTTGTTGGGGAGAAGAAGAAGCCCGGCTCGCCGTCGTGCTGTGCCCAGAGCTGACCGCCCGCATCGATCAGGTGCACGAAGACCTTGTAGTTGGTCGCCGGATCAGTCAGCGCCAGCCAGTGCAGCAGCACTGCGGTCTCCCGGTCAGGGCGCAAGGTGTCTGCCGGTGCATGGTAGCCCACCAGCTGCACCTGG
>DAOUGK010000608.1:0-1988 GCA_034429055.1 Anaerolineae bacterium | reverse complement strand
TGCCCACGCTCGGCATCGCCCATCCGAGCGGTTATCCCCTCTACACGCTGGCGGGCAAGCTGTTCACTGTGCTGCTGCCGCTGCGGGACGCGGCAGGCCGGGCCAACCTGTTTTCCGCGCTGCTGGCCGCGGCCGCGGTCGGCGTGCTGTATCGCGTGGCGCGTACCGTGGCCGGCAGCCGGGCCGCTGCCGTCGTGACGACGGTTGCGTTTGCCATTTCCCCGACCTGGTGGTCGCAGGCCACGATCGCGGAAGTTTACGCGCTGCACGGATTGCTGGCCGTCACGTTCGTGTATCTGCTGCTGCGCTGGGAGGCGGCGCGGCAGAGCGAGCGCGGCCGGGCCGCCGCCGCGTCCCGCTCGGGCCGAGGTTACGGATCTGAGGGGCATCCTGAGCGGAGCAGCGGCATGCCTGCTGCGCAGTCGAAGGATGCGAGCGGGCAGAATCGCGCAGGCGCCCTTCAACTGCGTGAGCCGCGTAGCGACACCTCTCCGCTCAGGATGCCTGCGCGTGCTGCTACATCTGCCGCGCTCCGCTCCGACCGGCTGCTGGCGCTGGCCGCGCTGACGGCCGGGCTGGGGCTGGCGCATCACCGCATGATCGCCCTGTTCTTCCCCGCCGCACTTGTATTCATCCTCTGGACCGACCCCGCGCTGTTGCGCCAGCCGCAGCGCTGGCTGCGACCCCTGGCGCTGCTGCTCGCGCCCCTGCTGCTCTATGCCTATCTGCCCATCCGCGGGCAGGCCGTGTCGTCGCTCGACGGCACGTATCAGCCGACGCTGACCGGCACGCTGGATTGGGTGCTCGCGCGCGGCTACAGCGTGTTCCTGACGGGCAATCCGTTCGGCGTGGCGCGGGGCGCGGGGGACTACGTTGCCCTGTTCCTGCGGGAGATGGGCGCGCTGACCGCGCTGGCGGCGGTGGCCGGGCTGGTCACAGGCTGGCGCTACAGCCTGCGGCGGTCGGTCTTCCTGCTGCTGGCGCTGGCCGGCCAGACGTTGTTCGCGGTCAACTACAAGGTGCAGGACGTCGAGGTCTTTCTGCTGCCCGCGTTCATGCTGGTGGCCGTCTGGGCCGCGTGGGGGCTGGCTCCGCTGTTCGACAGCTTCGCGCAGCAGGCCGCGGTCAGCGCCCGGCCGCTGCGCCTGCCGCGGCAGGCGCGTCCGCTGCTGACGCTGTTGTGGCTGCTGCCGGTCGCGTTCGTGCTGCTGTTCGAGCCGGTCCGGGAGGCAGTGCGCGAGTGGCCGCAACGGGACCGCAGCGACGAGTGGGCCGTCTATGACCTGGGCGCGGATATGCTGGACAGCGCGGGGCCGAACGGCGTGATTGTCGGGCTGGGCGGAGAGACGACGCTAGTGCGCTATTTCCGCGATGTGCTGAGCCGGCGGCCCGACCTGCAAGTGGTGTGGGCCGATGCGGAGGATACGCGGCTGGCTGCGGTCGCTGCGGCGGCGGCGCACAGCGCGCCGGTGTACCTGACGCGTGACCTGCCCGGCGCGGCCGCGCGGTACAGTCTGGATGCCGCGGGGCCGTTGATTGCCGCCAGCCCGAAGGCCGCGGCCGGCCCGATTCCGCCAGGGACGGATGTCGGGCTGGGCGTGCGCTGGCTCACGGGGAGCACGCACATCCGGCAAACCCACGCCGGGCCGGTCGTGCGGGTGGTGGTGGAGTGGACCGCCGCCGCGCCCATCACGGAGGAACTCAAGGTGTCGGCACGGCTGCTGGACGCGGCCGGCACGGTTGTCGTGGCGGATGACCGCGTGCCCGTCCACTTCACCTATCCCACGACCGCCTGGGTCCCCGGCGAAGTCGTCGCGGATGTGTATGACCTGGCGCTGCCAGCGGACCGGCGCGGCACGTTCGGCGTCCTGCTGATCGTCTATCGCGCGGCGGACGGCAGCGAAGCCGGCCGGGTCGAGATGCCGCCGGTGGGGGTTCCCGCGGCTGGTTCCGGTAGCTGATGGCATATGGGAGTGTGCACCATGCAC
>DAOUGK010000607.1:0-2496 GCA_034429055.1 Anaerolineae bacterium | reverse complement strand
GCCTGGTTCGGGTCACCGACGCGCACCCAATTGCCGTTCGGGCCGGCGAGCAGGCGGAGGATTTCCTCCTGCAGCCGGCTGGAGTCCTGCGCCTCGTCCTCCAGGATGTACGGCCAGCGGAAGCGGAGCCGCTGGAGGTAGTCCCCGTCCAGTTGGAGCGCGCTGAGCGCCAGGCGGATCAGGTCGTCGTAGTCCACCGCGCCGCGATAGTTGAGGCTGCGCTGGTAGTCGGCATAGATGGCGAAGCCCATGTCCAGCAGGGGCACGTCATCCTCGATTTCCGCCAGGATATCCAGCGCCATGTCGGGCGTAATCTGGAGGTCCTTCGCCATGCCGATGAAGGCCAGCGCGATATCGGTCACGAGGCGCGGCCAGTGGTCGCGGCGCACCCAGTCGGCCTTGCGCTCGTCGATGGCCGGGTCGAGCCACCGCGTCAGGCTGTCGGGGTTCGCGCTGATCCAGGCCTCGACCGCGTCACGCAGAATCTGGCTCGCCTCCCGCTCGTCCACGATGGCGAAGTCCTCGGCCAGGCCGACCAGGCCGGGCCGCTCGCGCACGATGTCGTAGGCCAGCCCGTGCAGCGTGCGCACGCGGTAGCCGATATCGAGCAAGCCGAGTTCTTTGACGAATTGGCCTACTCGAAGCGCGAAGTTGTCAACGGCTGAGTTGACGAGCGTCACGATCAGGATTTCCTGGTCATCCGCCAGGCTGGTCTCCGCGACGAGCCGCGCGGCCAGCGCGGAGAGCACCTGCGTCTTGCCGCTGCCGGGCACTGCGGACACGCCCATCTTGCCGCCGGTATAGGCCAGGACTTCGGCCTGCTTGGGTCGCGGTGTGAACATCGTCTACCGGTTTCTCAGCACTTGCTGGATCGCGCGCAGCAGCGCGCCGCGCTGCTCGACGCCCGTTGCGCCCATCTGCGACAGGCCCAGGTGGATCTGCACCCGGCAGCGCCGCGTCAGACCAATCACAAGGGCAGACAGCGCCTCCTGCCGCGCCGCGTACTCGTCCGCATCCGTCCACTGCGCGGCCGCCTGCCAGCGGCGGCTCAGCACGTAGGGCTGGGTGAGCGGCTGGTACAGCCTCTCCCACCAGCCGCTGCTGCCCACGTCAAGCCAGAACTGGTGATCGACCGGCCGGTTGCTCATCAGGAAGGTGTAGGCCGGCGCGACCAGCACCGCGTCCTCCGGCTGGCGCTGCCAACTGCGGATGTACTGCGCCGCGACCACGCCGTCCTGCACGAGCTCGACCCACTCCCGGCCCAGGTCTGCTGGAATGAACTGCTCGGCTGCGCTAGTGCTTCCGCTGCCAGCGGGAACCAGGGCCTGCGGCTGGCTCGCGGTGCGCGCGGCCGGACGTCCACCGGCCGGCTCGCCCTCCGCCAGTTGCATCACCTGGCGGAACTTGCGCGCCGACTCGATGACGTTGGCAGTGATTTCGCCCGCATCGAAGCTGGCATGGAACGCATAGCCGGGCTGCGATAGCAACTCTCCGAAGAGGCGCGAGAGAAAGTGATCGAGCTCCGCGGTGCGCCGTTTGGCCGCCTTCCGATCGCGCACGTCGCGCAGCGGGGAGCGGGTGGCCGCGGCCTGGAGCTTTGCGTTCGCGCTCAGCCAGGTGCGCAGCCCTTCGTACCGTCCGCCGAGCAGGAAGGTCAACCGTTCCTGCATCTCCGGCTCGATCTCGTCGAACCCGTTGAGATTGGCCTCGCCCTCCTGCGTCCGGTACGCAATCTCGGCCAGCAGTTGCGCGCGCACGAGGTCCATGTCGTTGACGGACAGCATCAGTGCGTGCGCCACGTCGTGCCGGGTCGGGTGTGCGCGCCAGTGCGGGTGGCAGAGCTGCGCCAGCGTCAGCAGGGCCAGCGTCGCCGGTTCTTCTGCCAGCGCGCGCGACGGCCGGTGTGAGCGGACCGGCACGCCGTAAGCTGCCAGCCGGGTCTCCAGCGAGAAGCGCAGCCCACCGGTCATGAAGGGGCTGAGCACCGCAATTTCGCCCGGCGGCACGCCCTCGTCGTTTACCAGCCCCGCGATGCGCTCTGCGACCCAGTCAAGCATCTGCGGGTGGAAGCGGTGAGGGGCATAGTCGATCGCGGGGAGGTCGGGCCTCACGCCCCCCTCTCCCGAAACTGCGGTTTCGGGAGAGGGGGGCGTGAGGGTGAGGCTCATCTCCTGCGGCGCAGGCGCGGCCTCCGACGGTCGCACGCGCAGTGCGCGGCGCAGTCGTTCGCTCAGGTCAGCGACCTCGGGCGACATGACGAAGGACCCGGTGAACGCGATGTGCTCCTCGCACGCGTCCTTCAGCCGGTACGCGCTGGTTGGGTCCGCGGCCAGGAAGCGGCGATACCCTGCACCCGTGTCGTAGATGACCAGAGCGGAGCGGGCTGCGGGCAGCCATTCGAGCAGCGTGTCATGACTGACGGGCGTATCCTCTTCCGAGTTGTCGATGACCAGGTGGCGGTAGCGCCCCTGCAAGTAGTCGCGGCATTTGGACAGC
>DAOUGK010000606.1:0-1911 GCA_034429055.1 Anaerolineae bacterium | reverse complement strand
CGGCCCGGAGCAGCTGCACGGCATGGCGATGATCGATCGCGCCTGTGCCGACCGGCCGGAGTTGCAGTTCCCCGGCTACGTCGATGCCGTCATGGAAGTGGACGTGGCGGATCCAGGGCTTCAGGGCATGGTAGGCGTTATCCATCGTCGAACCGCTCTGGCGGACGGGATGCATGATGTCCCAGTTGACCGCAACCGCGGAATGGCTGGCACGGTGCATCACAGCCGCAACGTGCGCGGGGTCGGTCCAGTCGTCGTGCGTCTCCAGGCACAGGGTGACGCCCGCGGCAGCGGCCTCATCGGCCAGAGCTGCGAGATTCCCGGCCAGGACTTCGACCGCCGCATTGCGGCTGAGGCCGGGGGCCAGCGCGCCCCCGAATACCCGCAGCCGGGCGCAGCCCACATCCGCGGCCAGCGCAATCGCGCGCTCCACCGCGTCGATGTTTTCCGCTGCCGTCGCCGGATCGGCCAGCCGCGCGCCGGTCGCCAGACAGCAGAGCGCGATGCCGCTGTCCTCGACCTGCCGGCGCGCCGTGCGCCGCGCGGCTGGAGCGAGCGTGCTTTCGATGCCGTGGCGGTGGCCCGAACTCAGCCGCGGCTCGATCCCATTGTAGCCCAACTGCTGCGCGAGCGCCAGCATTTCGTTCAGGGTCAATTCGGGGCAGGAGAAGCTCATAAACGCATATTTCATCGTACTGACCTTTCTGCTACAATGCATGTCTGCGCGATGTAAGGCCATGGACTTGCACTACATGCGAACCCGCATCACAGGAGATTGAGCATGAACTCACGTGAACGCGTGCTGACTGCCCTGCGCCGCGAACGGCCCGACCGCATCCCCCACTGCGAGTTGGGGATTGACCGGGCGCTGGCGCTGCAACTGATGGGCTGGGGCCCGTCGACCGATCAGGCGGCCAGCCTCGAGAGCCAACCCTACACGGCAGAGGAAGCCAAGGCGCTATCGACCTTCCTCGGCCTCGATAACATCTACTACGTCCTGCGAGCCCCGGTCCTGGCGCAGAAGATTCCCGGCCAGGACGGCCGCCTGTTCTACGGAGAAGGCCTGCTGCACACGGAGGCCGACCTCCACCTCCTGCAACTGCCCGACCCGCATGACGATGCATTGTACGCTGACGCGGCCGCATTTGCCAGGGAGAAGGGCGATTTCTCTGCCTGGTTCGTCACGCGCATGGGCATCTTCTCGGTCATGCTCGGCATGGGCACAGAGGCCTTCAGCGTGGCCCTGTACGAGAACCGGCCGCTCATCGAGACGATCCTCGACTACTATGTGGACTGGACCTGCGCGCTGGCGGACCACGCGGCGGCGCTCGGCTTCGATGTCTTCGTGACTACCGACGACATGGCCTTCAAGTCCACGACCTTCTTCTCGCCCAAGGTCTTCCGTGACTTGGTGCTGCCGCGCTATCATCGGTTGGCCCGCCATGTCACCTTGCCCTGGGTGCTGCACAGCGATGGCAACATGCTACCCTTCCTCGACGATCTCGTCAACGTGGGCATTGCCGGTTTTCACCCGGTGGAGAAGGGCGCGATGGACATTCGGCAGGTCCAGCGGGACTACGGCGACCGCATATGCCTGCTGGGCAACGTGGACCTCAACCTGTTGGGCCTCGGCACGCCGGAGGAGGTGGATACCGAAGTGCGCGGCCTCATCGAGGATGTCGGGCCGGCCGGCTACATCCTGACGAGCGGCAACAGCCTCGCCGGGTATCTCAAGCCCGAGTGCGTCATCGCGAAGAGCGAGGCGGTGAGGAAGTACGGCGGCTGATTTGGCATTTGGCGGTCGGCATTGCGGTTGACGCTTCATCCCTGTTCGCATATAATGCAGCCCTGAACGAACTCTCAACGGAAACGGAAGACATCTATGCCCACTGAAACGACTGCCCCGCCCAA
>DAOUGK010000605.1:0-10020 GCA_034429055.1 Anaerolineae bacterium | reverse complement strand
GTGAACTACGTCAACCCGCAGTGGATGGACATGGGGAAGGACATAGTGGCGATGTTCACCGGCGCGATGACGCCGGAAGACGTGCTCAAGAGCATCGACCAACGCCGCGCCGATATGGCGACGGCTGCGAAGGATCCGGCCTGGGCGCAGTAAGGGCCGGCGGGGTTGGACGTAGGACGGGTTGACAACCCGTCCTACGCAGAGTCTCGACCTCAACCTTCGCCATAGACCCGATATCTGGATGTCCTGACGCAGAATGAACCAAGGGAGCCAAGCATGAAAAACAGGGCTTATCCTCTCTACTTCGTCAGCGGCGCGCTGCTGCTGTACCTGCTGTTTTTCGTGCTGCCCAGCGTCATGGGCTTCTACTACGCGTTCACCGACTGGAACAGCTACTCTTCAGAGGTGAACTTCGTCGGGCTGGACAACTTCAGGCTCATCTTCACCCAGGGCTCCGGCCAGAACTATCTGCGCTTCATCGAGAATACCGTCGTCTTCACCATTGCGACCATCGTCCTGAAGACCGTGATTGCCCTCGGGCTGGCATTGCTGCTCACAAATGGCATCCGGGCCCTGGCGCACTTCCACCGGGTCGTCATGTACCTGCCCGCGGTGCTGCCCATGCTCGTGGTCAGCCTCGTGTTCAGGTCCATCCTCAACCCCGCGACCGGCCTGCTCAACACGGCCCTGCGCAGCGTGGGCCTCGACTTCCTGGCACAGCGCTGGCTGGTCGACGTGAACTGGGCGCTGCCGTCGGTCATCGGCGTGGACACCTGGCGCGGAGTGGGCTACATCATGGTCATCCTCATCGCCGGCATCCAAGCGATTCCGCGGGACTACTACGAGGCGGCGGCCATCGACGGGGCCAGCGGATTCGGCGCCTTCTGGCGCATTACCCTGCCCCTGCTGATGCCCGTGCTGACCGTGACCACAGTGCTGAACCTGCTGTACGGGCTCAAGGTCTTCGACATCGTTTTTGTCCTGACCAACGGCGGGCCCGGCCGCGCGACGGATGTCGTCTACACGGTCATCTTCGACGAATTCTCGAAGGGGCGGTACGGTGTCGCCACCACCCTGTCGACGCTCCTGTTTCTCATCATGATCGTGCTGGGCTATTTCGTCATCCGGCTCATGCACCGGGATGAGGGAGAGTAAACGCCATGGCGATGTCAAAAGCACGCAGCCTCTTCAACAACCTCGTGGCCGCAGCCGTCAGCCTGGGCATGTTCATTCCAGTCTACCTGGTCTTCGTCAATTCATTGAAGACGAAGGCCGAGGCCAGCTCGATGGGCATCGCCTTGCCGTCGACGTTGAACTGGTCCAACTTTGCGACCGTCATCGAGCGCGGCAAGCTCGTCACCGCCTTCGGCAACAGCGTGTTATATGCCGTCACCGCGACACTGATCGGCACCACGGTGGCGGCGCTCGCGGCCTACGTGCTCTCGCGCAACCGGACGCGGCTGAACCGGGCAATCTATTTCTTTATCATCATGGGCATTGCGATGCCGACGAACTTCGTGACCCTGATGAAGGTGATGCAGATCACGCACCTCATCAACACGCAGTTCGGCATCATCCTGCTCTATGCAGCGTCGTCCATCCCGTTCAGCGTCTTCCTGATTTACGCGTTCATCCAGACACTCCCGCGCGAGCTGGACGAGGCCGCCATCGTCGACGGGTGCAGCCCGCTGCGCCTGTTCTTCTCAGTCATCTACCCGCTGCTGACGCCCGTGCTGGTCACGGCAGGGGTGCTGAACCTGCTGGGCATCTGGAACGAATTCCTGCTGCCGCTGTATTATCTCAACCGCAGCACCTACTGGCCCATGACGCTGGCCGTGTATAACTTCTTCGGCCAGTTCCAGCAGGACTGGAGCCTCGTGTCGGCCGACATCGTGCTCACCATCCTGCCGGTCATCACCATCTACCTGTTCGCACAGCGGTTCATCCTGTCCGGCCTGACGGCAGGCTCGGTCAAGGGGTAGACGACATGCCTGAGATGCCCTGGAAGGAGAACTGGGCCGAGTCGCGGCAGCACTACCTGGACTGGTGGGCGCGCAAGGGCCTCGTCATCAGCATGTGGGAGCACCTGCCGAAGGACGGTGCCCCGCATGAGCCAGTAGCCGCGCCGCCGCCGGCCCGCGACTGGGCGCAGCACTGGTTCGACCCCGCATGGCGCGCGGAGCACCTGCACTACAAGCTGTCGCGCAGCTCGTTCCGCGCGGACATCCTGCCCGTGGCGAACACTCACCTGGGACCGGGCTCGCTGGCCGCCATCCTCGGCTCGGAGCTGGAGGGCGGGGAGGACACCATCTGGATCCACCCGCAGGCGGACGTAGACGCGGGTGTCGTGTTCGGCGAGCGCAACCGCTGGTGGCAGCTCCACCTCGACCTCATCCGGGCCTGCAAGCAGCGGTCGCAGGGGCGCTATTTCGTCGGCTGTCCCGATCTCATCGAGGGGCTGGACACGCTGGCCTCGCTGCGCGGCACGCAGCGCGTGCTGCTGGACATGGTGGACCGGCCCGACGAGCTGGCCCAGGAAGTGCAGGCGGTCAACGACATCTGGTTCGAGGTGTTCGAGCGGATTTACGACGAAATCAACATCGACGGCGAGATGGCCTTCTGCTATTTCTCCATCTGGGGACCCGGCCGCGTCGCCAAGCTCCAGAGCGACATCTCGGGCATGTTCGGCGTGCGGCCCTTCCGGCGGTTCGTGCAGCCGTTCATCCGCGAGCAGTGCCAATGGCTCGACTACTCCCTGTACCACCTGGACGGCGTCGCCGCGGTCCGCCATCTCGACGCGCTGCTCGAAATCGAAGAGCTGGACGCGATCCAGTGGACGCCCGGCGTGGGCGAGCCGCAGGGGGGCGATCCCCGGTGGTATGACCTGTACCGGCGCATCCTCGCCGCGGGCAAGTCCATCATGCCGTGCTGGGTGGAAGTCGATGAACTCGCGCCCCTGCTCGACGCGGTCGGGCCGGCGGGCGTCAACGTCCTCATGCACTTTACGTCGGAGCGCGATATCGACGCTGCGCTGGCGATTGCGGAGCGGTATCGGCATAGGACGGATTGACAGCCGGCAAATCCAGAAGTTGCCGCCTTGCCGCAGATTGGAGTCGAGGCTTCAGCCGGTTTGGTTGTGTACGTGCGTAGGCAGCCAAACCGGCTAAAGCCTCGACTCCACCGCCCCTGGCTCGGTCGGAGACCGGCCAGAGCAGAGTTTTGTTAGGCGTTCTAAAGCCTCGACTCCACCGACCTTAGGAATCCACGGGTTGGCAACCCGTCCTACCAATTCGAATGCGAGAACACCCGATGAGCACACTGACCTACCAGCTTCGCGACGACGGACTGTATCTGCACACCGGCCGGGGTATTCTGGCCCTGACGCCCTACACGTCCCGCGCGGTGCGCGTGCGCTATACCCTCCGCAGTGAGTTCAGCGCGCGCGAGAGCCTGATGGTGACGGCGCAGCCCACGGCCACACCATTCACTGTCACGGAGACGCCGGAGACGCTGGTATTCACGACAGACGCGCTGGCCATCGAGATCGACCGGCAGACCGCCGCGTTCACCTACCGCGACCGGGCGGGCCGGCTGCTAACCCGGGAGCCAGCCCGCGGGGGCAAGACCCTCACACCGGTGGACGTGGTCGTGTCGCAGTTCGACGCGTCGGTGGATGCGGAGCGGGGCGCGAGCGTCGACGGCGTGCGCAGCCACGCGCGCGCCGTGCGCGAGGTCGTGGACCGGCAGGCGTACCAGACCAAGCTGGAGTTCGAGTGGGCGGACGGCGAGGCGCTGTACGGCCTGGGCTCGCACGAAGAGGGCATGTTCAACCTGCGCGGGCAGCACCAGTACCTCTACCAGCAAAACATGAAGGCAGTCGTACCGGTGCTCATCTCGACCCGCGGCTACGGCGTGCTGCTGGACTGCTATTCGCTGATGACGTTCCACGATGATGCGTTCGGCTCGTACCTGTGGAGCGAGGTGGCGGACGAACTCGACTACTGCTTCGTGTATGGGCCGGAGTTCGATCAGATCGTGCGCGAGCTGCGCGGGCTGACGGGCGCGGCGTCCATGCTGCCGAAGTGGGCCTTCGGCTACGTGCAGTCGAAGGAACGCTACGTCACCCAGGCAGAGCTGCTCGAGGTCGTGCGCGAATACCGGGCGCGCAACCTCCCGCTGGACTGCATCGTGCTCGACTGGAAGTCCTGGCCGGGCGACCTGTGGGGGCAGAAGACCATGGACCCGCAGCGCTTCCCCGATCCCGACGGGCTGACCGCTGCGCTGCACGACCTCCATGCGCACCTGATGGTCTCGATCTGGCCCATCATGGCGCGCGGGGGCGACAACTGGCGGGAGATGCTGGAGCACGGCTACCTGCTGGGCAACCAGGCGACCTACAACGCGTTCGACCCGGCGGCGCGCGCCTGCTACTGGGACCAGGCCAACCGCGGGCTGTTCAGCCACGGCGTCGATGCATGGTGGTGCGACTGCACGGAGCCGTTCGAGGCCGACTGGAACGGGGCGGTCAAGCCGGAGCCGGAGGCGCGGCTGCGCATCAACACAGGCGAGGCGAAGCGCTACCTCGACCCGGCATACATCAACGCCTACTCCCTGCTCCACTCGCGGGGCATCTACGAGGGGCAACGCCAGGCCAACCCGCACAGGCGCGTCGTCAACCTCACCCGCTCGGCCTACATGGGACAGCACCGCTATGCGACCGTCACCTGGTCGGGCGACATCGCGGCCAACTGGGAGACGCTGCGCCGGCAGATTGCGGACGGCCTGAATTTCTGCGCGACCGGCTCGCCCTACTGGACAGTGGACATCGGCGCGTTCTTCGTGCAGCGCAAGCCCGACCTGTGGTTCTGGAACGGCGACTATGATGCGGGCGTGGAGGACCTGGGCTACCGCGAGCTGTACGTGCGCTGGTTCCAGTACGGTGCGTTCCTGCCGATGTTCCGCTCGCACGGCACGGACACCCCGCGCGAGGTCTGGCGGTTCGGGTCGCCGGGAGAGCCCATATACGACGCCCTGGTCAAGGCGCTCGACCTGCGTTACCGGCTGCTGCCCTACATCTACTCGCTGGCAGGCTGGGTGACGCACCATGACTACACGATGCTGCGCGGCCTGCCCTTCGACTTCCGCGACGATCCTGCGACGCACGACATCGCGGACCAGTTCATGTTCGGCCCGGCGTTCCTCGTCAATCCGGTGACGGAGCCGATGTATTATGCTGCGGGGTCGCGGCCGCTGGCCGGCGTCGCGCCTGCACGGCCGGTCTACCTGCCCGGGGGCGGCGACTGGTACGACTTTGCGACGGACCGGCGCCTGGCCGGCGGACAGACCGTGCTGGCCCACGCGCCCCTGGACACCCTACCCCTCTACGTGCGGGCCGGCTCGATCGTGCCGATGGGACCGTCACGCCAGTACGTGCAGGACCTGCCGGATGCGCCGGTCGAGCTGCACGTTTATCCGGGGCGGGACGGCAGCTTCCTGCTGTACGAGGACGAGGGCGACGGGTACGGCTACGAGCAGGGCGCATGCGCGACGATCCGCATCGAGTGGGACGAGCGGGCGCGGCAACTGCGTCTGGGGCCGCGTGAGGGCGCCTATCCCGGGATGGCCGAGACGCGCACGTTCACGGTCGTACTGCACGGCGAGGCCGGTGCGACCACCTCCCGGCAAGTCACCTATGACGGCCGGCCGTCGACCGTAACATTCTGAGAGGTCCTGATCCTGCGGTGAAAGAAGGACAACCAGCGTGGCAAAGCGTTCCAAGAAGATGACCATCGTCGACATCGCAGCGGCCAGCGGCGTGTCGGTCTCGACGGTCTCGCGCATCCTGAACGACAAGCCGGACGTGGCCGAAGAGACGCGACAGCGCGTCCTGCAGGTCATCGCGCAGCACCGCTTCGCCCCGCAGAGCGCGTGGCAGCAGATCAAGGCGGGCCGCAGCCGGATCATCACGCTGCACTATCCGCAGGACTTCAACCAGCCGTCGCAGGACATCATCACCGGCGCGGCCGTCGCCTGCCAGGAGGCCGGCTACGCGCTGAACCTGATTGCCGCGCCGCTCAGCGATGCGGAGCTGCTGGCCCTGTATGACCGCGGACACGCGGACGGCGTCATCCTGATGGAGATCCTGACGCACGATCCCCGCGCCGACCTGCTGCGCGGCCACGAGCTGCCCTTTGTGATGATCGGGCGCTGCGCCGACCAGGACGATCTCAGTTATGTGGACCTGGATATCCATGCGGGCGTCGTGCAGGCGGTCGACTATCTGTATCATCTGGGACATCGCCAGATCGCGCTGGTGACGCTGACGCCGGTCCGGGAAGGCAAGGAATACGCCTATACCACCTGGGCGGTGCAGGGCTATGAGGAAGCCTGCCGGCGCTATGGGCTGCCGGCGCGCTGGCACTCATCGGACTCGGACGCAGATGTCGAGGCCAGTGTACTCGCCTGGCTCACCGGGCATCTGGAGGTCACAGCCATCATCACGCCCCAGGAGGCCGAGGCCGCCGGCCTGCTGCGGGCGGTGCAGGCACGCAGGCTGCGCATCCCGCAGGACATTTCCCTTGTCGGCGTGATGCCCGATGCCATGGCCGAGCTGGTGACCCCGCCCATCACCACCATCAGCTTCCCGTCGCGCGAGATGGGCTCGCGCGCCGCGCGCATCCTCTTGGACATGCTCAGCGGGAACGTCTCGGCCCCGGCCCGGGTCCTGCTGCGGCCGGAAATCTGCGTGCGTGGCAGCAGCGGGCCTGCGCCAGCCGCTTAACGGCGCCAAACGCGGAGAAGCGAAGATGAGCGGGCGGGGCATTGAACCCCGCCCGTGGTGCATCTGCTATGCCGCAGCCTACTCAGCGAACTCCAGGAGGTTCGTCTCCTGCACCGGCTGGCCGGGGTCGCGAGGCACGCGCCAGGTCTTGATCTCGTGCGGGCCGAAGGTGGCCGCGAAGGTGCACGCGGTGGGCGGCAGGTTCAGGGTTATGTTTGCTTCCGTGATGAGGCCGGCTGTCTCATAGGCGCGCAGGACCAGGTCGCGGGCATCGTCCTCCGCCGGCTTGACCACCGCCAGGTCGATGTTCTGCCGGTCGGCCGAGGCGAACGACGCGCTCAACGGCAGCGTGCCGTCGGGGCGATATGTGGTGATGAGCCCGGTCGCCCGCTGGTTCAGTTCCGCCGCGCGGCGCACCGTGCCGGCCTCGCGCCAGGTTCCAACGTGCGGCAGCAGCGTGTAGGAGAACCGCTGGATGCCCTGGTCCATGAAGGTGTAATAGCCGTCCGGGTCGGGCACAACGGGCAGGTGGTTGGCATAGACCGGGCTGCGCAACACCGTCAAGCCGATGTCGTTGCCCCTCACGTCGCCGCTGTACTTGCCGTCGTTGAGCACGCTCAGGCCGTATGGCTGGCCGCTGTCCAGCGAGACGCCGGAGAGGTCGACCCAGCCCTGCACCGGGTCTTCGTCGCCATTCGCCGCGCGCTGAATCGAGCCGTAGGCTACTTCCGCGGTGAGCTGTGCGTCCGCCAGCCGCGCGGGGAAGCGCAGTTTGAGCATCTGGTAGCGCCCGCGCCAGTCCACGGTCACGTGCACGTCGACCTGGTCGAGCGCCTCGTAGAGCGTGAACTCCTGGGTCAACAGCGACCGGTCGCCGCCGTTCGACGGCTCGTAGTCGCTGACCACCCGCAGCACCGACTTGACCGGCCCCTGCTCGACCACGGCCATGCTGCGCGGGCGGAACGTGCCCACTTCCTGATCGAACTTGAAGATGCCGTGGCTCCAGGTGTCGGACGGGTCATCGATGACCAAGGCGCGGGCGGCCGGGCCGTCGAACACCTCCACCCCGGCAGCCTTGTCGCGCAGGCTGGCGATGCAGCCGGTCGCGGGATCGATCTCCAGCCGGAAGCGGGCGTTCTCGAGGACATGCTGGGGCACGTCCGCGGGCGCGGTGACCGGGGCCGCGGGCGCGAACGACGCCTGCGAGGCCAGAAAATACGTGCGATAGCCGAGCGCGGGCAGGTCGGCCACGAAGCTGAGCTTCGAGCGGAAGTTGACGGTCGCGGCGGACTGGACGGCCTGCGCAGCAACCGCTTGCCCTGCGTCATCGGTCAGCAGGTCGCCCCCTTTCAGCCCGCCGCACTCCAGCTCGACCGGCAGGCGCGCAGGCCACGCGTGCGGGTTGAAGACGACGATCGGCTTCACGCCCTCCCGGACCGGGATGCGGATGTTCCACGCGAGTGACTGCACCGCGAAGTTCAGGCCGCGCCGCGCGATGCTCAACGCCTCGCCGAGCTGGTTACGCGCGTCCTCGTATGCGGGCTCGATGGCTGTGCCGGCCATCGTGTCGTGGAACTGGTTGAAGAGCACGTTCTTCCACGCCAGCGTGAAGTCCGGTGGGTAAGGCTGGCCGGTCACGCGCTCCGCGACGGCGGACCACTTCTCCGCGGCCAGCAGCAGGTTCTCCGCCTGCCGATTCCAGCGCTTGATGCCCGAATGCGCGGCGTAGCAGCCGCTGGCGTGGTGCTGGAGCTCCTCGCTGACCGTGGGCAGCGCCCACGACCGCGCGGCCGAGGAATCGAGCAGCCGTTCCGGGCCGTCGAGCACCAGCGTGGGGAAGTCCGGGTCCGCGGCCAGCCGGTGGATGAACTCGAGGCTCTCGACGGTCGGGCCGCCGCCGTGGTTGCCGACGCCGTAGAAGCAGAGCCCGGTATCCACCGGATCCTGCAGGGCCGCGGCGCTGTGCCGGATGTGGTCGGAGATATCGGGCCGCCAGCTCGCGTAGCTCTCCACGATGCGGAAGACGAGCACGCGCGAACCGTCGGGCGCCTCCCACCAGAAGAACGGACCGGGCAGGTTCTTCTCGTGGGGACCGGGGCGCATGAAGACGTAGGAGTCCAGGCCGCTTTTGGTGAGAATCTGCGGCAGGTTGGCGTTGTGGCCGAAGCTGTCGGGGTTGTAGCCGACCCGCGGCATCCGGCCGAGCTTGTCGCGGAAATAGCGCTGACCGTATAGCCCCTGGCGGACGAACGACTCACCGGACGGGATGTTGCAGTCGGGCTCGATCCACCAGCCGCCAACCGGCTGCCAGCGGCCTTCGGCCACCCGCTGCCGGATCTGCGCAAACATGGCGGGATCGTTCTGCTCCACCCACTCGTAGAACGCGGCCGAGCTGGCTGTGAAGACGAAATCGGGGAACTCCTGCATCCGGTCTAAAGCCGAGCGGAAGGTCGCCTTGACCTCCTGGAATCCCTCGTCCCAGCACCACAACCAGACAGGATCGATGTGCGCGTTGCCGACCATGATCAATGTTTTGTCTTTGGGAGCCATGTAATAACCTTTCAGACCCGGATCCGGGCCAGTGCGATGGTTTCATAGGGATGCTCATTCCCCCGTTCGTACAGGCAGCAGATGGCGCCGTCGGGCGCCAGGGCCAGGTCCGAGTAGGCGCTCGGGCCGGCGTGGAGCGTCCAGTCGACGGGCCAGGAGCGGCAGCCGTCGCGGCTCAGGCGGACGGTGAGGTTCTCCCGCGAGACGGAGGCCGGGTTGGAGAAGAGCACGCCGCCGTCCGGCAGGGCCAGCAGCCCCGCCTGGCAGACCGGTTCGACGAGCGCCTCATCCCACTCGACGGCCGACCAGGTCTCGCCGCCGTCGGCGCTGCGCGCGACCGCGCGGCGGTGCTTACCGTGGTAGCTGCGCATGTTGAGGTACACCGTGCCGTCGGCCAGCTCCGCAGCCTGGCACTCGTTCAGGCTGCCGGAGAGCACGCCGCCGATGCGCCAGGATGTGCCGCGGTCATCGCTAACGATCACGTGCGAGCCGTAGTGTGACCCGGCAGGATCAGGCGCGCCGGCGGCAAAGTCGCACGGAATCAGCAGGCGGCCGGTGCGGAGCTGGATGCCGTGACCCGGCCCGGTCGCGTACCACGTCCACTCCGCCCGCTTGACCTGGCCCGTGATATCCACCGGCAGCGACCAGCTCATGCCTTCATCATCACTGTACATCAGCCGGACACCGCG
>DAOUGK010000604.1:0-5807 GCA_034429055.1 Anaerolineae bacterium | reverse complement strand
GCCCATGCTGTCAGCGCACTACAGGAGGGCAGGGTGACGCCTTCGAGATCCAAAAGCCACAAGCACACGGTGTAGCCATGGTCCAACTTGGCAAGCAACCGGCCCGGTTCAGCTTCTTTCTGAATCCCTACTCCGACATGCGGTTCACGTCCTGCCCGCGCTGCCGCAGCAAAACGCGTCTGCGCAAAGTGCCGCTGGTGATTCACGTGGACCCACACCATCCCTTTGTGTTGAACAAGTCTTGCCGCTATTGCAACACCTGCGATTTACTGATCGTGCACCAGGACGAGTTGGAAGCGCAATTGGTCCATTTCTACACGATGTACGCGCCCGAAGTGGTTGGCAACGAATACCTGGTGCTGGGCACCTTTGACCGGGCCGACTGGCAGCGAGGTCGCCAGACGCCGCATACGATTCAGACGATGCTGGATGACCTCCACGATTTGAGGGAGGTGCTGGTGTTTGAAGTGCAGCAGGGTTGGGGGCCCGAGTAAAGGCAAGACCGATTGTGACCTTCGAGGTTGTGCCAACTTGGGCCAGCCTTCGGCTGGCCCGTTGGCCTGAGACCTCGAAGGTCTTTGTGTCCGCCGTACCTGTTACGGCACGACGGTGATGCGGTTCTGCGGGCCGGGAGCGACCGGGCTGTTCGCCGCGAAGTAGGCCTCCAGCGCATCCAGGTCGAGCGCGCCGCCCAGGCGGTTGGTGCCTTGCTTGAGGACGACGAAGTTATCGCCGCCGTCGGCCAGGAAGCTGTTGACCGTTACGCGGTAAGTCGCAGCCGGATCAATCGCCACGCCGTTCAGCATGAGATTGCTGACCTTGTTACCGGTGGGCGCGCTCTGGCTCCAGGTGTAGGTGAAGCCATTCGAGACCTGCAGGATGCGGTTTTGGCCGACCGCAGGATTGTCGAACTGCTGCTCCAGCAGCGTATCGATCTGCGCACCGGTCAGGCTCATGGTCACGAGACTGTTGCCGAAAGGCTGCACGGTGAAGATTTCGTTGTATGTGATCTCGCCGGGCGCTTCGCCTGCGGTGCTGTTATTGTAGGCCAGGTCAGCGCGGATGCCGCCCGGATTCATGAACGCGATGACCGCGTCGCCGAAGCCAGGGTCATTCGTTGCGTCAAGCTGCGAGTCCGCAATCACATCGCCCAGGGCAGACTCACCCGCTGGGTTGGCAGCCCGCAGGATGTCGGCAGTGATGGTGCCAATGATGCGGTTCGCGAACGGTGCAGCCAACGTGCCGTAGCGCATCACCAGGTCGGTCAGCCGCGCATCCTTCGCGACGTCGCGGGTCACAATGTTGTTGTTGGCCTGCATCTCGACCACGTCGCCGGACTTGCGGTCGATGGTCAGATCGACCTTCGTCACCAGGCGGCCGAAGGACGCGGCGCTTGTGACGAGCTTGCCATCGATGACGCAGTTGTAGGCGTTATGGGTGTGGCCGCTGATGACCGCATCGACCTCATCATCCAGCCGGTTGACGATATCAACGATCGGGCCGGAGATGCCGACACAGGAGTTGTAGTCGCCGCCTGCCTGCGCCCCACCCTCGTGGAGCAGGATGACGATAGTCTCGACCCCGCGGCGCTTCAGTTCCTGCACATACACGTTCGCAGCGTCGGCCTCATCGAGGAACGTCAGTCCAGCCACGCCGGAGGGCGTGACGATAGTCGGCGTGCCTTCCAGGGTCATGCCGATGAAGGCTACCTTGGTGCCGCGGAAGTTCTCAATCGCCACAGGCCGGAAGATCGTCTTGCCGCTGTCCGAATATATCACGTTCGCGGCGAGGAACTGGAAGTCCGCACCGGCGAACCCATCGCCATCCAGACAACCGTCGGTCGGGTGGCAGCCGCCCTTCTGCATGCGCAGCAGCTCAGCAGCACCCTCGTCGAACTCGTGGTTGCCGACCGCATTGTAGTCCAGGCCGATCAGGTTGAAGGCCTCGATGGTCGGCTCGTCGTGGAAGAGGGCGGAAATCAGCGGGCTCGCGCCGATCAGGTCGCCCGCGGACACAACCACTGTATTGGGATTCTGCGCCCGCAGGTTAGCAATATGCGTGGCGAGGTACTCGACGCCACCGGCATTGATCGTGCCGATGCGGCCCGAGGAGCCGGCAGGCGGCTCCAGGTTGCCGTGAAAATCATTCAGGGCCAGGATCTGCACCGTGACGGTGTCGCCGCGCGGTGCGGCTGCCACCGGCCAGGCCATTGACAGCAGCACGGCTGCCGGGATCAGGATGTGTACGGATCGAAGTCTCATTCGCTTCATGTACGAACCTCCGTCTCTCATTGGAATCAACATACCGGGCGGCATTGTACCGGATATCAACGCAAATGTAAAGATAAGTATCATATATGTATTGCACAGGTTGTGAACACAAATTCACATTTGACATGCGCCTGCTTTGATGGTAGGTTTTCCCGCACGCGAGCCCCGCGTCCTGCCTTACGGCCCCAGGCAGAGGATGTTCGGCTTCGGCGCACGAGCATCCTTCGATTTCATGCCTCGCTGTGCGCCTGATGGAGGAATCATTCATGTCTGACGAGAGGGAAGAAAGCTATCTGCAATGGCTCGTGCGCACCACGCCGACGACGTGGTGGCACGACTCCGGCGACCCTGACGAACTGGACCGCGGCCTGCTGCACGGCGCGTCTGGCGTCACCACTAACCCGCTGCTCAGCGCCCGCGCATGGGCCGCCAAACCGGACTATTTCCGCGCCCGGCTTGCGCCGCTGCCCGCGGGCATCAGCGCGGAGGAGCGCGGGGACCTCCTGATGCAGCCGGTCGTGGCCGACGCGGCCGCCAAGCTGGCGCATATCCACCGCCAGACGCGCGGCGCGGAGGGCTACGCGTGCGCGCAGGTCAACCCGAGTCGCGCGGGCGACCGCGACGCCATGCTGAAAATGGCGCGCTTCCACCATACGTGGGCCGACAACATCGCGGTCAAGCTGCCCGTGACCGCCGCGGGCCTGGATGTGCTGGAAGAGTGTGTAGCCGAAGGCATCACCGTTACCGCAACGGTGAGCTTCACGGTGCCCCAGGCCATCGCCGTGGCCGAGCGCCATCGCCGCGGGGCCGCGCGCGCCCGCGCCGCGGGCATCAAGCCGGGCCGCTGCTTCTCGGTCATCATGATCGGCCGGCTGGACGACTATCTGCGCGAGGTAGCCCAGGACAACCGCGCGACGGTCAGTGAGGAGGACATCCGGCAGGCCGGGTTGGCCGTGACCAAGCGCGCGTACGCCATCTACCAGGAACAGGGGTATGAGGCGGTGCTGCTCGTCGCCGCGTTGCGCGGCAACCACCATATGACCGAGCTGGCCGGCGGCGACCTGATTATGTCGATCCATCCGAAGAATCAAGGCCAGCTCCTCCAACCGGGCGTGCCGCGCGAGATGCGCATCGACCGCCCCGTGCCGTCCGAAGCCATCGACCGGCTGTGCGCCCTGCGCGAGTTCGTCCGCGCGTACGAACCGGCCGGTATGGCGCCGGGCGACTTCGTATCCTACGGCGTCACCCAGCGCACCCTCTCCCAGTTCGTCGAGGCGGGCTGGACGCTGCTGGAGACCTTCCCCTTGTAATGGACAAACCGCGAAGCCGTGCAGAACGCCAAGCAGCTCAATCTTGATGCTTTCCTGACGTTCTGCGCGTCTTCGCGGTGAAAATCAGGCGCCGGCCCCAACCCTGAACTGGCTGTGGCACGGGTGGTGGTAGAAGCCGTGGCGCGCCGGCGGCCTTACGCGAATGGGTTGAAGTCGAAGCACCGCGCCGGCACAATCCCGCGCCAGTGCCAGTCCGCAAAGTCGAGCAGCGCCTGCCAGTCCGCCATACCGTGTTCGTGGCCGCCGGGCCGATACCAGATGCCGGCGCGTTCCTCGACGCCCAGCCGGCGATACACCTCGCGCACGGCCGCGTGCGTCTGCCACGTGCCCGACGGGTTGGCCCACAGGTCGTCGAGCGCCTCGGTGGTCAGCAGCAGCCGTGGGGCCACCAGCGCCTTGAGGAAGTGCTGGTCGAAGGGCAGTTCCGTCTCGCGGCCCACGTACTCGCCAAGTTCCGGGCCGAACCAGTAATCGAACCGGCGGATGAGGTCGCCCAGCGTCTCGCTGTTCGGCCCCTGCAACCGGTAGCAGCCAGCGCCGCCCGCACCGGAATCGTTGGCCGAGGTGAGCGCGATGCGCTCGTCGGTCGCGCCGGCCAGCAGGCTCGTCTTGCCCCCGCGCGAATGGCCGACGACCGCGATGCGTGTGCTGTCTACCTCCTCGTGCTCCAGGAGCGCATCGACGCAGCGGTGATACCCCCAGGCCCACGCGGCCAGCGCGCCGAACTTTGCATCCGGATAGAGCGGGTAGATGCCGGACGACCGGTCGTTGCCGGGCACGTCCGGCGCGAGTTCGACCCGGTTGAACTGGGCCAGCACGTAGCCGCGGCGCAGCACTTCCGCCACGACCTCATCCGAGACGTAGCGCCAGCACGCGTCGCCGGTCAGGATGGCGGGAAAGGGACCGTCGCCCGGCGGGATATGCAGGTAGAGCATGAAACTGAACGGCTGAGCCGTGCCGGTGTCGACGTTAACCCGGCAGGAGACATAGCGCACGCCTTCCATCCGCCGCACGGTGGCCGTGTGCAGCACCTCCGTCCACGTACGCACGGGCGCGGGCGGCAGCCCGCCGTATTCCAGCGGGACCACCGCCTCCCACAGCTCGCAACGCCGCGCCGGCCAATCCGCAGCCGCAGCCACCGGAGCGCCATTATCGAAGTGCAGGAGTTCTGGCAGTGTCATGGATTACCTCTTTATGGGTGAATTATCCGAAACCGCTCACAGATGAGCGGCAGATCGGGGCTGAACGTCCTGCCGAGCCTGGGCAGCACGCGGGTGAAGTAGCGTTCGTGGCCGGCACGCCACGACATCAGCGACCGGTCATCCTCTCCCTCATCGTACGCGAACTGCGCATCCACCTCGTCGAACCGCCGGCAGGTCACCTCGGTCGTCTCGATGATGCAGAGGGGTGCGCCGCGGCCGTCCAGCACGATGGTGAGCAGCCCGACGGTGGGCCGCCAGTCGCCCTCGGCTTCCCACTCGCAGACCGCCGAGCAGGTTGCGGTCTTGCGTCCCTCCAGAACAAGCGCGGCCAGCTCATCCGCCAGCGCGGGCGAGTCACCGAACGCCTCGGCCACCCACGGCGCAGCAGCCTGCGGCGAGTCGGGCGGCAGGCTGTGCAGGAAGGCGGCGTAGTAGGCCCTTACGAGTTCGTCCGCGGCGTGGACAGCGTGGGGCGTTTGACCATCCATTTTTCGGGCTGCTCCAGCGGTCGGAAGCCGCCGTACGCGGCATACAGGCCGTGCGCGTCACGGGTTGCCAGCAGGAAATTCTTCAGGCCGGAGAGGTCCGGGTGCGCAGTCACGCACTCGATCAACCACTTGCCGAGCCCGCGGCCCTGGTGCGACGGCAGGATGAATACGTCGCACAGCCAGCCGAAGGTGACGTTGTCCGTCACCACGCGGGCGAACCCAACCTGCCGGCTGTCCTCATAGACCCCGAAGCAGAGCGAGTTTTCGATGGACTGCTGCACGGTCTCGCGCGTGCGTCCCTGCGCCCAATAGGAGATGCGGCTAAGGTAGTCGTGGATGACGTCCACATCCAGCCGGGCCTTGTCTGTGCTGATCGTGTAGTTGTCGCGGTGTTGCTCAAATGCCATGTCGGACTCCCGCGGGCGAGTATAACTCTCGAACTCGAAGAGGGGCAAATCCCATATTGTTAATCCAGCGGTTGACTATGTGAGCGGAGTCGAGGCTTCTGCCGGTTGG
>DAOUGK010000603.1:0-3334 GCA_034429055.1 Anaerolineae bacterium | reverse complement strand
AGGGTACAGGACCAGCGTGAAAGGGTCGAGCCGCGCATTCAGTTGCCCGGAGAGAGTCAGGATGGGCGGGATGACCTGACGGATGCCCTGCGCGTGCAGCAAGTGTGGAATGACGACGGTCAGCGGGTCAAATGGCCCGCGACGCAGCTTCAGAAAGTACGCTGCGCCCTCTTCTTCCATGACGCGATAAACAGCCGTGTTAACATCCGCGCCGAGGGGCAGAAACTCGACGTCACTGGCGCGCAGGCCGTACTCCGCCAGGAGGGAGGCTGCAAGGATATCGATAGAGATATCAGGGGGCTCAAGCATGCGGCAATCATCTCACCACGGAAGACGCGGACCAGGCGGAATAGCGCTCTTTCACTTGCTCCGCGTGCTCCGCGTCTTCCGTGGTTGCGCCTCTTATTCTACCGTCACTTCAGCGACCGGCTCCGGCGCGGTCTCCGGTTCCGGCACGCTGACTGGCGGCGCAGATTCGGGCTCGTGGCCCTCTGTGGCCGGCGTCAGCGCGGCCTCGATGACCTCCTCGACCCGCTCCGCAAAGATGAACGTCATCTTCTCCCGCACGGCCTCGGGCACATCCTCCAGGTCGCCCTCGTTGCGCTTCGGCAGGATCACCGTGGTCAGACCGAAGCGGTTCGCGGCCAGCACCTTTTCCTTCACGCCGCCGATGGGCAGCACCTGCCCGCGCAGCGTGATCTCGCCCGTCATGCCCACGTTCTTGCGCACCGGGCGCCCCGTCAGCAGGCTGACCAGCGCGGTCGCCATCGTCACGCCGGCGCTCGGCCCGTCCTTCGGCGTCGCACCTGCCGGGATATGGACGTGGATGTCGTTCTTCGTGAAGAAGTCTTCCGGGATGCCGTAGTCCTTCGCCCGGTTGCGCACCCAGCTCAGCGCAGCCTGGGCCGATTCCTTCATCACGTCGCCCAACTGCCCGGTCAGGGTGAACCCCTTGCTGCCGGGCATCTTGGTCGCTTCCAGGAACAGCACGTCGCCGCCGACCGGCGTCCACGCCAGCCCGGTCGCCACGCCGGGCGTCTCCACCCGCTCGGCCACATCCTCCAGGAACTTGGGCCGGCCCAGGTACTGCGGCACGCTCTCGGCCGTGATCACCGCCGGGCCGAGGTTGTCGCCCTTCTCCGCCACTTTCGTCGCCACCTTACGGCAGATGGTCCCCACCTGGCGCTCCAGGCTGCGCACGCCGGCCTCGCGCGTGTACTCACGCACGATGCGGCGCAGCGCGGCCTCCTCGAACGTGATCTCGCCGGGTCGCAGACCATTCTCCTTGACCTGCCGCGGCACGAGGTAGCCCTTTGCGATGTTGACCTTCTCCTCTTCCGTGTAGGAGCTCAGGTTGATGACCTCCATGCGGTCGAGCAGCGGCTGCGGGATCGTGTCGATCCAGTTTGCCGTCGTGATGAAAAACACCTGGCTCAGGTCGAACGGCACGTCCAGGTAGTGATCGCGGAACTCGGCGTTCTGCTCCGGGTCCAGCACTTCCAGCAGCGCGGACGACGGATCGCCCCGAAAATCGCGACCCAGCTTGTCCACCTCGTCCAGGATGAAGACCGGATTCCGGCTCTCCACCCGGCGGATGCTCTGGATGATGCGGCCCGGCATGGAGCCGATGTACGTGCGGCGGAAGCCGCGAATTTCGGCCTCGTCGCGGATGCCGCCGAGCGCGAGGCGCACGAACTTGCGTCCCATCGCGCGCGCGATGGACTGGCCGAGCGAGGTCTTGCCGGTGCCGGGCGGGCCGACGAAGCAGAGGATCACGCCCTCGCGCTCGCGCCGAATCATGTCCTTGTGCTCATCTTCAGCCGGCGCCGCGCCGCTCGCGGCCTCCGCAGCCTTGCGTTCCAGCCGCAGCTTGCGCACCGCCAGGAACTCCAGGATGCGGTCCTTGATTTCGTCCAGGCCATAGTGATCCTCATCCAGCACCGCGCGCGCGTGCGCAATGTCCAGGTTGTCGGGCGTGTTGGTGCTCCACGGCAGGTTGACCATCCAGTCGAGATAGGTCTTGATGACCGTGTACTCGGCGGCCTGCGTCGGCATCTTGCGCATCCGGTCCAGCTCGCGGCGGGCCTCCTTCTCGGCCTCCGCAGGCATGCCCACCTCCGCAATGCGCCGCTCGTAGTCCTGGATTTCAGCCTCCTGCTCGTCGCCCTCGCCCAGCTCCTTCTGGATGGCCTTGAGCTGCTCGCGCAGGAAGTACTCGCGCTGCATCTTGGTCATCTCGTCCTGCGCCTGGGTCTGGATCTTGCGGCCCAGCTCGAGGACTTCGAGCTCCTTCGAGAGGATGGAGTTCAGGCGCACCAGCTTCTGCGAGACCGGGTCGATTTCCAGGATCTCCTGCGCCTGTTCGGGCTCCATGCGCGTGCTGGCGGCCACGAGGTAGGCGAGCTGCCGGGGGGTCTGCGCGTTGATGGCCGCGGTTTCCAGCTCCTCCGGCATGTGCGGCACGAGCGACACCAGCCGGCGGAACAGGTCCAACGTCGTGCGCATCAACGCCTCTTGCTCCAGCGATTCCTCCTCGGCGTCCGGCACGACTTCGACCGTCGCGCGCAGGTAGGGCTGCTCCTGGAGATATCCGGTCGTGCGGATGCGCTCGATGCCCTGCACGATCAGGCGGATCGTGCCATCAGGGGCGCGCAGCATGCGATGAACCACGGCCGCGGTGCCCACTTCATACACCTGATCCGGTGTCGGCTCCTCGACATTGGGGTCGCGCGATGTGAAAAGCCCGATGATGCGCTGCTGAGACGAATCGACCAGTGCATCATCCACCAGGCGGATCGAACGCTCCTGTCCCACCGTCAGCGGCAGCCACATCATGGGATAGACGACCACCCCGCGCAGGGGCAAAACCGGCAGCTCCGCCGGGATACTGAATTCCATCTGTTCGTTATCTGCATTCGTCATGTGTCACAAGACCTTTCCCCGTCGAATGATTACGCCACACGCACGGGCACGCGGCGAACCTGCGCCTTGGGCAGTGTGATGATCAAAAAGCCGTTTTCGTAGACCGCTTGCTGCCCGCTGGCTTCCAGCGCCCAAGGCAAATGCACCTGGGAGCGGAACTTGCCGTGGCGAATCTCCATCTGCTGAAAGGCGAGCTTGGGCGTCGCATCTCGGCGCTCGCCGGCCACCACCAGGGTGCGTCCGTCGAGTGTAATCTCGTAATCGCCTTCTTCCAGGCCCGCAATCTCCACCCGTATGACCACATGGTCGTCCGTCTCATAGACATCCGTCGGCGGCTGCCAGACGGCCTCATTGGCCCGGCGCCACCGCGACTCAGCATTCGTCTCTGGGTACACGGGAACTCCCTCCTGCA
>DAOUGK010000602.1:0-3065 GCA_034429055.1 Anaerolineae bacterium | reverse complement strand
CCTGCCGCTGCAACGGCTAACTTGCAACCTGATAACCTGCAACAATCGCCCGTAGCTCGTTCATCCGTGACTCCGCGAGCGGTTCGAGGCTGGCCGCGCGGTAGTCCAGCCCCAGGCTCTGATACTTCTGGCTGGCGAGCCGGTGGAATGCCAGCAGTTCCAGCGTGATGGATGCGCGGCCGCCGGCTGCGCAGCGCGCATCGGTGAGCTGCCGCACATACGCCGCGATGGCCGCGATCTCGTCGTCCGCGTCGTTGACCCCCGGCACAACCGGCACGCGGAAGAGCAGGGGCTTGTCGGTCTCAACGGCCAGCCGTTGTGCCGTGGCGAGCACGCGTTCGTTGGTCACGCCTGTTGCATCGCGGTGCTTCGCCGGATCCATCTGCTTGAGGTCCATCATGACGAGGTCGGTGTTGGGCAGCAGGCCCGCGAGGCTGGCCCAGGGGTAGTTGCCCGCGGTCTCGATGGCCGTATGCAGGCCCTCGGCCTTGCAGCGTGCGAGGATCTCGGCTGAGAAAGCGGGCTGGAGCGCGGGATCGCCGCCGGAAAGCGTCACGCCGCCGCCCGACGTCTCGTAGAACGCGCGGTCCCGCAGCACCTCCGCGGCGACCTCTTCGGCGGTCTGCGTCTTGCCCGTCAGCACCAGCCCCTCTGCAAAACACTCCTCGACGCACTCCCCGCAGACGACGCACTCCGTCCGGTCGTAGATGTGCCGGCCCTCCGCATCGAGGATCTGCCCGCCGTGCGTACACACCGCGATGCACGCGCCGCAGCCGATGCAGCGCGCGGGGTCGAAGCGGATTTCGGGCTTCGCGCGAATCCCTTCCGGGTTATGGCACCAGAAGCAGCGCAGCGAGCAGCCTTTGAGGAAGACGGTCGTACGGATGCCCGGCCCATCGTGGATGGAGAAGCGTTGTATGTCGAAGATGATGCCGTTGACGGAGCCGTTTGTGCCCATCTTTATCCCACACTTATCCCTCTTTATCCCTCATTATTCCCACACTTGGCCCGCGCGCGTGACAGGATTGCCGCTTAGGGAACGAAAGGATAGAACGCTGATCACGCTGATGATCATGATGAACGCTGATTCTGTAGTGAATAGCAAAGGAAAAGATCAGTGCAGATCATGACAATCAGCGTCATCAGCGTTCTATTCCGTCTGCTGCGGCGTCTGGAGGGTTTCGAGTGTCTTCATCAGGTCGCGGCGCCAGCCTCCCGCGTCGCGCATCTCCAGCCAGATGGCCCGCCGCGCGACGCGGCCAGGGACGCCCTGCGCCTTGAGGCGTTCCTGCAGCGCGCCGCGGTCCATCAGTTCCAGGAACGCGTTCTTGATGAGCACCTGCCCCTCTTCGATGCCGATGGCCTCCACGCCCGCGTTGACCGCCAGAATTTTGACCCGCACGATATAGAGGAGGTTCTCCACGTCCTCCGGCACGGGACCGAAGCGGTCGCTGAACTCCTGGGCAATCTCTTCCACGGCAGCGAGCGTGGTCAGACCCGCCAACCGGCGATACAGCTGGAGTCGCAACACCGACTCCGGCACGTAGTCCTCCGGGATGCGCGCGGGCAGGCTGAGATCCAGCGTAACCGTCGGCGCGAGCGGGTCTTCGAGCAGGTTGTGTGCCTGCGCGCCGGTCGCCCGGTCGCCCGCGGGTGCATTGGCAATCTTGCCCTCGCGTTCCAGCCGGTCGCGGGCCTCCTGGACGGCCTGGGCCAGCAGGCGCATGTAGAGATCGAACCCGACCGCCGCAATATGGCCGTGCTGCCGCGCACCGAGCAGCTCGCCCGCGCCGCGGATCTCCAGGTCGCGCATGGCGATGCGGAACCCCGCGCCCAGGTCGCTCGCCTCCTGGATCGCCTCTAGCCGGCGCCGCGCCTCCTCGGTCAGCAGCTTGTACTTGTCTACGAGCAGGTAGGCATACGCCCGCACCGCTGACCGCCCGACGCGGCCGCGCAACTGGTAGAGCTGCGCCAGCCCGAACATGTCGGCCCGGTTGATGATGATGGTGTTGGCGTTGGGGATGTCCAGCCCGCTCTCGATGATGCTGGTGCAGACGAGCACATCATACTCGCCCTCTGCGAAGGCGAGCATCACGGCGGACAGCTCCTTCTCCGGCATCTGCCCGTGCGCGATGGCGATGCGGGCCTCCGGTACGATCTTGCCCACGCGCGCGGCCATCTGCTCGATGCCCTGCACCCGGTTGTGCACGAAGTAGACCTGCCCGTTGCGATCCATCTCGCGGAGGATGGCCTGGCGGACGAGCGCATCGTCGAAATCGCCCACGAAGGTCTTGACGGGCAGGCGTTCCTCCGGCGGCGTGTCGATGGTGCTCAGGTCGCGCACGCCGGTCAGGCTCATGTGCAGCGTGCGGGGGATGGGCGTCGCGGTGAGCGTCAGCACGTCCACCTCGGTGCGCATCTGCTTGATGCGTTCCTTGTGCGCAACGCCGAACCGCTGCTCTTCATCCACGATCAGCAGGCCGAGGTCCTTGAACGCAACATCCTGGCTGAGCAGCCGGTGCGTGCCGATGACCATATCGACGCTGCCCGCGGCCAGTCCGTTGATGACGCGGTCCTGCTGGGACGGGGTCTGGAACCGGGAGAGCATCGCGACCGAAACCGGGAACGCGCCCAGCCGCCGCCCGAAGTTGGTGTAGTGCTGCTGCGCCAGGACGGTGGTCGGTACGAGCACCGCCACCTGTTTGCCGTCCATGACCGCCTTGAACGCGGCGCGCAGCGCGACCTCGGTCTTGCCGTAGCCCACATCACCGCAGATGAGCCGGTCCATGGGCCGGCCCTGTTCCATGTCGTGCTTGACAGCCTCGATGGCGACGAGTTGATCCTCGGTCTCGACATAAGGGAAGCTGGCTTCGAGTTCGTGCTGCCAGGTCGCATCGGGGCTGAAGGCATGGCCCTGCACGATCTCGCGCTGCGCGTACAGCTCCAGCAGGTCATCGGCAATCTCCGCGACGGCGCGCTTGGCGCGCGCCTTGACCTGCTCCCATTCGGTCGTCCCCAGCCGGTGCAACTGGGGCACGACTTCCCCTGCGCCGACGTAGCGGGCC
>DAOUGK010000601.1:0-4793 GCA_034429055.1 Anaerolineae bacterium | reverse complement strand
CGTGCTTGTACATGCGCGCCAGCCCGGCCTCGGTGATGATGAGCTTGTGCCGGTCGCCGTGCTGGGCGCGGATGCCGTCCATCACCGGGCGGTAGTAGAGGCAGGCGGTTTCGGTGCCCGTGCGCGGCATCATCGTCGGCCAACCGTACTCGTGCAGCGCCAGGTGGGTGTAAGCCTCCAGCGTGCGCGGGAACCAGTGGACGACATCCTCGCGCGCGGTGAAGTTGCCCGCCGCAAAGTTGAACGCGACCGCCTCCAGGCCCGCGTTCCGCATTCGTAGGAGAAACGCCACCTGGAACTGGTCCAGCGCCGCATAACGGGCCTGCGTTTCGGCGTCCGGCTGCCGGTCGAAGAAGGAAGCTGGGCCGCGCACCGGCTCGTTGAGGCTCATCCAGGCGTCGATAAGCAGCCGGTTGTTGCTCCCCCGCTGCTGGGCAAGCTGGAAGTCATAGTTGATGATCCGGTCGGCGAAAGCCGTGCCCGCGCCTTCGGCATCACTGCCGGTCAGCCAGGCCGTCTGCTCGGAAAGGCTCACGAAGAGGCGGCCGATGACGAAGGTGTCGGGCGATAGCTCCGACCGGATCTGCTGGAGCAGTGTGCGGTCGCCCGCATGGATGAGCATGACCGGCGGCTTGACCTGGCGCAGCGCGTCGCGCAGGAAGGGGACCGTCGTGTTCTCGACATAAAAACCGAGCTTGTTCATGCGGCTATGCCTCCTTCCCGGTATCATCGGCGCCAGAGGTTCCGTCAGGCTCCGGAGTGTTCTCTTCGGCTGGCGCAGGTGGCTGCTCGTTCGGCAGCGGCACGATCACCTTTTCGGGACCCGGTGCATGCTCCGGCTCCGGCACACGCGCGGGCGGTTGCCAGTCATCCGGCATGGTCCATTCATCGGGAAAGGGGAACTCGTCCGCGAAGACCTGTATGGCCGCCATTCGCGGACTGAGCCCGGCCACCGCGCTGCGCAGCTGCGCAGGTGCGCCCGGCCAGGGTGTGTTCTGCGCGACCAACGCGTTGAGCAGGCGCCGCGTGTCGGCTTCGTCCGCGCCTGCCAGCCGGTGGACATCCACCCCCGCCGCGCGCAGCCGCGCCTCATCCTCCCCCGACACGCCTGCGTCGCCGCCGACGATGGTCACGTGCCGGGCGAGGAGTGCGTCGTCCACCGAGAAGCCGGCGGTCGTGCGGAAGTGCTCCAGGTAGGGCTGCGAGCTCCGCCAGTCAGCCTGTGCCCAATTGTTGCCGCCCCGATCCCAGAATAGGAGGTAGTGCTCCATGCTGCCCGCGGCCGGTCGCCCCTGCTGGACCGCCTTGATTTCTTCAACAAGATCGGTGTACCACTGCCGTCCGGTCTTCCAGTGTTCGCCGGGGCAGACCGTCGACTTGGGCCAGACGTCACGGTGCCCCATCACGCGCTCCAATGGGACCTTGTACTCCTGCATCAGCCACGCAGCGAGGTGCGCTGCGCTGCGCAACTGCGCGGGCGTCGGCACCTGGTCCTCGGGTGCGCGGGTGGTGCCGTCGTAGTCCTTGGTCATCATCCGTCCGATGAGGCTGATGGCGACGCTGTAGTCGTTGGGATCGCCGCCCACATGGTAGGAGCGGGTCGATTCGCGCTGCCCCTGGTAGATGACGCCATCCGCTCCCACCAGGAAGTGGTAGCCGACGCCGGGCCACTGTGCCTTGATGAGGTCGCCATCGGCGTCGCGGCGCTCGCCGTAGACGTGATATTGCGCGATGCTCTGCACCGTCGTCGTCTTGGTCGTGTCCGTGTGGTGGACGACGATCATCGAGATCGGGCGGCTCCGCGTCTCGTAGGGCGGCAGCGTCGGGTGTTTCGGCAGCTTGTCCACCATGTCCACGACCGCCGGCCTAGCAACGCGGCCCGGCGTTCCCGCGGCCAACTGGTCGCGCAGCCGTTTGATCTCTGCCGCCTGCTCCGCGTTCGCAGCCTCCAACTGGCGGATGCGGGCCTCCAGACCGGGGATTTGCCCGACCTGCGCGGCGAGCCCGGCGTTCTGCGCCTCCAGCTCCCGCACGCGCGCCTGCAACTGCGCGATGACGACGTCGGGATCCCGGTACGCATCGAGAACAGCCTGCACCTGAACCAGCAGCGTGGTCTTGAAGGCCGCGCCTTGCTGCCACTGCGTGCCCGGCGATGCGACGTTTTCCAGCTCGCGACGGCCTACGACCTCAGCGGTCGTGAGGCTGAACCGGCTGAGCAGCCAGGCAATCAGGCCGGCGGCTGCGGCGAGCTGTGCAGCGGTGGGCGCGGCCGTCGTGAAATTCCCGGCCAGCGCAATGCCGATGCTCTCCTGGTTGACACTGGCCTTTACGGTCTGTGCCGGAACGACATCCAGCGCTTGCGTCGCGTAGATGGTCCCGTCGCCCGTTATGAGATAGTGGTAGGTGATGCCGGGCCGGCCCTGGCCTACCTGCGCCTCGGCCAGCCGTTCCGGCGTGATATCGTCGCGCGTGGCCGTGTGGTGGACGACGATGCGGCGGATCGCACCGAGACTGCGCAGCCCATAAGGCGGGGCCGTGCCGGTGGGCAGCTTCCCTAACTTGTCGATCATGGCCGGTTCGGGAACTCGTCCGCCCGGCTTATCCGGCAGGCTGCCGAGCGCATCCTCCAACTGCTTAATCTGCGCAGCAAGTCCGTCGAATTGCGTGCGGAGGGCCGCGGGCTGCAATCCTGCTGCCTCGGTCGCGAGCGTCGCTGCCTCCTGGCGCAGCCGGGCGGCAGCAGCTACGGGTGCTGCCAGGCCCGTGATAGCGGGCTGCAGGGCTGCCGCGGCCTGTTCGATCTCAACGACCTTCCGCTCCAGGATGGAACTGACGTCCTCCTCGACCGCCCACTGGTAGCGGGCGGCGAGCGCCTGCCGGAAGTCCTCGATGACCGCCGCCTTGCCGTCGATGCCCCACCGGTCGCCCGCCACTTGGGGCCACCGGTAGAGCAGCAGCGCGCGAATCTTCTGGCTGTTTGCTCGGTTCCAGGCATCGATTTCGCCATAGGCCGCGCGGACCCAGCCGGTGTTGCGGTTCTCCCATGCCTGGTCGCCCTGGTTGGACTCGGTGATATAGATGGGTAGGTGGCGCATCGCTGCGGGGATAGCGGCCATGAAGTCCTGGTACACGCGAAAGTGAAAGCGGCGGTTGGCGAAACGCGCGTCGCCCATCTTCTCTTCGGATCGAATCAGGTCGGCCGCGCTGCCGTGTGTGTACGCGTGGAGGCTGATGCCGTCGAGATTGCGTGCGCCCTCCGAGCCGCCGATGGCTGCCAGCGTGTCGCGCAGGTAGAGTACCCAGTCGCCGTTCGGGTTGCCGGGGTAGGTGAGCAGGATGTTCCACGGCGCGGGACCGGCCACGAGCACCTGGTCGTTCTCGTGCCCAGGCACGGCCTTGATCGCGGCCCGCGCCCGCCGGTAAGCATCGGCGTAGCGCGCGGGGGTGATTTCCTCCCCGCGGCGGTCGGGGCTTTTCGGCTGCGGCCACGGCAGGTTCCAGTCCCAGTCCGAGCCGGGCCATTCGATGGGGTGGTTGGGCTCGTTGCCGATGATCCAGATGTGGGCGCCGCTCGATGCGCGGACGAAGTTGGCGCAGCGGCGGGCAAAGTCGGCGTAGAACTGGCTGGGCGGCAGCGTGCCTGTCGGATTGTAGCCCGCGTTCAGCCGGACGATCACGCCGAGGTCACGGTCGGAGAAGCGGCGATAGTCACCGCCGCTCTGGTCGGTCGGGTTGAATCCAATGGCTTCGGTGACCAACACCCAGCCCGGCACGCCGAGGTCAAGCATGTGCTGCTCGCCGCCGGGGTCGTGAAAGCCGTAGATATAGAGCGAATCACGCAGGGGACGCGGCATAAGAACTCCGATCTCCAGTCAGGCAGCGGGAAGGGTGCGCCGTCGCGCGGCTACCCATAGCGACCAGAAATGATCATATGCCTGCCGTGTATGCAGAACAGTGAGCGAGGATACGATGACGGGGTGAAGAGGTGACAAGGTGACAAGGTGACAAGGTGACAATGTGAGGAGTGCGCATCTGAGGATGCGCACTCCTTGGGTGAGCTGCGTACTGGGATCGTCCGCATCGCGGTCGCAGTGCGACCGTCAGGATGCGCACTCCGCACACGGGCTGCGTGCCGGGATTGTCCGCATCTGAGGATGCAGACTCCGTGCGTGGGGTTGTCAGGATGTCAGTTCTACCATCTCGCCGGCGGCTAGCTCCAGCACCCGCTCCGTCCCATCGAAGGGGGAGATGAGGCGGCAGGCGCCGCCGCGCTCGGCGGTGATGCGAACCCAGGTCGTCTTGCCGCCTTCCCTGCGGGCCGAGACCAGGAACGCGCCCTCTGCCCGTAAGGTGTCGAACGCGGCGTCCTGCCACGCAGCGGGGACGGCTGGGAAGATGTGCAGGCTGCCGCTGTAGCTCTGCAGCAGCATCTCCTGGATGGCGGCCGCAGCCGCGAAGTTGCCTTCAAGCGTGAAGGGCTGGTAGGTGAACTTCGAGTAGCCCTTGCCGGTCTGGTCGCCGTTGCAGTGGAAGCTGTTGCGCAGGCAGAAGGCCGTGCTGAAGATCTCCAGCGCGCGCTCCGCAGCCTCGCCCTCGCGTGCCCGTGCGGCCAGGCTGCCCAGCCAGGCGTAGCTGTACCCGCACCATAAGTCCGGGCCGAGGCGATCGAGCTCCGCCAGCGCCGCGCGAATCGTGCGCTGTGCAGCCTCGCCGTCCTCCCAGCGGACCAGGCCGAGGGGGTGAATCGCCATCAGGTGCGAGAAGTGGCGGTGCGATTCGGGGAGCGGGTAGTT
>DAOUGK010000600.1:0-10732 GCA_034429055.1 Anaerolineae bacterium | reverse complement strand
GACGACTCGAGCTTGCTGCCGGTGTAGGACGGGTTGGCAACCCGTCCTACCGGTTCGTTGCCTCCACCACCCGCCCTGCTGGTCGCAGCCATCCGGCAGGTGCTTGACGACTCGAGCTTGCTGCCGGCGTAGGACGGGTTGCCAACCCGCCCTACCGGTTCGTTGCCTCCACCACCCGCCCAGCTGGTCACAGCCATCCGGCAGGTGCTTGACGACTCGAGCTTGCTGCCGGCGTAGGACGGGTTGGCAACCCGTCCTACCGGTTCGTTGCCTCCACCACCCGCCCCACCAATCCCGGCCCCGCATAGATCAACCCGGTATAGAGCTGGACGAGCGTTGCGCCTGCGTCCAGCTTCTCCAGCGCATCTTCGGGCCGGAGGATGCCGCCCGAGGCGACGATGGGCAGCCGGCCGTCCAGCAATCGGGCCGTCCTGCGCACCAGCGCCGTGTTACGCGCACACAGCGGACGCCCGCTCAACCCGCCTGTCTGCGTGGCCAGCGGTGAGGTCACACCGTCCCGCGCCACCGTCGTGTTGGAGATGATGACCCCGTCCATCCCCGTCGCACAGATGGCCGAGAGGGCCTCCGCCAGCGCGGCCTCGTCCAGGTCAGGCGCCAGCTTGACCAGCACCGGGACGGGCCGGCCCAGCCGCCGCGCCTGCGCGTCCCGCTCGCTGCCGACCGCCGCAAGCAGCTCCTCCAGCGCGCCGCCGCTCTGCAGCGCGCGCAGCCCCGGCGTGTTCGGGGAACTTACGTTCACGGCCAGATAGTCTGCCAGCGGTGCAAAGCGGCGCACCAAAACCGCGTAATCCTCTGCCGCATCTTCCAGCGGCGTGTCCTTGTTCTTGCCGATGTTGACGCCGATTACCGGCGTTGCGCCGATGACCGGCGCGTGAGGATCGCGGCTCCGGGCCGCGCTGCTCAACCGCTGCGCCAGCGCGTCGGCGCCCCGGCCGGGAAAACCCATCCGGTTGATCACCGCCTCGTCCTCGACCAGCCGGAACACCCGCGGCTGCGGATTGCCGGGCTGGGGCCGCGGGGTCACGGTCCCCAGCTCCAGGTGACCGAAGGGGAGCGCGGCCAGCCCGCGCCAGGCCAGCCCATCCTTATCATATCCGGCGGCCAGCCCCACCGCGTTTGGAAACGTCCGGCCGCAGGCGTGCACCGGCCGGATCGTCCCGCGCGGCCTGAACGCGGCGCGCAGCAGCGCGGTCACCGGCGGCAGGCTCCCGGCCAGCCGCAGCAGCGCCACGGTCAACCCGTGCGCCGTCTCCGGCGGCAGGCGGAAAATCAGCGGTCGCAGCGCACGATACACCGTCCGATCCCCTTCATCTTTCCGCGTGGTCCGTCTATTCCGTGGTTGCACTCTGGCGTTCCTGCGCGATAAACGCACGCGCCGCCGCGATCTGCTCTGCGGGCACGGCCGCGCTGGCCTCCCAGTAATCCAGCAAGTCCGTTAACCGCACGACTGCATGGAGCCGGTAGCCCGCCGCGGACAACGCACTGCCCGCGCCGGATTCGCGATCGATGAGCACGACGACCTCCTCTACCTCCAGGCCCGCGGCGGTGAGCTTTTCGATCGCCTCGAACTTGCTGCCGCCGGTCGTCGCCAGGTCATCGATGACGACGACGCGTTCGCCCGGCCGGCACGCGCCCTCGATGGCCGCGCCGGTCCCGTAACCCTTGACCTCCCGGCGGGGATAGACCATCGGCCAGCCGCCCGCCAGGCTGACTGCCGTGCCAATCGGCAGCGCGGCATACGGCAGGGCCGCGAGGCGGTCGAAGGTGAGTTGCCGGAGGGTGGGCAGGTAGGCCCGGCCCACGTCGGCCAGCAGCGCGGGATGCGAGACCAATTGGCGCAGGTCCAGGTAGATGGGCGATTGCAGGCCCGACTTGAGCGTGAACTGGCCAAACTTCACGCAGCCGGCCGCGAGCAGCCCGTCGGCCAGCCATACGGGGAATGTGTCAGCCCAAGTGCCTCGCGCTGCCGTACCGCCCGTACCCTGTCTCGCCTCTTCCTTTTTCCCTCTTTCATCTTCTATCGTCGTGCGAATCTCATCCCGGAACGCCTCGGCTGCCTGGCGGGGCGACTCCGCCCGCGCGACCGCCCGGCTGACAGGGATGAGCATACCCAGGCCGTCTGCGCGCAGGCCGGCGCGCAGCGCAGCGCGCAGGTCGCCGCCCTGCGCGCCGATGCCGGGCGCGAGGAACCACAGATCGGGCGCGGCTGCCCGGACCCGCACCAGCGCGTCGGGGTGAGTCGCGCCGACGACCAGCGCGACGTTGTTGTTCGTATTCCACTGCTGCGCCAGCGCGGCTACCCACTCGTACACCATCTCGCCGTCCGCCAGCCGCAGGTCCTGGACATCGTCCGCGCCAGGATTGGAGGTCTTGCAGAGGAGAAAGACCCCGCGCGCCGGGTCACGCACGAAAGGCTCCAGGCTGTCACGGCCAAGATACGGATTCAACGTGATGGCGGTCGCGCCGAGCCGCTCGAAGGCGGACCGCGCATAGGCCTCTGCGGTGGACGCGATATCCCCGCGCTTGGCGTCCAGGATGACCGGAATGCCCGCGGGGACGGCGGCGATGACCTCCGCCAGCGCGGCCCAGCCCGCGGGCCCGTAAGCCTCGAAGAAGGCCGCGTTGGGCTTGTAGGCCATCGCCAGCCCCGCCGTCTCCGCAATCAGCCGCAGGCAGAAATCGCGCGCCGCATCCGCAGTCGGGGCCGGCAGGTCCGCGGGGTGCGGGTCCAGCCCGACGCACAGGAGCGAACCCGTGCGCCGGGCAACATCGTCAAGCAGGCTGTTGAAGCTCATGGCGCTCATGCCTTGCCCAACACCATCGCCAGCAGCGCCATGCGGATGTAGAGGCCGTATTCCATCTGCCGGAAGTAGGCCGCGCGCGGGTCGTCGTCCACCTCCATCGCGATTTCGGTGACGCGCGGCAGCGGATGCATGACGATCATCCGCTCCCTGGCGCGCGCCATCGTCTCCGTGTCGATGACATAGGCGCCCTTGACCTCGTCGTACTCGGCCTCGCTGGCAAACCGCTCCTTCTGAACGCGAGTCACGTACAACACATCGGTCTCCGCCAGCACCGGCTCAAGTTCCCGGTATTCTGCCTGTGGGATGCCCTTCTCCGCGACTTCGGCCATGACTTCATCGGGCATCCGCAGGATCTCCGGCGAGACATAGTTGAGGCGGACATTGTAGAGCGTCAGCAGCCGTGCCAGCGAGTGAACGGTGCGGCCGTACTTGAGGTCACCGAGCATCGTCACCGTCAGCGCGTCGATGTCGCCCAGTTCCTCGCGGATGGTAAACAGGTCGAGCAGCGCCTGCGTCGGGTGCTCTCCGATGCCGTCGCCCGCGTTGATGATCGGCTTGCGCGCGTACCTGGCTGCCAGCGCGGCAGAACCGGTTTCGGGGTGGCGCAGGACAATCACATCTGCATACGCTTCGAGCGTGCGGACGGTGTCGGGCAATGACTCGCCCTTGGAGACCGAGGAATAGCGCACTTCGTTGATGGGGATGACGCTCCCGCCGAGACGCTCCATGGCGGAGGTGAACGAGGAGGAAGTACGGGTGGACGGTTCATAGAACAGGTTGGCCAGAATCTTGCCCTTCAGCAGGTCGAAGCTGCCGACGCGGCGGACCATCTCTTCCATCTCATGCGCGACGCCGAAGATTGTTTCGAGATCCCGGCGGTCGAACTGTTTCACACTCAGGATATCGCGGCCGTAGAACGGTGCATCCTGCCGGTCACCGAAGGGCAGATGCGGGCTCTGGACGCGAATGGGCGGCATGTGAATCATGGGTGTGTACTCCTTATCTCAAAGTGTAGTTTGTGAACGAACGTTGCGGCCGGCGCCCGGCGCTGCGAGCACCCGGCCATCCCGAAAGGCATCCTGGCCGCGCAGGACAACCCGCGTCACGCGACCGTGGACCGGGTAGCCCTCGAAGGGCGTCCAGCCGCAGCGCGAGTGCATTTCCCGGCCGCGTAGTTCATAGGTCGCGGCCTCGTCTACCTCGACCCAGGTGTCCTCCTGTACCGGCAGGCCGAAGATGCGCCGCGGATTCTCCCACATGCGCAGGACGAGATCATCGACGGTGAGCCTTCCCTCGTGGACTGCGGTGAGCAGCAGCGGCAGCGCGGTCTCGAGGCCCGGGAAACCGGGCGGTGGATTCTCGCCGTCTTTCTCCGCGATCGTGTGAGGCGCGTGGTCCGTGGCGAAGCAATCGATGACATCGAGGTTGTCCCACAGCGCCGCGCGGTCGGCAGAAGTGGCGAGGCGAGGTCGCACCTCCCCGCGGCCCGCGCCGAGCCGGGGGATGTTATCCTCGGTGAGAAAGAGATGGTGCGGTGCCACCTCGCACGTCACCTTGAGACCCTGCTCTTTGGCCTTGCGGATGAGCAGGATTTCATCGCGCAACGAGACGTGGGCGAGATGGACGGGGCGATCATAGAGCGCCGCCATGAGGATGACGGCCGCAAGCGTGCGATCCTCCGCGTGCGCCACGATGGGCCGGTCCGCGGGCCAGCGCGCAAAGTGGGCCTGCCAGTCGGACAGCGCATCCAGCCGGAGCGGACCGTAGGTCTGGTCCAGGTACATCTTGAGGCCGGCCACGCGGGCCGCGAGCGCCGGCGCGTTCGTGCTATTGTCTGCGCCTGCGCCCAGGAACTGAGCATAGTCGCAGCGGGCCTTGGAGGCGGCCGCGCTGAACGCAAGGTCGAGGGTCGCCGCATCGGTGATGGGCGGGCGGGTGTTGGGCATTGCCAGGACGGTCGTGAAGCCGCCCGCGAGGGCTGCGGCCGTCCCCGTGTCCCAGTCCTCCTTGTGCGTGCCGCCCGGCTCGCGCAGGTGGACGTGCGGGTCGATCAGGCCGGGCAGCCTCAGCATGGCACTTTACCTCCCGGCGCAGGGCAAAAAAAGAGAGCCTTGCGGCTCTCGAAAGTGAATGCTTGGGCGGAAAAAACAAAACGCCCACGGGAGCCTGAGGCTCCGGGGCGCACGGGATCAAGATAAATGCGTGGCTTCACTCGTCAACCTCCCAATACAGTCAGAATGCCGCCGCGGATGCGAGTGGCAATGCCGCTGCCGCCGCTTGCCGGCGCCGGTGCACGGGAAGTCAAAGAGGTCGGCCAGTCTGGTCACAGAAATGCGCGGAATGCCTCCGCGCATGGGCCCATGCTAACAGGGTTGCCCTGCAACGTCAAATCTGACGCACTAACTGAAAGGATCGGGCGCGCGGTGTCGCAGCCTGGGTTGTCAGGCTAGAAAACCTCTGTTTGGTTCGCCGCCACGACTTCCGGGTCAGCGCCCTGTGCGGGACCGGGCCGGCCATTGAGATTGACGCTCATTTGCACGGGCGCCGCGAACCGAATGTGGTGCGTCTCAAGACGACGCAGCAGGTCGAGGTTCACCTCGGTGATCACCCGCCAACGCTGCTCGAATTCCGTGATGTGATAGATCACCAGCACTTCCATCGCGTGATTGCCGATGGTCTCGAACCGCACATTGTGATCGTCGATCTGAGGATGGCAGCAGATGCTTTCGCGGATGTCGTTCAGCGCCAGCTGCATCTGGGCGTAGGTCGTGTCGGCGGCCAGCTTCAAAGTATACGACCACACATACCCCTTCTCCGCAGACACATTGGCGATGACGCCTCCGGTGAACTTGGAGTTCGGGATGGTGACGCGGTAGCCGGTGTTCCAGTCCTGCGCCACCGTCGCACGCCAACCAATTTCCTTCACCACGTACTGCTTGCCCTCAAACTCGATCAGGTCCCCGATCAGGAACGGCTTCTGGCCGAACAGGATGATCCCCCCGAACATGTTCCCGACGGTATCCTGCGCAGCCAGGGCGAACGCCAGGCCGCCGATGCCGAGGCCGGCGATGACCGTGCCGACATCGTAACCGGCGTTGTTCAAGCCGACGATGATCGCAAGCACCCAGACGATGATGCGGATGCCCTTGCGGATCAAGGGTAGCAACTGGTCGTCATAGGCCCCGCTGCTCTTGTTGGCGAGCGGCACCAGGTAACGCCGATGGATAGCGTCGTAGAGCCGCGTGATAAGCCACGCGGCGAGGAGTGCGTAGGCGACGCCCAACGCAGCGTCCACGAAGTTCGCCATACCCGGGGAGAGCGTCAGCCGGTTGAGTGCAGATCGTGAGGCGAGCAGGACCAATATCACCGTGAGCGGCTCTTCGAGCGAGTCGATCACCAGGTCGTCGAGCTGCACCCGGCTCCTGGCCGCCAGACGCTTGACGGCGCGAGCCACGACCATATAAAACAAACGGCCGAGGATTACGATGCCCAGGATGATCAGGAACGTCGTCAACCACTGAAACACGGTGTTGCCGTAATACGTGCGCTCAAATAACTCGGTCATGCGCCCTCCAGTAAGCCACATACTTGACGCAAGCATATCACAAACGCAATAAAGGGACAAAAATCATAAAAGCTTGCCTCCGCTCCTGGAAACCTGGCCCGCTATGGCACTCCGCCGTAAGTGTTGGGCGCTACCTCGTAACATGAGGTCTCATGCCCGTCAGTAGGCCCACAAAGCCGGTTTCTGTGCGCAGCGCAGCTTCGCCGAGAAACCGGCTTTGTAACCGTGAACCGTTACACTCCGGCGCGACATTGACAAGCCCATCAGCCCGTGGTATCCTCCCGCGCACAATCGAAACGTTCAATAGCGACGATGGAGAGAGTACGGGGGCACGGCGTTGGTCAGAGAGCGGCTAGCCGGTGGGAAAGCCGTCTGCGTCTCCCCGGAAAGACACTCCGGAGCTGCCGGGTCGAAAGACAAGTAGGCCCAGGCCGGCGCCTCCCGTTACGAGGCAGGGTCAACGTTTGACGGACCGCAAGGTGGTCCTACGGCGCGCCATCGCGTATGGTGTTCCGTCAACCAGACCGTTGAGGTCGCGACCGTGAGGCCGTGACAAACCAGGGTGGCACCGCGAGCAGGCTCCTCGTCCTTGGGCGAGGAGCCTTTATATTTCCCTGTAAGAGGTGCACCCATGCAACGGATTTACACGACGGAAGTGGCCGCGCACGTCGGCGAACGCGTGCAGGTGGCCGGCTGGCTCCATGCACTGCGGCGGCTGGGCGGCATCAGCTTCCTGGTGCTGCGCGATGTGCGCGGAACCATCCAGGTAGTGCTTGATACGCCGGGGGCGCTGGCCGCGCTGGAGGGCTTGCTGCCGGAAACCGTGCTCACCGCCGCCGGCACAGTCGTCGCGGAGCCACAGGCCCCCGGCGGCATCGAGATCCACGGCCCCACATTCGAGATCCTCTCGCCCGTCCGCGACGCGCTGCCCTTCCCGCTGAACAAGCCGGAAGTCAAGGCCACGCTGCCGACCTTCCTCGACCACGCCGTCATCGGCCATCGGCATCCCGCCCGGCGCAGCGTCATGCGGCTGCAAGCCGGCATCATGGCCGGGTTCCGCGCCACGTTGACCGGCCTCGGCTTCACCGAAATCCAGACGCCCAAGCTGGTCGGCTCGGCCACGGAGGGGGGCGCCAACGTCTTCACGGTGGACTACTTCGGCCGGTCCGCATACCTGGCGCAAAGCCCCCAGTTCTACAAGCAAATCATGGTTGGCGTGTTCGAGCGCGTCTTCGAGGTCGGCCCGGTCTTCCGCGCGGAGCCGCACGACACCGTCCGCCACATCAACGAGTATGTCAGCATGGACGTCGAGATGGGCTTCATCCGCGACCACCGTGACGTCATGGCCGTGCTGACGCAGGTCGTGCGCGGCATCCTGGGCCACCTGCAGGAACACTACGCGCCGGAGCTGGCGGCGGTCAACGCGGTGCTGCCGGCCACACCGGAGCAATTCCCCGCGATCTACTTCCCGGAAGCACAGGAGCTCATCCTCCGGCTCCACGGCGAGGACTGCCGCGGGGAGCCGGACCTGGCGCCGCAGCACGAACGCTGGCTGGGCGAATGGGCGCGGCAGGAATACGGCAGCGACTTCCTGTTCGTCACGGGCTACCCGATGGCGAAGCGGCCCTTCTACACGCATCCCAATCCGGCGGACCCGGCCTACTCGAACTCATTCGATCTGCTCTTCCGCGGGACGGAGCTTGTCACCGGCGGCCAGCGGCTCCACCTCTACCAGGCCTACCTGGACAGCGCGGCGGCGCGGGGGTATACGGACCTCACCCCGTTCGAAACGTACTTCGAAACGTTCAAGTACGGGATGCCGCCCCACGGCGGGTTTGCCATCGGGCTGGAACGCTTCATCATGCAACTGCTCGGTCTCGACAACGTCCGGCTGGCGACCCTCTTCCCGCGCGACCTCAACCGGCTCGCGCCGTGATCGGATGACAAATAGAACGCTGATGAACGCTGATTGAACTGATTGCCGCTGATTCGGCGTATTAAACTATAATCACTGGGATCAGTCAGATCAGCGTCATCAGCGTTCTATTAAGCCATGATCTTGCACATACTCTACCAGGACACAGACATCATCGTCGTGGATAAGCCTGCCGGGCTGCCGACCCATGCGGCGGACCCGGCAGACCCTTATCCTGCCGATGCGCTGCGCGTCGTCCAGGCGCAGACCGGCCTGAACTACCTGGGCATGCACCAGCGGCTCGACGCCGACACCTCGGGCGTGCTGCTGTTCAGCGCGCGGACGGAGGCGAATCGCAACCTGGCGGCGGCGTTCGAGGGTCGCGCGGTGCGCAAGGTCTACCTCGCCCTGGTGATGGGCCGGCCCCGGCAGCCCGAAGGCGTCATCGACGCGCCGATCACGCGCGACCGGGACGGCCGCTATCGCGTGACGACCGCAACTGATCCGCGCGGCCAGTCCGCCCGGACGCGGTATCGGGTGGCGGCACGGTCGGATTTCGGCCGCAGCCGCGAGACCGGCCAATCGCCCGGGCCGGTCTCCGACCGTGCCCGAAATCCAGTGACCCTGCTCGAAGTCATCCCCGAGACCGGCCGCAGCCACCAGATTCGCGTGCACCTCGCGCACATCGGCTGCCCGGTCGCCGGCGACCCGCTCTATGGCGACACGCAGCAGCCGCTCTTCCCGCGGTTGTGCCTGCACGCGTGGCAGCTCACCCTGCCGCATCCGGCGACCGGCCAGCCTGTCACCTTCACCGCACCGCCGCCCCAGCCCTTCGCCGGGCTGCTGGCAGGCGAGCCGGAGCCGCCCCGCGCACGGCAGGCCGCTTCATACGAGCTGACAAGCCTCGCCCTGGATCGCCGCGCGCCGTTGGCCGCAGATACGGGCACGACCATCTACCGGCTCGTCAACGGCGCGGCGGACGGCCTGCCGGGGCTCACGTTGGATCGCTACGGGGATGTGCTCATCGCGAGCCTGTATGATCAAGGACTGACCCCTTCGTTTGCCGGACTGGCGGACAGCACCGGTGCAGCCTCCGTTTACGTCAAGTACCGGCCGCGCCAGGCCAGCCGGCTCAGCGACGCCGAGTTGCAGCGGCTGGCGCCCGCCGAACCCGTCAGCGGGCCGCCGCAGCCGGAGGTCATTGCGCACGAGGACGGACTGGCCTACATCATCCGACCCGGCGAGGGGTTGAGCGTCGGCTTGTTCCCCGACATGCGCGAGGGCCGCGGCCGGGTGCGCGCCTGGGCGCGCGGCGCACGCGTCCTCAACACCTTCGCCTACACCTGCGGGTTCGGGGTGGCCGCGCTGGCCGGCGGCGCGACGCGCGTGCTCAACCTCGACCTGTCCAAAGGGGTGCTGGCCTGGGGCCAGGAGAACTATCGCGCCAACGGATTCTCCTCGGACCCGCACGACTTCGTCTACGGCGATGTGTTCGATTGGCTGGGCCGGCTGGCGCGGCGCGGGGAACAGTTCGAGCTGGTTATTCTCGACCCGCCCGGCTTCTCGCGCACCAAGACGCGGCGGTTCGTCGCCGCACAGGATTACGACGAGCTGGTCGCGCTCGCCGCACGGGTCGCCGCGCCGGGAGGATTGCTGTACGCCTGCTGCAACGTTGCAGAGCTGCCGCGCCGCGCGTTCCGCGAGCGTGTGCTGGCCGGACTGGCCGCCGCGGGCCGCAAGGGCGAAATCACTGGCGTCTATCATGAGCCGGCGCTCGATTTCCCTGTGCTTGTCGGGGAGGAACCATATCTCAAGATGCTGGCCGTGCGCCTGAACTAAGGGCTCGTAAAAGAATAAGTTCCGCCGCTGGCACGGTCGGAGACCGGCCAGAGCAGGAAGTAATACTTTTACAGACCCTAAGCAAAGAAGGAGCAAAGAACAGAATGATTAAGAAGGTTCTACTCATTGCCATCGCCATCGTCGTGATCGCAGGTATCGTGGTACAATTAGTACCGTACGGGCGTGCCCACACTAACCCGGCGGTCATTGCCGAGCCTGTGTGGGACAGCTCACAGACCCAGGCCTACTTCAGCCGCGCCTGCGCCGACTGCCACAGCAACGAGACGAAGTGGCCGTGGTACAGCAACGTTGCACCGATGTCCTGGATGATTCAGCGCCATGTGGACGAAGGCCGCGAGGCCTTCAACGTCTCCGAATGGCGGGAGGACTATTACTCCGCGGAAGAGGCCGCTGAATTGGTGCGGAACGGCGAGATGCCGATTCGCAACTACCTGATGCTGCACCCGGAGGCGCGCTTCTCAGCCACCGAGCGCGAGCAATTCATCCAGGGACTGGTCGCGACATTCGGTGATGAAGGCAGCGAAGACTGATTGCCCCGGCGACTGACTTCTCACGCAAAGGCGCAAG
>DAOUGK010000599.1:0-4649 GCA_034429055.1 Anaerolineae bacterium | reverse complement strand
TATGCCTCCCCGAATGACACACCTGTGAAAGGCGCTAAAGCGCCCATTACGAACCCGACGCTGTGCTCTGCGCCAGCTCCAGCGCGCGGGCAATCATCTGGCGCACGGCATCCGTCAGCGGATAGGTCGCAAGCTCCCCCGGTGTGACCCAGCGCACCTCATCCGCGTCATCGCCGGCCTGCGCCTCGCCCGAGATGCGATGGGCGAGGAAGTCGATCACGACGAAGTGATAGACCACGCGCGCTTGCTCGTCGCGCTGGATCGGCTCGAACACGCCGAGCACCGGCCCGACCGCGACCTCCAGGCCGCACTCCTCGCGCACCTCGCGCTGCACTGCATATGCGGCGGTCTCGCCCAGCTCGATCAGCCCGCCCGGCAGCGACCATGCGCCGGCCGCGGGCGGGTGGCCCCGCCGGATCAACAGCACCCGCGCACCATCCCACACCACGGCGCCAACGCCTACCAGGGGCCGGGATGGATACATCCGCTCCGTTTGCTCGCTCACACGCTCACCGTTCCTTCGCAGTCCATCCATAAAAGCAAGCCCCTGCCGGAGCAGGGGCCTGAACGGAGAGACTGATATTTCCCCGCCTATGATTTCACTTCTTGGGGTAGCCGGGGCCGCTATGGAAGTAGGCGGCATTCAACTCGATAGACGCAACATACTGCGGGAACTCGATCTTGAGGTCATCCTCCGGTCGGATGGCGTCCACCGGGCACTCCGGCACGCACGCGCCGCAGTCGATGCAGGTGTCGGGGTCGATGTAGAACCAGGGCCACTCGTCCTCTGGTTCACCGGGTACGATGCATTCCACCGGGCAAACCTCTGCGCATGCCCCGTCGCGAATGCACAGGTCAAAGATTACATGGGTCATTTTGTTTCCTCCTGGAAGTGGGGGTGCTGTGAACTACGCGGCGGCGGCGGTCAGGCCCCGTCCGTTTTGTGGATAGCGAAATTCTAATCCCGGTTGTATCGTTTGTCAAACAGCGCACAATGGAAGCAGGCGGCTCAACTGCGGGCGACCTCGGCCAGCCGCTCCATATCCAGGATTTCGATGCGCTTGCGCCCGATGTCAATCAACCCCTGCGCCTTCATGTCGTTGAGCACCTGGGTGGCTGTCTCGCGATAGGTGCCGATGGTTTCCGCGAGGTCCTGGTGCGTCAGGCCGGTGATGTCATTTGCGCCGCGCTCGTTTGCCAGGCGGATCAACAGCGAAGCCAACCGCGCGGGAATGCCCTTAAAGGCCATGTCCTCCAGCCGCGCCTCGGCATCGTTGAGCCGCCGCCCGGTGATTTCCAGCATCCGCAGCCCGACGATGGGCTTATTGAGGATCAGACGCTCCAGATCGGCCCGGCTCATCACCAGGATCAGGCAATCATCGAGCGCCTCGGCAAAGGCGTTGTGCATCGCCTGGCCCAGGAGCGCCATCTCCCCGAACAGCGTACCGGGGCCAAGTGTCGCAATGACCAGCTTCTTGCCCTCTGGTGAGATGCGATACAACTGGACGCGGCCCTCCTTGATCAGGAAGAGCACCTCACCCACATCCTCCGGCTGGTAGAACACGCGGCCGCGCGGCACATTGGTGATCGTCGTCATGCGGTCGAGCTCGACCATATCCCGTTCCGATAGATCACGGAACAGGTCTACATCCGACAGATAATCCAGTTTCTCTTCCATGCTGGCCTCGCTCATGCGCCGTACCGGTTCGTAAGTCGTGCAGATGATTATAAGGCTTGCGAGTGGAAATGACAAGGGCCTTGGGATATAATAGCGCCATGACGCACATGCCGATGGCCCCATCTGCACCCACAGCACGCCCGCCGGACGCCCAGCGCGGCCCGCGGGAAAGTCATCACTTCGAGGGTCTGCTGCTGGCCGCGTTGACCCTTGCGCGCATCCGGCTCGATACGCTGGCCGAGGCTGCAGTGCTGCCGCTGCGGCAGAACGACGTAGCGCGGCATCCGTGGCTGGGCAGCCTGCTCCCGCCGGAGGCGATGGCCCTGCTGGCCCAGCAGCAGACCGTGGACCCCATTGGCCTGCTGCTCATCGTGGCCGCGCTCGCATGCCTGCTCGCCTATCTGCTGGTCTCCGAGTTCATGCGGCCCGGCCGCGGCCGCCATGTAACCAAACTGGCGCTCATCTGGGCCATCATTCTGCTCACGGTCTTTGCGTCCAGCCTCAAGCTGACGCTGCTGCGCCAGCAGAGCGGCCCGGCCTCCTACAGCCACGACGGCGGCGTGATACAAACCGAGGCGGCCATCGGCTATCTGCTGGCGGGACGCAATCCCTACGTGGAAGATTACACGCAGACCCCGATGGCCGAATGGGGCATCAACGAGTTCCGCACCGCACTCTATCACTACCCCTACCTGCCGTGGACATTCCTCTTCTCCGCGCCGTTCCAGCTGGCGAGCGAGGCCCTGCTGGGCTGGTACGACCAGCGGTTCGTCTATCTGCTGCTCTTCGCCCTGACCCTCATCCTGGCGACCAGGCTGACCGCGTCAGCCGGACGACAGCGGCTGCTGCTGATGCTCCTGGGGCTGAATCCGCTGCTGGGGTCCGACGTGATTTTCGGCCAGAACGACAGCTTCGTGCTCGCCTGGATTGTCCTCAGCTTCTTCCTCTGGCGGCAGGGCGCCCGGCATGCAGCCCAGGGCCGCGGCCCAGTGCGTGTCAGCGCAGAAGCGGAACCAAAGCACCCTGAGCGGAGCGACCGCAGAGAGCGCAGCCGAAGGGGCGGCCCTGTGCAGCGCATCCTTCGACTGCGTCCCACTCCCGCCAGGCAAAGCTTGGCTGGGCGGTTGGACTCCGCTCAGGATGCTCCTATCCCCAGCGCGGAACTCATCGGCCGCGCCCTCTGGCAAGCCGGGGCCGCCGTCGCGTTCGGCCTCGCGTGCGCCAGCAAGCCGACGGCCTGGTTTCTCGCGCCCTTCTACTTCATGCTGCTGGCCGGCGGCGACCCGCGCGACCTCTGGCGCCGGCCCCTCGCGTGGGCGGGGCGCGCGCTGCGCGCGGGCTGGCCTGCCCTGGCGACGGCCCTGGTGATTGTCGGCCCATACTTCCTGTGGCAGCCCGCAGCCATGATCGACGATGTCTGGCGCTGGTCTGCCGGCACCTCGGATACGGCCTACCAGATTTGGGGCTGGGGCGCCTCCAATCTGCTGCTGGCTGCCGGCTGGGTCAGCGACCGCTTCGCCTACTGGCCTTTCTGGATCCCCGAACTGGTGGTCGGGAGCGTGCTGCTGGCGGCGCTGCTTAAAAAGCAAGCCGGCGCAAATACGCCGGCTCGGGTGCTTTGGGGCTATAGCCTGTGGCTGCTGGCTTTCTTCTTCGTCTCGCGCTTTCTCAATGAGAACTACCTGAGCTTTATCCTCGCGGGCCTGACGCTCGGCGCGCTGATCGATGACAATGTTGCTACGGGAGACGATGCCACAGGCACAGAGTTCGCAGCCGTCCTCTAGCTGAGCAGATCGCGGCGCGCCCGGTCGCTGACCGTTGTGGCGGCATATTCGGCAATGCTATCGCGGGCACTCACCGATTGCTGGCGCAGCGCATCAGCATAGCTGCGCATGAACGCATCTGTGCGCTCGATCCTCTCCTGGGTGAGCTCGCCGCGGCATGCCGCCAGCGTTTGCGTCAGCGCATGGAGCACGCAGGCGAGCGCAGTCCACGAGGGCGCAATCCCAACCGTCCGCACGGGCGCGTGCACGATGAGCTCCGCGGCGCTGGCAATGGGATGGGTGACTGAGGCCATGATGCCGATCGTCTGCGCGCCGAGACTGCGTACGGTCTTGAGCAGGACAGCCACGCCGGGCGTCAGAGCCGTCATGCCGATGCCGATAAAGACGTCATTTGGCTGGACCGAGGACGCAATGGCAGCCTGGCCGGACAGGTCTACGTTAATGGCATGAGCCGGAAGACCCAGCGACAGCAGCCGTAGCGCGAAGGCTTCGGCGAGATAGGCCGAACTGCCTTCTCCGCCGACGAAAATGCGCGGCGCGGAGGCGAGAATGTCGACAACCCTGAGAATGACCGCCTCATCCAGGTGCAGGAGCAGGTAATCGATGTTATTGCGATCCTGCAGGAGGTTGCGGCGGAATACTTGCACCGGAGCATTGTCGCCCTCCGGCGGCTCGTAAACTCGGCGCAAGTCCTGCTTGACGTCGTTCTGCACTTCCTCGATGAGCTCCGGGAAGCCGGGATAGCCCAGACGTTGAGCAAAACGAACCACGAGGGCCGTATCCACCTGGACATTGCGGGCAATCTCCGCGGCGGTCATAAACGCGGCGTCCTGATAATGCTCGAGGACATAATCCGCGATCCGCCGGTAGCCGGGTGAAAATTGATCATATAAGGTACGGATTCGTTCCTGGTACACGTCATCCTCCGGGGGGAAAGGATTTGGGTGATGAGGCAGACTGCTGCTGCAAACACCCTCTGCCCGGAGCAAGACCGCTGCGGGCAGAGAGACAACGACTATGACAAGGCTTCAAGTGCGTGAGTGATTTCCGCGGCGCGCTTGGCAGACGCTTCCGCTTGCAGGCCGACGAGCGTCTGGGCAATGGCTGTGCAGAGTGAGTAGAGCCCGGTCAGGCTGAACAGCGCGGTGTCTGTTTCGCCAGGCGCATAGAGCAGGTGTTCGGCGGCA
>DAOUGK010000598.1:0-2481 GCA_034429055.1 Anaerolineae bacterium | reverse complement strand
GAGGCCTATCTGCGGCGTCTGGCGTCGCGCAGCAGCCAGCAGTCCACCGACGTTGACCTCGCCAACCGCCGGGCGCGCAAGATCCTGGACGAGTAACACAGGCGTGGAGCCGAGGCCATCCACGAATACGCGAATGCGCCGCCGGGCGCGGCACGAATAGGCGAATGGTGCGCGTCGCGGCAGCTCGATTCGCGTATTCGCGGTATCATTCGATTATTCGCGGATGGCCTCGTGCCCTTCTTACCATCAGGCCCCGGGCTTGACGCCTTGCCCACTTAAGCGATAATACCCCAGCAAGCCTGTAAATCGATATAACCGACCACCTCACACAAGGACTCACCGCAACATGACCATCACCCCTATCCGGCCCAAGTGGGCCGGCACGATGACCGACCGCGAGCGCTTCGTGCGCCAGATGCATTATGCGCCCGTCGACCGCTGCTTCAACATGGAGTTCGGCTACTGGGATGACAATTTCGAGGTGTGGCCGATCTTCAAGGACAACGGCATCACCAACAACTACGAGGCCGATATCTTCTTCAACTTCGACCGCATCGAGGCCATCGGCGGGCGGGTCTGGCTCCACCCAACCTTCCCGGAGACGGTCGTCGAGGAGCGCGAGACCACCAAGATTCTGATGAACGCGGACGGCCTGCTGGCCGAGGTGCCGAAGGACGGCCACGACACCATCCCCCATTATATCCAGGCGACCGTGCGCACGCCGGAGGATTGGGCGCAGGTCAAGGAGGAACGGTTCCGCCGCGACGACCCGGCCCGCAAGGTGGACCTGGCACAGCTCAAGGCGCGGCATCCGGCCAACCGGGACTATCCCCTCGGCGTGTCGTGCGGCTCGATGATCGGCAAGGTGCGCGACATGCTGACCTTCGAGGGGCTGGCCTATGCGACCTATGATTATCCCGAGATGGTCGAGGACATGGTCGAGACGTGCTGCGTGATGGTCGAGGACTTTCTGGACCAGGTGCTCGGCCACTTCGATTTCGAGTACGCCTCCGGTTGGGAGGACATCTGCTACAAGGCCGGGCCCATCGTCTCCACCCGCTTCTTCAAGAACGTGGTGATGCCGCGCTACAAGCGCATCAATGAGCGGCTCAAGGCGCACGGCATCGACATCTGGTACACCGACTGCGACGGCAACGTGCGGCCCATCATGCCCTACTTCCTGGAAGGCGGCATCAACTGCCTGTTCCCCTACGAGGTCAACAGCTGCGTGCACCCCGCGGAGCTGCTCGGCCAGTACGGCAAGGAATTGCGCATCATGGGCGGGGTGGACAAGATGGCGCTCGGCGCGGGACGCGAGGCGATCAAGGCCTATCTGGATTCGCTCGTCCCGCTCGTGGAACGCGGGGGTTACATCCCCTTCTGCGATCACCGCTGCCCGCCCAATGTGGACCCGGATGATTATGTCTATTATCTGGACCTGAAGGAGCAGATGTTCGGCCTGCAATAGGTTTTTGTGAATCGAGGATACCCCATGATACCCCGCGATGTCATGCTTGAAACCCTCCAGCACCGCCAGCCACCGGTGACGCCTTACAGCCTCAGCTTCGAGGGCGATGTGGCGGAGCGGCTGGACGCGCACTACGGCAGCCCGGCCTGGCGCGACCGGCTCGTGCCCTTCATGGTGCGGGCACAGGCTGTCGACACGGATCTGAAAGAACCGATCGACGATGTCTACGTGCGCGATGGGTACGGCGGCATCTGGCGGCAGGACCGCCGCCCGTGGCACCTGGAGAAGCCGCCTCTCAGCCAGCCGTCGTTCGAGGGCTACACCTTCCCCGACCCGGAGGTCTTTCTCCGCCCGGACTGGCGCGATCGCTCGCGCCAGGTCATTGCGGAGACGCCCGACTCCTTTCACCTCGCGGAGCTGGGTTGGGGTCTGTTCGAGCGAAGCTGGAATCTGCGCGGGTTCGAGAACCTGCTGACGGACGTGGTGACGGACCCGGACTTTGTCGAAGAGGCGATGGACCGCCTGACAGAGCTGTACCTCGCCTTCGTGGATTACACCGCAGACTTGCCCATCGACGGCATCCTGTTCGGGGATGACTGGGGCGACCAGCGCGGGGTCATTATCGGGCCGAAGCGCTGGCGCAAGTTCCTCAAGCCGCGCTGGGCGAAAATCTACGAGGCCGTCCACCGCCACGGGCTGTACGCGTTCGCGCACTCCTGCGGCTCGGTCGCAGACATCCTGCCCGACATCATCGAGATCGGGCTGGACGTGCTGGAGAGCGTGCAGCCGGAGGCCGCGGGGATGAACCCGTATGAGCTCAAGCGCAAGTACGGCGACAAGATCACGTTCTTCGGCTGCCTGGGCAGCCAGAGCACGATCCCCTTCGGCACGCCTGAGAGCATCCAGGCGGAGGTGCGGCGGCTGCGCCGGGAGGTCGGACGGGACGGCGGCTACATCCTCGCGCCGGCCAAGTCGCTCCAGCCGGAGACGCCGACGGAGAATGCCGCGGCTGT
>DAOUGK010000597.1:0-2697 GCA_034429055.1 Anaerolineae bacterium | reverse complement strand
AACTACCTGACCTGGTGCCAGCGCGCGTATCCGCTGGCCGAAGGCAGCGGCGCGCCCATCCACTCCTCCTTCTCGTTCGACCTGACCATCACGGGGCTGTTTGCGCCCCTGGTGACCGGCCGGACCGTGACCCTGTTGCCTGAAGGACTCGGAGTCGAGACCCTGCGGGATGCGCTGCAAGACGCGCCCGGCTTCAGCCTGGTCAAAATCACCCCTGCCCACCTGGAGCTGCTGGGCCATCAACTACAACCGGCCGAGGCCGCGGCCAGCACTCGTTCGTTCGTCATCGGCGGCGAGAACCTCCTGCCGGAGCACATCGCGTTCTGGCAGCAGCACGCGCCCGGCGCGCGGCTGTTCAACGAGTATGGGCCGACCGAGACCGTGGTAGGGTGCTGCGTCTACGAGGCCCCGCGGGATGCGCGGTTCCAGGGCGCCGTGCCCATCGGCGTGCCGATCATCAACACCCAATTGTATGTGCTGGACGGCCACCTGCAGCCGGTCCCCGTCGGCGTGCCCGGCGAACTGTACATCGGCGGCGCAGGCGTCGGCCGCGGCTATCGCAACCGGCCTGAGCTGACCGCAGAACGCTTCGTGCCGAACCCGTTTTTGCTGGACGAAGGACGATGGACGGAAGACGAAAGACGGGCGACGAAAGACGAAGGACCAGCAAAGGCCAATGTCCAGGCGTCATCGTCCATCGTCCTTAGTCCATCGTCCATCGTCCTTCGTCCTTCGTCCGCCGTCCATCGTCCTTTGTCCGCCCGTCTCTACCGCACCGGCGACCTGGTGCGCTGGCGCAACGACGGCAATCTGGAGTTCCTGGGGCGCATCGACGACCAGGTGAAGGTGCGCGGGTTCCGCATCGAGCTCGGCGAGATCGAGACGGTGCTGGGCGAACACCCGACCGTGCAGGCAGCCGTGACCATCGTGCGCGAGGACACGCCCGGCGACAAGCGGCTGGCAGCCTACATCGTTCCGCGCCGCGCTGAACCGGGCGCCCTCGCGGACGGGCCATCCTCGCCGCAGTTCTTGCCCGCGGCCGAGCTGCGCGCGTTCCTCGCGCAGCGGCTGCCGGACTACATGGTGCCGGGGCTCTACGTGGCGCTCGACGCCATCCCGCTGACGCCCAACGGCAAGGTGGACCGCCGCGCCCTGGCCGCCCAACCGCTGCCCACCGCAGGCGCAACCGACGAAAGTGGTCCTGCGCCCGCGCCGGCGACCCCGGAGGCCGAGATCATGACCGGCATCTTCGGCGAGATTCTCGGCCTGGCCCGCGTCGCCGCGCACGACAACTTCTTCGAGTTGGGCGGGCACTCGCTGCTGGCAACCCAGGTCATCTCCCGCATCCGTGATGCGTTCGAGGTCGAACTGCCGCTACGCGCCCTGTTTGAGACCCCCAGCGCGGCCGGCCTGGCCGGACAAGTCGCTGAGGTCCGCCGCGCCGCCCACGGGCTGGCCGCACCGCCCATCCGGCCTGTGCCACGTGACGGCCCGCTGCCGCTGTCGTTCGCGCAGCAGCGGCTCTGGTTCCTGGACCAGCTTGAGCCGGGCAGTCCGCTTTACAACATCCCGGCGCCCGTGCGCCTGGCGGGACCACTGGACGTCTCCGCGCTGGAACGGGCGCTGACCGAGGTCATCCGCCGGCACGAGGCGCTGCGCACCACCTTCGCGACGGTCGACGGCCGGCCGGCGCAGGTCATCGCCGTCGCGGACACACTCCCGCCGCTGACCATCCCAGTGGTGGACTTGCGCCGGCTGGCGGAAGACGAGCGCCAATCCGAAGCAGCGCGCCAGGCCGCGGCAGCCGCGGCCGAGCCGTTCGACCTGGCGCACGGGCCGCTGCTGCGCGTCCACCTATGGCGCCTGGCCGACGAGGACTACCTGGCGCTGCTTAACACCCACCATATCGTGTCCGACGACTGGTCGCTGGGCGTGCTGATTGCGGAGCTTGCCACCCTGTACGCCGTATTCTGTGTGGGCGAGGGTGCGAGCGAAGCTCGCCTGTCGCCCCTACAGCCGCTGCCGGTGCAGTACGCGGATTACGCGGTCTGGCAGCGGAACTGGCTGAGCGGTGAGGTCCTGGAGCGGCAGATGGCCTATTGGAAGGAACAACTCGCCGGCCTGCCGCCGCTGCTCGAACTGCCCACCGACCGGCCGCGGCCCCCCATCCAGACTGCGCGCGGGGGCCAGCACATCTTCGCGCTGCCGGTGGAGTTGAGCGATGCGCTCAAGGCGCTGGCCCGGCAGGAGAGCGCGACCCTCTTCATGGCCCTGCTGGCCGGCTACCACGCGCTGCTCGGTCGCTACAGCGGCCAGGACGACATTGCCGTGGGTTCGCCCATCGCCAACCGCACCCGGTCCGAAATCGAGGGGCTTATCGGGTTCTTCGTGAACACCCTCGTCCTGCGAGCCCATCTGGGCGGCGCAGCCGAGCCGCTGACGGTCCGCGGGCTGCTGCGCCTGGTACGCGAGACTGCGCTGTCCGCGTACGCGCACCAGGATGTACCGTTCGAGATGCTGGTGGACGCGCTGCAACCGGCGCGCGACATGAGCCACAGTCCACTGTTCCAGGCCATGTTCGTGCTGCAGAATGCGCCCCGGCAGGCGCGCACCCTGACCACAGGCCTCACCCTCGATCCGGTCACAGAGGGTGGGATGCCCACCGCGCGCTTCGACCTGACGCTGACCATGGTCGAG
>DAOUGK010000596.1:0-17524 GCA_034429055.1 Anaerolineae bacterium | reverse complement strand
TGCGCACGGCAGGGGAGTTGATGGACACCTTGTCCGCGCCCGCCAGCAGCAGGCCGCGCATGTCATCCACCGTGCGGATCCCGCCGCCGACGGTGAACGGGATAAACACGCTGTCTGCCACGCGGCGCACCATGTCGATGACGATGTCCCGGCGCTCGTGGCTGGCCGTGATATCCAGGAACACCAGTTCGTCCGCACCCTCGCGGTCGTACACCTGCGCCTGCTCGACCGGATTGCCCGCGTCGCGCAGCTCCAGGAAGTTGACCCCCTTGACGACCCGGCCCTCTTTGACATCGAGGCAGGGGATGATGCGTTTGGCTAACATGGTAACTCCTCACAGAGGCCCCGTCGCTCGCAGATACCCGGTTTCTCGAAGAAACCGGGTGTCTCAGTTCACGCAGCAGCTAATGCGTCCTTCAGCGTGAACGCGCCGGTGTAGAGCGCCTGCCCGACGATGACCCCCTCGATTCCTTCAGGCGCACGCGTCGACAGGCTGCGGATGTCGTCCAGCGACGCAACGCCGCCGCTCGCGATGATGCGCAGGCCCGATGCGCGGGCCAGCTCCGCGGTCGCGGCCACGTTTGCGCCGGTCAGCATCCCATCGCGGCTGATGTCGGTATAGACGATGCGCATGACGCCGCAATCGGCCATCCGCCGCGCAACCGTCAGCGCGTCGAGCGCCGAAGTCTCCTGCCAGCCGTGGACGGCCACGAAACCGTCGCGCGCGTCGATGCCCGCGACGATGCGCTCCGCGCCGAACCGGGCGACGGCCTTCCGCACCAGCTCCGGCTCGCGCACCGCGACCGTGCCGAGCACGACGCGTGCCGCGCCGAGTTCGAGCGCACGTTCCACGTCTGTCAGCGTGCGCAGCCCACCGCCGAACTGGATGGGCAGGCGCACCGCCGCGCGAATATCGGCCAGCCGGCGGAGGTTGATGGGCAGCGTATCCCCGCAGCCCGCGCCGTCCGACCGGGCCGCGACCCTCATCGTGAAGGTCAGCGCGCCGTCGAGGTTGACGACGTGCAGCCACGTCGCGCCCTGGGCGGCCCAGCGCGCCGCGACTTCCGCAGGGTCATCGCTGTAAGTGGTCTGCGCACTGGGGTCGCCCTGGCGCAGCCGGACGACGCGTCCCTCGCGCAGGTCGATGGCCGGGAAGATCGTTAACGGCATACATTCCTCTTATCGCGGCTCGACGCAACTGATGCCGCTTCGCGGGCAACGGATAAACAGATGAGCGCGCCAGGAATCCGTTTATCCGGTGCGAACCGCAGGTTCGCCTTCATCCGTTGCCTCGAACCATCTCTACGAAATTACTCAGGATTTTCAATCCCACCGCCTGGCTCTTTTCCGGGTGGCACTGGATGCCCCACACGGACCCCCGGCGGACGACCGACGCGTACGCGATGCCGAAGTCGGTGGTTGCGACGATGTGCTCCGGCGCTGCGGGTGCACAGTAGTAGGAGTGTACGAAATAGGCATACGCGCCATCGGGCAAGCCCGCAAGCAGCGGATCGTCGCCCCGGTGATGGAGTTGGTTCCACCCGATCTGCGGCACCTTGAGCGGCCGGCCGTTGTCGCCGGGCAGGTCGGCGGCGAACCGCACCACGCGGCCGGGGATGACGCCGAGGCCGCGATGCCGGCCCATCTCCTCGCTCTCGTCGAGCAGCAACTGCATCCCCACGCAGATGCCGAGCAGCGGCGTGCCCGCGGCGATGGCAGCCAGCAGCGGCGCCTCGAAGCCCCCCGCGCGCAGGTTGGTCGCGGCGTCACCGAACGCGCCGACGCCCGGCAGGACGATCCCTGCCGCCCCATTCAGCCCGTCCGGCGTGTTGACGATCTCCGCGGGCGCGCCGGCGGCCTCCAGCGCCTTGTAGACGCTGCGCAGGTTGCCCACTCCGTAGTCCACGACCGCGATGCGCAGGCTTGCAGTGCTCATGCCAGCACCCCTTTCGTTGAGGGCACGCCCTCGCGCCGCGGGTCGATCTGCGTGGCCGCGTCGAGCGCCCGCGCCAGCGCCTTGAACAGCGCCTCGGCCTGGTGGTGGTCGTTCATGCCGTACAGCACACGCGCGTGCAGGTTGAGGCGCCCGTGGAAGGCCAGCGTTTCGAGGAAGTGGCGCACCAGGTCGGGCTCGATGCCGCCGAGCGAGGTCGTGTGCCACGTCACGTCGATGACGGCATAGGGCCGGCCGCTGAGGTCGAGCGCGACGAAGCCCAGCGTCTCGTCCATCGGGACGTAGCTGTGCGCGGTGCGGACGATGCCGCGGCGGTCGCCCAGGCCGCGGTCGAGCGCCTGCCCCAGCCCGATAGCGACGTCCTCGACCGTATGGTGCGCATCCACGTGGAGATCGCCCTCCGCCCGCACGGTCAGGTCGAACAGGCCGTGGTGCGCGAACAGGGTCAGCATATGATCGAGGAAGCCGACGCCGGTCGTGATATCGGCCCGCCCGCGGCCGTCGATGTTGAGTTCGATGACCACGTGCGTCTCGCCCGTCTTGCGCTCGATATGTCCGCTGCGCATGTGCTACTCCTTATGCCGATTCGTTCAGGCCGTCGGAAACCCCAATCTGGTGGAGTCGAGGCTTCAGCCGGTTAGTCCGGCTATGCTCGTACACGCCGAATCCGGCTGAAGCCTCGACTCCAGTTGTGCGTAACGCCGAGTTAAGTTTACCATCAGACGGCCGGATCTCCGGCGTCTTGTGGTAAAATGGACACTTATGTTTGGACTGCCTCGCCCCGACATGGTGATCTTCGACATGGACGGCACGCTGGTCGATGTGCGTGAGTCCTATCGTGCGACCGCGCCGCTCGCGGCCACGCGCTATCTTGAGCTGCTCGGCCTGGTCCCGCCCGAACTGACCGGCGATGTCTACGACCAGTTCAAGCTCATGGGCGGGTTCAACGACGACTGGGACCTGACCGCCGGGCTGCTCGAGGTCATCGTCGCTGCCCTGCCCGCTGCGCCGCCGCTGCCCGCCGCTGCCTGTGCCAGCCAGGACGACCTGCTCGCCGGGCTGCGCGCCGCCGTGTCGTCGTTCAGAGAAGGCCGCCTGCCGCTGCCTGATTTCGCCGCGTTGATTCCCCGAGTGCGCGCCGCGGGCGGCGGGCTGGCCGGTCTGCGCCGGGTGACGGGTGAGCACAACCGCCATCTCGTCTGGCGCCTGCAGGACGCCGCGACCACTGACCTCGTGCAGCGCATCTTCGAGGAATTGTACCTGGGCGCGGACTTTTTCGCCAGCGCCTACGGCTACCCATCGCGCTTTCATCGCGGGCCCGGGCTCATCGAGACGGAGCAGTTGCTCATCTCGCCGGCCACGCTCGAGGCCCTGACGCGTCACGTGCGGCTGGGCATTGCGACGGGCCGCGCAGATTTCGAGCTGGTCCACCCGATGCGCCGGTGGGACCTGGACCGCTACTTCGGTGCAACGACAACCATGTCGGATGCGCTGCGGGCGCAGACGCCGGGCGGGCCGTCGCTGCTCAAGCCACACCCTTACCTGCTCGAACGCGCCGCCGATGTCCTCGACCCGACCGGCATGCTGTCTGCCGCCTACATCGGGGATGCGCCCGACGATATCCTGGCTGCCTGTTGCGCCGGCGGACGGCGCTGGCTGGCCGTTGCCATCGTGCCCGACCCCACGCTGGACGCGCACTTTGCCGAACTCGGCGCACATGTGATCATTCGCGACCCTGACGAACTGGCTGCATGGGCGCAGGCCCCGTTGGCCCATCCGAATAGGTCGTAGCCTAGGGCCTTGTGCCCGTCAGAACGCCCACAAGGGGCTATACTACCTTTTTAGGTTGACATTTGTCTGATTTCAAGGAGCTTAGACGATGCCAGATCAGGAAACTACACCGACCTTCGACCTCGAAGCCGCGCACCGGTTCTTTTCGGTCGACTGTTTCAACCGCGCCTGGGACCTCATCGAGAAGGAGGACCGTACCCTCGAAGAGGATGAGGAGATGCTCAACCTGAGCATGGCCTCCCTCTGGCACTGGAGCCAGCGGCCCGACTTCGGCGCGAAAGAAAAGTCGATCGGCTACTGGCAGGTCGCTCGCATCCTCGCGATTACCGGCCGGCCCGAGATGGCGACGGTCTTCGCCCAACGGTGCCTGGAAGTGACCGAAGAAGCTGACCTGCCCGTTTACTATCTCGGCTACGCATACGAGGCGCTTGCCCGTGCTGCCATGGCCGGGCGCAACCGCATCGCGGCTGTGCGCTACCTGGCACAGGCAAAGGCGGCGGCTGACCAGGAGCCCAACGAAGAGGACCGCGAAGTCCTGCTGGATGATCTGGCAACGATCATCTGAAAGAGCGTTTTGCATAACTCGTTGCCTAAGGCCTTGTGCCTGTCCGGACGCCCACAAGGGGCCAGGCTACACCTCGATCAGATGGGCATTACAGATCGACCAGGACCGCGAGCAGCGCATCCGTATCGGCCGGACGGCCCGCGCTGACGCGGATGCAGTTCTCCAGCCCGGGTTTGGCGTAGTAGCGCACCAGCACGCCCTGTTGCGCGAGCGCGGCCTTCAGCGCCCGCGCGTCGCGGCCCTCTACCCGGCAGAGCACGAAGTTTGCGCGGCTGCCGTAGGGGTGCAGGAACGGGCAGCGTGCCAGCTCGACTTCCAGCCGCGCCCGCTCGTGGATCAGCGCATCGACAGTGTGCTGGATCTCCCCCCGGTGCGCCAGCGAGGTCAGGCCCGCGACGGTCGCCGCGACGTTCACGTTGTACGGCTGCTTGGCCTTCCACAGCACCGGCATCAGCCACGCGGGAAAGATGCCGTAGCCCAGACGCAGGCCTGCGATCCCCGCCCACTTGCTGAAGGTGCGCAGGATGACCAGGTTGTCGTGCTCTGTGACCCACGCCGCAACCGAATGTTCCAGCCCGGCAAACTCGACATAAGCCTCATCGACCACAACCAGCAGCGGCAGGTGCAGCAGGCGGCGCAGGTCGGCCGGGTCGAGCAGGCTGCCGTCGGGGTTGTTGGGCGATGTCAGGAACAGCAGCTTGGGCGGTCGTGACGCCTGACACGCGCGCTCGATGGCCGCGACATCCATGCTGAAATCCTCGTGCCGCCAGATACGCATCACCTCTGCCCCTGCCAGCCCGGCGTCGAAGCTGTACATGCCGAACGTCGGCGGGCAGTCGATGATGGCATCCCCTGGCCCGACGGTGATGCGGGTGAGCAGGTCGATCAGCTCGTCCGCGCCGTGGCCGGGCAGGATGTGCTCCGCCGGCACGCCGGTGTAGTCGGCCAGCGCCGCACGCAGCTCACGGTGCTCCGGGTCTGGGTAGATGTGGGGGAAGGGGTACCCGGCCAGCGCCGCACGCACCGCCGGGTGCGGCCCGTACGGGTTTTCGTTCGCGTCGAGCTTGACGATCTGCTCCGGCGCGCGGCCGAGCTGGCGACTCAGCACCTCGAAGGGCAGGATCGGCGTGTACGGCTCCATCGCCGCGATGTGTGGCAGCAGCAAGGTGGTGGGATCGAAGACCATGTACTTCTCGCTCGCTGAAATTGGTTCGTAGTGGGCGCTTCAGCGCCCCTCGCCGGCCCGCATCTTCGCCGCTCGCGCGTGCGCGGTCAGTCCCTCGCCGTGGGCCAGCACTGCGGCCTGCGCGGAGAGCCGCGCGCCCGCCTCTGCGTTGAGCGCGATCAGGCTGATGCGCTTCACGAAGTCGGCCACGCTGAGCGGGCTGCTGTAGCGCGCGCTGCCCTCGGTCGGCATGACGTGGCTCGGGCCCGCGACGTAATCTCCCAATACCTCGAACGAGTGCTCGCCTACGAAAATGCCGCCGGCATTCCGCACGTGGCCAACGAGCGCCCACGGGTCAGCGACAAGCAGGCACAGGTGCTCCGGCGCGTACGCGTTCGCCAGCGTCACGGCCTCTGTCAGATCCGCCGTCAGCACAATGCCGCCGCGGTCGGCCAGCGACGCAGCCGCGATATCGGCCCGCTCCAGGCTTTCCAGTTGGCGGCCCAGCTCGACCGCAACCGCATCCGCCAGTGCCGGCGAAGGGGTCAGCAGGATGGGCGAGGCCAGCACGTCATGTTCGGCCTGCGCCAGCAGGTCTGCCGCGGCCCAGGCCGGGTCCGCCGTGTCATCCGCGATAACGACGGTCTCGGTCGGCCCGTAGAAACCATCGATGCCGACTGCACCGATGACCTGGCGCTTGGCGAGCGTGATGAACAGGCCGCCCGCGCCGACAATCTTGTCCACCGCGGGAACAGTCTCCGTCCCGTACGCCAGCGCGGCGATGGCCTGCGCGCCGCCGAGCGCGAAAAGCCGGTCCACCTGTGCGACGTGCGCCGCGGCGAGGATCAGGTCATGGATGTGTCCCTGCCGGTTGGGCGGCGTGCAGACGACGATCTCCCCGACCCCGGCGACGCGCGCAGGCAGCGCAGACATGAGCAGCGAGGAGGGCAGCGGTGCGGTGCCGCCGGGCACGTAGACGCCGGTACGATCCAGCGGGCGGATGAGCTGGCCGAGCGTGCCGTCCGGCCCCGCGTCGACCCACGAGTCCACGGGCTGCTTCCGGTGGAAGCGGGTGATGCGCTCTGCCGCCAGGTCGAGCGCCGTGCGCTGCTCGACCGGCAGGCGGTCATACGCGGCCTGCCACGCGGTACGGTCGATCTCGAACGCCGGGTTGGCGTTCCCGTCGATACGTGCTGACCATTCGACGACCGCGACATCCCCGCGCGTGCAGATGTCGCGCAGGATGCGGCTGACTGCCTCCGCGGGGCTGATGCGCTCACCGAAGATGCGTTCGATCCCGTCCAGCAGCCGGGCGGGCATTTCCTGGTCTTCCCACGCGGCCCGGCGCAGGATGCCCTCCCGCGCCTCGGTGCTCGAATAGATGTTGACGACTGGCATGATGGACTCCTTGCTCACGCAAAGAACGCGTGACGAGTAAATAGTAACGAGTAAGAAGTAACTTGGCGTTCTTCGCGTCGTGGCGGTTCAATCTCCTGTCACGCGCGCGAGCGCGTCGATCAGGCCGCGCACTTCGGCGGCGCGCAGCCGGTAGCTCGCCCGGTTGGCGATCAGCATGGCTTGGCTTTCGAGGATGACGCGCAGCTCCGTGAGGCCGTTCTCGCGCAGCGTCGAACCGGTCTGCACGAGGTCCACGATCAGGTCGGCCAGGCCGACGAGCGGGGCCAGCTCGACCGAGCCGGACATGACGATCAACTCCGGGGCCAGGCCGCGCGCCCGGAAGAAGGCCTCGGTCAGCCGCGGAAACTTGGTGGCGATGCGCGGGCTGCGCTCCAGCCGCAGCGGGCGGTCCGGCCGGTCGGCCTTGCCCGCGACGACGAGGCGGCACTGGCCGAACGGCAGCGACAGCGGCTCGTATACGTCGCGCGCCGCCTCGCGCACCACGTCCAGCCCGACGATGCCCACATCTGCTGCGCCGTACTCGACGAAGATGGGCACGTCCGCGGGCTTTGCCATGATGAAGCGCAGGCGGCCGTCGCTGCCTTCGAGCACGAGCTTGCGGCCGTTGTCGCCCTTTGGAGGCAGGCCATAGCCCGCGCGTTGCAGGTAGACCAGCGCATCGTCGGTCAGCCGGCCCTTCGGCAGCGCAACAATCAGCGGATCAGCCATTGCATCACCTCTTCCCAGTCCGTTGCGGCCAGGCTGCGCACGCCTGCTGCGTCCTGCACCTCCATCATGCCCTCGTCGTCGTGGCGCACGGCCCGCGGGATGCCGCGCGCCTGTGCCTGCGCCCAGAGCGCGGGCCCGGCCAGCCCGTCCAGGTCCAGCACGACGCGCAGGCCGCGGCCGCGGGCGGCGTTGGCCCAGGCGAGGCACGCCGGGCAGCCGTCCGCGGCCAGCAGCACATCGGCCGCGGGGGCAGGCGTGCGGCGGCCCTGCAGCTCCGCAGCCAGCAGCACGCGATCCAGCGTGAGCGCCCAGCCGACCGCGGAGAGCGGCGGCCCGAAGTGGCCGATCAGGTCGTCGTAGCGGCCGCCGGAGATGACCGCAAAGCCCAGGCCCGGCGCAAAGCCCTCGAACGTGACGCCGGTGTAGTAGTCCAGGTCGCGTACCTCGGCCAGGTCGTAACTCACCGCATCCGCCACGCCGTAGCCTTCCAGTAGTCGGGCCACGCCCTGCAGCTCTGCCAGCGCGGTCATCATCGTGGCGTTGAGGCAGGTCGCCTCCGCCTCCGCCAGCACGGCGGCGTCGCCGGTCAGGTGGGGCAGGCCCAGCACTGCGCGGCGCGCGAGCGGCGGCAGGTTCGCGGCCTGCGCCAGCAGCCCGGCCAGCTCAGCCTCGGCCTTGCGATCCACGGCCGCACGCACTTCCTCCGCAAGGCGCTCGGGGAGGTTGAGCGCGGCCAGCAGCCCGCGGAAGAACCCGACGTGGCCGAGCGTGACCTTGAACTCGGGCAGCCCGACTGCACGCAGCGCCGCGACAGCAAGCGCGACGACCTCTGCATCCGCGGCCTGGCCCGCCGCGCCGATCAGCTCGACGCCGACCTGCGTAAATTCGTGCTGGCGGCCTGCGCGCGGCGGCTCGTAGCGGAACACGCTGCCCGCGTACGCGATGCGCAGGGGCAGCGGCTGGTCATACAGCCGGGTCCCGACGACGCGTGCGGTGGGGATGGTCAGGTCGGGCCGCAGCGCGAGGGTCCGGCCGTGGCGGTCGAAGAAGCGGTACATCTCCGCGTCGATGGCGGAGCCGACGTCGGTTGCCAGGGTGTCCGCGTACTCGAACGTCGGGAGGATGATCTCGCCATAGCCCCACGCGGTCCACGTGCGGCGCAGGGCCGCCTCCATGTCGCGCCAGGCGGCCGCGTCCGCGAACAGCAGGTCGCGCACGCCCTCGGGCAGGGGACGATCCGAAAAACCTGGATCTGGCATAACTTCCTCTACGAGAATTCGTTCTGGCCGGTCTCCGACCGGGCCAGCGTCCCCTGGCACGGTCGGAGACCGGCCAGAGCAACACGCTTAACAAAAAAGGACTGGTTGTGCAACCAGTCCTGGGGGCAAGCGCAAATGAGACGCCGGCTATGCCGTGCGCCCGCCCCGTCTGCGATGATGATGGCTGTTCAGAAACATGGGACGAGTTTAGCACAGCCCTGTATGCATGTCAAAACCCGGCCGCCCCTTCGACTACGCTCAGGGTGCCTGAGCTGAGTACCTCTCATGCCGTCCAACTTGACCGCAGCCCGCGCACGCCCTACAATCGTGCTGCACTTCTGACACCTCTCATGCAACGCAGCACACAAGGAGCCAAACAAACATGAACTGGCACGACCACGTCTTCTTCGGCATCCACTACGACTTGCACGCCAACGCGCACGATACCGAGCTGGGCCGCGAGCTGACGCACGAGGGTCTGCGCGAGCAACTCCTGCGCGTCCGTCCCGATTGGATCCAGGCCGACTGCAAGGGGCATCCGGGCTACACGAGCTGGCCGACCGAGGTAGGCACGACCTCCCCCGGCGTCGTCAGGGACGCGCTGCGCATCCACCGCGATGTCACGGCCGAGCTGGGCATCAAGCTGGGGATGCACTATTCCGGCGTGTGGGACTCGCGTGCGCTGGAGTTGCATCCCGAGTGGGCGCGGCTGGACGCGGAAGGGCAGCCCGATCACGACATGACCTGCCGCCTGGGTGGGTACGACGACGGGCTGATGATCCCGCAGATGCTGGAGATTATCCGCAAGTATGATGTGGACGGCTTCTGGGTGGACGGTGAGAACTGGGCTTCCAAGCCGTGCTGGTGTGAGCGCTGCCGCGCGGAGTACACCCGGCGCACCGGCGAGACGGCCATCCCGTCGCAGGCCGGCGAGCCGGGCTGGGAGGCGTGGCTCGCGTTCCATCGCGACCTGTTTGTCGAGCATGTGACGCACTACGCCGAGGCGGTCCACGCGGCCAAGCCGGGCTGCCTGATCTGTTCGAACTGGATGTACACTGTCCGCCAGCCGGATCCGGTCGCCGCGCCGGTGGACTACCTCAGCGGCGACTTTGCCTGGTCATGGGGCGCAGACAGCGCGGCAGTCGAGGGTCGCGTGCTCGACGGCCGCCGGCGGGATGCGGGCCTGAGCTGGGACCTGATGGCCTGGGGCTTCACCAAGACCGGCACGATGCAATCCGACCCGCCGTGGGTGATGAAGCCCGCGGTGCATCTGTGCCAGGAAGTGTCGGAGGTGGTCGCGCTGGGCGGCGCGGTCATGATCTACAACACGCCGCAGCGGAGCGGCTGGCTGACGGGCTGGCACCAGGACACGATGGCCGAGGTGGCCGCCTTCTGCCGGGCGCGGCGCGATGTCTGCTTCGGTACGGCCACTGCGTCCCAGGCCGCAGTGCTCTACCTGACCGCCCATCACTATGCGCACAACCATCCGCTATTCAACTATGGGGAGGTCGTTCAGCCGGTCGAGGGCGCGCTGCACGCGCTGCTGGAGACGGGCCGCTCGACGGACGTGCTGACCGAGGAAGCTGCGCTCGCGCACCTGTCCGACTATCTGCTAGTTGTGCTGCCAGAACAGACGCAGTTCAGCCCGGAGATGGTCGCCGCGCTCGAAGCACATGCACAGGCGGGCGGCTGCGTCCTGCTGAGCGGCGCGCACCTGGCCGCGGAGTGCCCCGGACTTGTGGGCGTCGCGCCGGAGAGCGAGTTGATCACGGATCGGGTCTTCCTGCCGGTAGATGACCGCGCTGTGCCGATGTCGTCCGGCTGGCAGCGGGTGACGCCCGCCACGGGCACGGAGGTGTGGGCCTACCGCATGTCCCAGCAGGAGCCGGGCAAGGATATCACTACCGATCCTGTGGTGACGTGCCGGCGCGTGGGCGCAGGCGCGGTCATTGCGGTGCACGGGCCGCTGTTCCGCGACTACTACCTGGGACACTATCCGCTGCTCCGCCGGTTCATCGCGGGGCTGGTCGAACGTGCGGCGCTGCCCTGGCAAGTGACGCTCACGACATCTCCGCGTCTGGAGCTTGTGCAGCGCCGCCGCGGCGCGGAACTGGTGCTCAATCTCATCAACCGGGGCGCGGCCGAGACGCTCTCCCCGCGGCGGGTGATTGTCGAGGAACTGCTGCCGGTGCAAGACGTGACGCTCCGCGTCAAGCGGGACGCGGCTCCGCAGTCCGTGGTCGCGGTCCCGGCGGATCCCGCCGTGACCTGGCAGTATGCCGACGGCGTGCTCGAAATCCGCGTGCCGCGAGTGGATATCCACACGGCGATTGTTGTAAGTTGACATGACATGCTGTGGCACGGTCGGAGACCGGCCACAGCTTTACTTTTGTTGTGGCCGGTCTCCGACCGTGCCACGACCTCAGGAGGTCACTCATGCGCTTGGGCGTTTCCGGCGGCCCGGTCACACGGGACGCCGCTGAAGTCAACGATCAGCTCGCCGCCCGTATCGCGGGCATGGGCTTTACGGGCGTCGTCACCCATTTCCTTGGCAGCGCGGCCACGTTTCCCGCAGCCGAGCTGCACCGCGTCCGCGATGTGCTGGCCGATCACGGCATCCGCGTCGTGCAGTCCTGGGGCTGGCAGCAGCCGCTGGTCGCGCCGGACGAGACGGTGCGCCGCGGCGCGGCCCAAACCCTGCGCCATGCGGTGCGCGTGGCGGCGGACCTGGGCGCCGCGATGGTGATGACCGGGCCGGGCAGCCTGAACCCGCGCGGCTCGTGGTGGCCGCATCCCGGCAATCACACGCCGGCAACCGAAGATGCCCTCGTCCGTACGCTGCAGGAGACGCTCCCCGCGTGTGAGGCCTATGGGATGCCCATCTGCCTGGAATGCCACGTAACGAGCGTGCTGGACAGCCCGGCGCGCGTCCGCCAGGTCATCGAGCGGGTAGGTTCGCCGTGGATCAAGGCCAACTTCGATGCGGTCAACTTCATCCCCGACATCCAGACCGCGTTCAATAACCGCCGGCTGCTGGATGACCTGTTCGATCAGCTTGGCCCGCACTTCGCAGCCGCGCACCTGAAGGATGTCTACGTCGAGGACCGGCATGTAGTCCATATCAGCGAGACCGTGCCCGGCGATGGCATCCTCGACTGGAACCGGACGCTGACCGGCTTCGAGGCGCTGCTGCCGGACGGGTACGCCATCATCGAGCACCTGCCGGAAAGCCTGGTCCCGCGTGCCGCGCAGTTCGTGCGCGAGAAGGCCGCGCAGCTCGGCATCACCATTCGCGCGTAACGATTAGCCACAGAGGTCACAGAGAAAACAGAGAAGATGAGTCACGACTAAACGTCTCTGTGCTCTCTGTGTCCTCTGTGGCTGGAAAGAGGCACTCATGCAGTTACACGGCAAGGCGATACTGATTACCGGCGGTGCGCAGGGCATCGGCGCGGCGACCGCGCGGCTGTGCGCCGCGCGCGGGGCGACGGTGGAGATCGTGGACCTGAATCGCGAGGCGGGCGAGCAGGTTGCCGCGGAGATTCGCGCCGCAGGCGGCCAGGCGCGCTTCGAGCAGGTGGATGTCGCGGACGAGGCCCAGGTACGCGTGCTGATGGCCGGGCTCGGGCAGCGCCACGGCAAGCTCGACGTGCTCCTCTGCGCTGCGGGCGTGCTGAAGGGCGCGTTCCTGCAGCCGGAGGAAATGACCCTGGACGAGTTCACGTCGGTGATCGACATCAACGTCAAGGGCACGTTCCTCTGCGCGAAGTACGCCACGCCCCTGCTTGCCACCGGCGGCCGCGGGGTGATGCTCCTGATCGCGTCCGGCGCGGGCGTTAGCGGCCCCAGCTCGTCGCTGGCCTATGGGACGAGCAAGGGCGGCGTCAACGGGCTGGGCATGACGCTGGCGGCGAGGCTCGCCCCGCGCGGGGTGCGTGTGAACGTCATCTGCCCCGGCGAGATCGTAACTGCGATGAAGCTCAGCGTGGTGGCCGCGCAGGCCGTGCGGGAGGGCCGCGATCCGGAGGCCGCGGTGGCGCGGGCGCGGCAGGAGATGGGCAGCCCGGATGGCATCGCGCGCGTGCTGGCCTTCCTGGCGAGCGACGAGGCAGACTACGTGCGGGGGACGCTGTTCACGCGGTAGGCGGACCCCGGCACAGGCGCGCGTTCATCCAGCAGGCCCGCGGTGCGCAGGTCCGCCCAGAGCGCGGCGGGGATAGGATGCGCCAGCGCAGCGAGGTTGGCATCCACCTCCGCGCGCCGCTGCATGCCGACTACGAGCGATGTCACGGCCGGGTGGGCGAGCGGAAACTGGAGCGCGGCCGCGCTGAGCGGGACGCCGTGCGCCGCGCAGATGGCCTCGATGCGGCGCACGCGCTCCAGGATGGGCGGCGGCGCCTCGCGATACTCGTAGCGCGCGCCCGTCACCGCGCCGGTCGCCAGGATGCCCGTCGCGTAGACCGCGCCGAGCAGCACGGCAATCCCCCGCTCCCGGCACAGGTCCAGGAAGGGCAACGCGTCCTGCTCCAACAGGTGATAGCGCCCGGCCAGCAGGAAGCAATCGAAGTCCGCATCGTGTGCAAAGTTCATCAGCGTGCGCCACTGGTTCATCATACCGATGCCGATGGCCCGCAGCGTGCCCTCCCTGCGCAGCTCCGCGAGCATGGGGTACACGACGTCCAGCGCCTCCCGGTAGTGCTGCTCCGGATCGTGCATCAGCGCAATGTCGATCCGGTCGAGCCGCAGGCGCTGGAGGCTGTCGGCCAGGCTCCGCAGCACGCCATCCCGGCTGTAGTCGGGCTGGATGTGCGCCATCCGGCTAACCACCTTCGTCTCCAGGATAAAACGCTCGCGCGGCACGCTGCTCAAGGCTAGCCCGAGTCGCCGTTCGCTCGTTCCTTCGCCATACGAGGGCGCGGTGTCGAACAGCGAGATGCCCGCGTCGAGCGCGTGCCGGATGGCCTCGACGGCCTCCGCATCCGAATCGACGCTGTTGAGATAGCTCAGCGTGCCGAGGGGGGCCGCGCCGAAGCTGAGCGCGGGGGCAGTCAGGCCGGAGCGGCCGATGGGTCGTTGGACGAGCGGGTACGGGGCGGGCATGGCGACAATCCTCAAGACGGCGATGATGGCGCGACGATGACAGCGCGGCGGAATATAGCACACCGAGCCTATTTCGCCCAAAGCCGCGGCCCGGCTATAATCGCACCGGAGGTAGGTCATGCCATTTACATCCGCTGATGTCACCACGGCGCTGAAGCAACTCGATGCGCCGCAACTGGAGACCCTGCAACTGCTCGATGCTGCGGCCCTGGCCCGGCAGCACTATCCCTTGCTCGACCCGGCGCAGCCCGTCCTGGTTCTGGCCGCGATAACCCTCGAACTGCCCTTGCTGGCCGCCGTCCTGCTGCAAGCCTATCCGCCTGAGCATCCTGCCGTGCTGTTGCACGACGGGCAGCAGCAGACGACGACGCTGGCCGCGCTGGCGGAGGACGCGTCGAGTATAGACGATGCCTCCCTGAACGTCTTCCTGCCGCCGCGCGAGATGGCGGCCACCTACGAGGCGTTGCAGAACGTCGCCGCGCGGCTGCGCGCGCCCGATGGCTGTCCGTGGGACCGCGCGCTGACGTGGGGCAAGCTGCGCGCGTCGCTGCTGGAGGAGAGCTACGAGTTGCTGGCCGCGTTGGACAGCGGCAACCCGCAGAAGGTGCTGGAGGAGCAGGGCGACCTGCTGCTCCAGGTGGCGCTCCAGGCGCAGATTGCCGCAGAGGAAGGCCTGTTCCTCCTGCCCGACGTGATCGACCGGATCGTCGCGAAGCTGATCCGCCGCCATCCGCATGTGTTCGGTGGCGAGGTGGTCAGCGGGACGGACGAGGTGCTGGCGAACTGGGAGGCGATCAAGGCGGCGGAACGCGCACAGAACGGTGAGAAGCAGCGCTCGCCCCTGGCAGGCGTCCCCGCGGGGCTGCCCGCGCTGGCACAGGCCGAGTCTTACCTCGACCGCATGTCGCGGCTCCGTCCGCAAACGCCCGATGCCGAGCCCTGGGCCGCGCTGGCCGCGCTCTCGCCCGACGCGGAGGTGACGCCGGAGGTGCTGGGCGATGCGCTGTTCAGCCTCGTCGGGTGGGCGCTGGCGCGCGGCATCGAATCGGAGAGCGCGCTGCGTGCGGCCAACGCGCGCTTCGCAGCGCAGGTCGCCGCAGAGGGTTGGGGCTAGGAAAAGGGGCAGAATGTGGTAAACTACGTCTCATTCTATGAGATGAGAAGATGCCATGACCTACGGTTTCACCGGCAAGATTTTGTACGTTGACCTGACAACCGGCAGCCTGCACACTGAGTTCATCGGCGAGGCAGACTACCGGCTCTATCCCGGCGGTCGCGCGCTGGCCGCCTATCTCCTGCTCCGACACATGCCGCAGGGCGCAGACCCGCTGGGCCCCGACAACGTCCTGGTCCTGGCGAACGGGCTGCTCACCGGCGCGCCCTTCTCGACCGCCACCCGCTTCACCGCGGCCGCGCGCTCCCCGTTGACGGGCGCGTATGGCGAGTCGGAGGCGGGCGGCTTCTGGGGTCCCGAACTCAAGATGGCCGGCTGGGAAGCCATCGTCGTGACCGGGCAGGCCGCGGAGCCGGTCTACCTGTCCGTGCAGGATGACCGGGCGGAGCTGCGCGATGCGCGCCACCTGTGGGGCCGCGAGCCGGAAGAGGCCCAGGCGACCATCCGGGCTGAGCTGGGCGACAAGCTGACCCGTGTCCTCCAGATCGGGCCGGGCGGCGAGAACCTCGTCCGGTTCGCCGCGCTGACTAACGACCTGCGCCATTTCAACGGGCGTACGGGCATGGGCGCGGTGATGGGCGCCAAGCGGCTCAAGGCCATCGCGGTGCGCGGTTCGGGCCGGTATCTGAGCCTTGCGCGCGACCCCGATGCCGTCGCGGACCTCGGCAAGCGACTGGCGAAGCTGGTCAAGCAGCACCCGCAAAGCTGGGACCTGCAGGAGAAGGGCACGCCGGGGCTGACCGCCGGCCTGAACGCCGCGGGCATCCTGCCTACGCGTAACTTCCGCAGCGGTGCGTTTGAGGGCGCCGACAACCTGCGTTGGGAAGCTTACGAGCGGGAGATCCTGACCGCACGGCGCAGTTGCTATGCGTGCGCGGTGCGCTGCAAGCGCGAGGTTGGAGTGGATGACCGCTACCAGGTCAGCAGCGCGTATGGGGGGCCGGAATATGAGGCGGTGGCCGGGTTCGGCTCGAACTGCATGGTCGATGACCTGCAGGCCGTCGCCAAGGCGAACGAGCTGTGTAACCGCTACACGCTGGATGCCATCTCGACCAGCGCGACGATTGCCTTTGCGATGGAATGCTTCGAGCATGGGCTGATCGGACCGGCTGACACCGGCGGGCTGGACCTCCGTTTCGGCAATGCGGAGGCGATGGTGCGCTGCGTGGAACTCATCGCACGGCGCGAGGGCATCGGCAACCTGCTGGCTGAGGGCTCGCGGCGGGCCGCGGAAGTCATCGGCGGCGACGCGCGTTACTTCGCCATCGAGGTCAAGGGCCAGGAACTGCCGATGCACGACCCGCGAGGCAAGGTGGGCGTGGGGCTGGGCTATGCCGTCTCCGAGACCGGCGCGGATCACCTCACCGCGTTCCACGACCCGATGCTTGCGAACCCTGAATCGGCGGGGTTCAAGGGCGCGCTGCCGCTGGGCATTCGCGAGTCGCTGGCCCCGCGCGACCTGAGCCGCAAAAAGGTCGCGGCCTATGCGCTGCTCGAGAACTGGAGCAGCCTGGAGCGCGCCGTCGGGCTGTGCTACTTCGGCCCGGCACCCCGGTCATTCATCTCAGTCGGGGAAGTTGTGGACGTTGTTCGCGCCGCGACGGGGTGGGATGTAACTGTCGAGGAACTGCTGCAGACGGGCGAGCGCGCAACCAACCTGGCGCGCATCTTCAACGTGCGGGAGGGGTTCAGCCGCGCAGAGGACACGCTGCCCCCGCGTTTGTTCGAGCCGCTGGAGGGCGGCGCGCTGGCAGGCGTCACGTATCCGCGGGACGACTTCGCCCGTGCGCTGACCGACCTGTACGAAATCAAAGGTTGGGACCCGCAGACGACCATGCCCACTCGCGAGAGGCTGGCCGCGCTGGGCATCGAGTGGGCCGCCGGCCTGGTCGGGTAGGGACAAGCCCTGCCCCTACGAGCGATGCAAATTCACCTCGGCGGGCACCTGAGCTTCTATGACGCGGAGCGGCGGTTGTGGATCGAGTGGCCCGACGCGGCCCCGCTGACGCTGCGCGCCCTGGCCGAGCGGCTGGGCCTGCCCATCGGTGAGGTCGCGTTCGTCGCGGTCAACCGGCGGCTGGCAGAGCTTGACGAGATCGCGCAGCCCGGCGACCGCGTGGAGTTCTTCCCGCCGATGGGCGGAGGGTAAGCGGTTCTCACGCAAAGGCGCAAAGAGCTGTAATGCCAACGAGTCCTTGATAATTCAGCCAGCCAGGCATCCTGAGCGGAGCCTCACCCGCAGGGTGAGGCGGAGTCGCAGGAGCCGGACTGACCACCACGAGGACGCTCCTTCGACTGCGGGCGTCCCGGGGCCAGGCTGCGCCTGGCCCTGACGCCCTCCGCTCAGGATGCGCCGCAACCAAGTTATCAAAGATGGGTTGGAATTACA
>DAOUGK010000595.1:0-8577 GCA_034429055.1 Anaerolineae bacterium | reverse complement strand
CTGATCTTGAACTCGTTGCCGACGCCCAGCTTGTGCAGCAGATAGCCGGCCAGGATCGTGCCGGAGTTGATGTTGAGCACCTGGCGCGTGCCGTAGGTGGTGTAGTAATACAGGTACTCGTCGATCCACTTCAGCACGTGGTCGTTCGGCTGGCCGATGCCGCCGAAGTAGCCCGTGATGGTGTCCGGCCCGCCCAGGTGGATATTCGAGCCGTCCGTGCCCTTCGTGTCCAGCGTCTCGACGTATGACGCGCCCATGATCTGCATCGCGGCCGCGAACGCCAGCATGTCGCCGCAGTCCGCCTCGGACTCGCGCATCTTGCGCACGCGGATGAAGCGGCCCGGCATCAGCTCACGATTGGCAATCGACTGCCGCGCCTCCTCGATGACCCACGGGAAATACTGGGCCGCGCTGATCTCGAGCGTGACCGCGAACTCATCCCGGAAGGTCGTGGCGTCCGCCTGCGGCCCCAGCACCGCGCGGCGGTAATCCGCCTCGCTGATGAATGCGCGGGCATCGCGCTGTTCCTGCATCCAGATCAACTCATCGAGATAGCGGCAGTCGTGCTCGGCCAGCCGCGTCATCAGAGTATTGAAGTCGCGCGCCCGCGCGGCCTTCGCGTTGATCTCCTCCGGCGTGCCATACCTGGCAACCACATCGAGCAGGTCGTTGACGACCCGCGTATTGGGATCGAGCAGCAGGGCGTTGATGTCGTCCAGCCGCCCCTGTGGGATGCGCAGCCTCGCGCGCAGCTCTTCCTTGTTTGCCATAATGCGCTCCTTAGTTCGCCTTACTCATTACTCATTTCTCATTACGCAAACGAGTAACGAGTAACGAGAAACATCGCCGTGCCTATCCTATACGAGCGTCATCCTCTGCCACGAGGCGGCGGAGCTCGGTATATTCGTCTTCCTTGATGCCGAAGTAACGTTCCGGCTCGGGGAAGACCTTGCCCGTCACCTCGGCCACATACTGCTTCAGCCCATCGCCGATGAGCTTGCCGGCATTCGCGTACTGCTTCGCCATCTTGGGCGTGAAGCGCGGGTAGAGACCAAACATATCGTGGAAGATGAGGAGCTGTCCGTGCGCATTGGGGCCGCTGCCCAGGCTGATGATGGGCACCTTCGCCCGCTCGGTAATCATTCCGCAGACCTGGTCGGGCACCAGCTCCAGCAGGATCGCCATCGCACCTGCCTCCTCCAGCGCGCGCGCATCGTCGACAATCTTCTTAGCCTGCTTCGCACTCTTGCCCTGCAGCCGGAAGCCGCCCAGCGACGACACGCTCTGCGGGGTCAACCCCAGGTGGCCCATGACCGGGATGCCTGCGGCGACAATCGCACGCACGCGGGGGCAGACTTCCACGCCGCCCTCCAGCTTGATGCCATCGCACGCCGCCTCTGCCATGAAGCGGCCCGCGTTGAGCACGGCGGACTCGTCGGACGCCTGGTAGCTCATGTAGGGCATGTCACCGATCAGCCAGCCGTTGGGCGTGCCGCGGCGCACGGCCTGCGCATGGCGGATCATGTCGGCCATCGTGACGGGCAGCGTGGACTCGTAGCCCAGCATGGTCATGCCCAGGCTGTCGCCCACCAATACGATGTCGATGCCGGCCTGTTCGACCAACGTCGCCATCGGGTAGTCGTAACAGGTAATCATGGTGAGGGGCGTGCCCTTGGTCATCTTGTCGAAGAGTACGGGCAGGGAGACCTTCTTGCGTTGCTCGGTCATGGGGTGACTCCTTTGTCGGATGTGGTCTGAAGTTGACCGTAGTGTACCCGCGATGGGACTTTTGACCAAAACCGCGGTAATATGCGGGGCGAAAGACCAAGGACGAAGGACGAAAGACGAAGGTAAGTGTGCGATGAATCACAACTCTGAACTCAACGAGCTTTTGGCTGCTCTCGTGCGCATCGACTCGGTCAACCCTGACCTGATCCCCGGCGCGCGGGGCGAAGGCGAGATTGCCGCCTATATCGCGGAGTGGGCGACGCGCGCCGGGCTGGAAGTGGTGGTCCAGGAAGCCGCGCCCGGCCGCCCCAACGTCATCGTGACGGCGCGGGGGTCGGGCGGCGGCAGGAATCTGCTGCTCAACGGCCACATCGACACCGTGGGACTGGCGGGCATGGCCGACCCGCTTACCCCGCGCATCGCGGGCGGCCGGATGTACGGCCGCGGGGCGTATGATATGAAGGCAGGTGTGGCGGCCAGCCTCATCACTGCGCAGCGAGCCCGCGCGCTCGGCTTGCGGGGAGATGTGGTTGTTGCGTGTGTGGCCGATGAGGAGGTCGCCAGCCTCGGCACGGAGGCGGTCGTGCGCGAGCTGGCTCGCTGGCAGCCCGTTGCCGCGATCGTGACCGAGCCGACCGAGATGGTGCTGGCCGTGGCGCATAAGGGTTTCGTCTGGTTCGACATCGAGACGTTCGGGGTCGCTGCGCACGGCTCTCGCCCGCACCTGGGGGTGGATGCCATCGCGAAGATGGGCCGCGTGCTGGTCGCGCTGGAGGCCCACGACCGCGACCTGCGCAGCCGGCCTACACACCGGCATCTCGGCAGCGGCAGCATCCACGCCAGCCTCATCGAGGGCGGGCAGGAGCCGTCCTCCTACCCCGCGCACTGCAAGCTCGGAGTCGAGCGGCGGACGATACCTGGTGAGTCCCTGGCGCTGGTGGGGGCGCAGTTGCAGGCGCTTCTTGAGGCGTGCGGCCGCGATGATCCCGTGTTTCGGGCGCGGCTGTCAGGCGGCCTGGCGCGCGACCCCTTCGAAGTAGACGAGGCTGCGGACATCGTGCAGATGTGCCGGGAGCACCTGACCCGTGTCACCGGACGGCCGGCGGAGGTCGGCGGCGTCTCGTACTGGGCCGATTCCGCGCTGCTGGCTGCCGCAGGTATCCCCACGGTCCTGCTCGGCCCGACGGGCGCGGGTGCGCACGCGGCTGAGGAGTGGATCGACCTGGCGAGCGTCGCGCAGTGTGCGGACATTTACACGGCGGTCGCGCAGGAACTGTGCGGGTGAGGGAATGTCGTTTTCCCTATAGCCACTCATCCACACGGAATTCCGGCTGGAACGGGTCGACGACGCGTATCCCCTCCAGGATGAGGTTGTGCTGGAAGTCTTCGCTCAGGATCACGGGAATCTGGTTGAGTTTTGCCGCCGCCCATATCTGCGCATCCCACAGGCTGAACTGGTGCTCGCGGACGCCCCGGATGGCTTCCAGCACGATCAACTCCGTGAGTGGAACCACCGTGAGCAGCCGCAAGAAGTTCGCTATGCGTTCAGCCGCCTGCTCGATCGTCAGCGGAGCCGGGAGCCTGCGCGTCACCACGCTGAAGAACTCCGACAAGACCTGTGCGCTGATGATCCCGCGGCCGGACTTGATGACCTGCTCCAGTGTGGCGACCGCGAGAGCCTGCTTGACCGGTTGGGAGCGATCGTAGGCATAGACGAGCACATTGGTGTCGAGGAAGACACTAGCGGTCATAGAGGTCCTCGCGCGTCCAGGAGCGTGCGCCCGTGACAGGCCCCTGGGCCATCAACTGAGCGATAAACGCCCGTTCTGTCTCCCAGACATCCGGTTCGCGACGAGGTAAGCGCAGGATTCTGGCCTGCCGGTTGATTGCCTGGCGGATGATCTCCGCCTCGCTCAACCCGGTCTGCTCGGCCAGCGTTTTAAGCTCTGCTTCCTGGCGTTGTTCGATGTAGATCTGCTTGCGCACCTTGGTTCCCATAGGTCTTGCTCCGTAAATGGATTATACATCATTATATACATCACACTCTAGGTGTCAAGCACAAAGATCAGTACGTGCGATGAAGCTGGAGTCGAGGCTTTAGCCGGTTAGGTAGCCTGTGAGCGTACAACACCAATCCGGCTAAAACCTCGACTCCAATCTTCGCATGGCGCGAGGCTGAGTTTTCCCGACGCACAGGTCGGGGGGAGGATTTCTATCTGGCGCAATTGACGCCCATCCCTACCTGTGTTAGAAGTAGGCGGCAATCTACACCGGCTCAGGCCGATCAGGCTGAACAAGGGAGTTATATGGCAGACGGACAGGTCATCTACTCGATGGTGCGCGTCGGACGGGTCTTTCCGCCCGGCAAGCAGGTCATCCGCGACATCTCGCTCGGCTTCTACTACGGCGCGAAGATCGGCGTCCTGGGGCTGAACGGTTCGGGCAAGAGCACGCTGCTACGCATCATGGCCGGCGTGGACGAGGACTATACCGGTGAGACGATGCTCTCGAAGGGTTACAGCCGCGGCCTGCTGGAACAGGAGCCGCAGCTCGACGACACCAAGACCGTGCGCCAGGTCGTCGAGGAAGCCGTCCAGCCGATCGTGGACCTGCTCAAGCAGTATGATGCGGTCAACGAGAAATTCGCGACTGCGGACGGCGACGACTTCGACGCGCTGCTGGCGGAGCAAAGCCGCGTGCAGGAGGAAATCGACAAGCACGACGCCTGGAACCTCGACAACCGGCTCGAACAGGCGATGGAGGCGCTGCGCTGCCCGCCCGGCGACACAGCGATTGCGGTTCTCTCCGGCGGCGAGCGCCGCCGCGTCGCGCTGTGCCGCCTGCTGTTGACCGAGCCCGACATCCTCCTGTTGGACGAGCCGACGAACCACCTCGATGCGGAGTCGGTGGCGTGGCTGGAGCGCCACCTGCAGGCTTACAAGGGAACTGTCATCGCAGTCACGCACGACCGCTACTTCCTCGACAATGTGGCCGAATGGATCCTCGAGCTGGATCGCGGCTATGGCATCCCGTGGCGCGGCAACTATTCCTCCTGGCTGGAGCAGAAGCAGGAACGCCTGCGCCGGGAGGAGAAGGCCGACACCAGGCGCATCAACACCCTGCAGCGCGAGCTGGAATGGATTCGCATGTCCCCGCGCGCGCGGCAGGCGAAGGGCCAGGCCCGCGTGACGGCTTACGAGCGGCTGCTGAGCCAGGAGACGGAGCGCCGCCGCGAGGAGATGCAGATCTACATCCCGCCCGGCCCGCGGCTGGGTGATGTCGTCGTGCAGTTCGACGGCGTATCGAAGGCCTACGGCGACCGGCTGCTGTTCGAGGACCTGAGCTTCACCGTGCCGCCCGGCGCGATTGTCGGCGTCATCGGGCCGAACGGCGCGGGCAAGACGACGCTGCTGCGGCTCATCGCGGGCCAGGAGCAGCCCGATGCAGGCAAGATCACCGTCGGCCAGACGGTCGAGCTGGGCTACGTGGACCAGAGTCGGGCCACCCTGACCGGCGACCGGAGCGTGTGGGAGGAAATCTCCGGCGGGCAGGACACGCTGACGCTGGGCCAACACAAGATGAACTCGCGCGCCTATGTCGCGGGGTTCAACTTCCTCGGCACGGACCAGCAGAAGAAGGTGGGCGACCTGTCCGGCGGCGAGCGCAACCGGGTGCACCTGGCGAAGGTGCTGAAGGAGCTGGCGAACGTCCTGCTGCTGGACGAGCCGACCAACGACCTGGACGTCAACACCCTGCGCGCGCTGGAAGAGGCGATCGACGACTTCGGCGGCAGCGCGCTCGTCGTCAGCCACGACCGCTGGTTCCTCGACCGCATCTGCACCAATATCATCGCGTTCGAGGAAGACGGCAGCGTGAACTGGTTCGTCGGCAACTGCGCGGATTACGAGGCGGACCGCCGCCGCCGGCTGGGCGTCGCCGCGGAGACCCCGCACCGCCTCGTGCATCGCCGGTTGACGCGGTAACGGGCAGGAGATTGGGAGCTAGACCGCTCGTAACAAATCAGCCCAAGCCCGACGGTGTTGGATAGCTGAGTTGGCGCGGTCTAGTTCTTTGCCAACGTGACGCAGGAACTCGACGCGGCCTTCTTCACCCATCAATATCAACACGCCCAGGGCAAAGTCGTTGAAACGAGCCACATAGATGTTCTGCCCGCTAACAAACTCAGAAGCGATACGTGCCATAATCCGATCGGTCTCGGCCAGCTCTGCACCTTGCTGTGCAACAAACAAAATCTCCTTGATCTGCTGTGAACGGGCTCGATCCAGCTTGGCACTTAACTGCACCAGCGTGAGCGTTCGATCTTTTACCTCTACGAGCAAGACGATTCTGCCATCGGCCCAACACTCGATGTCACCTGCCATCCCCGATGACTGATCGGCAGCATTCACCTGTTCCCGCCGCACCTCGTCAAAAATGTCAAACCGTTCGGCCATTGTTCGGAATAGTGCGGTTGTAACCGCCTCCATGCGCTCACCGCCGGACTTGCTATCGAGATAGTGACCTATCAGGCTGTACGTGGCATCCAGGCTGATGCGGTTGGGGGTGGGGTAGACCACCTGCACGTCCGCTAACAACCGGTATATTGCGAATAGCACCTGATCGAAGGCACGCCGTACAAAATCCTCGTCATTCGCTGCTTCCACTGCATCGAACACAGCGACCAACCTGTCCCAATCCTGTTGCTGTTTCTGAGCATTACGATAGGCTGAAGTAACGGCTGGAATTCGCAAAGGATTGTTAGCACAGGGCTCTGACGAACCACCCAAAACCGCAAAGTTCGTTTGGTCAAAGGGCACGATGACAGCATGTGCCAAACTGCGTGCGTCAAATGCACCAGGGACGCCGTAGCTTACCTGAATGCAATGACTGTCCAGTTGGGGATTGACGCACTTTGCCAGCAGATGCGTCGGCAGCACATAGTGATAGCTCTTGCTCTTACTGACGAGACAGGCGCGTATCAGCGCAATCAGATCTGGCCTGTCAGCCAAAGGGTCTGCCGGCTGCATCGGTGCCGATGCGTGAACGCCTGAGTAACTTCAAGCCACCTGCTTTCCAGATATGCTGCGCAGGTGGCACGAAAGGCGCGTTCCTCTGTTGTAGGGCTGTTTGCGTTTCTTTTGGGATGGGTGGAAGATGCCATGATGCTTTGCTTTGTTTAGTAGTTCGTCCATAGGACTTCGGTTCGGTCGGTTTTTACCGAATGGGCCTTCTTGATGCCCTCTTCGTGGATATTCCAGTCACTATATAGCTGATCCATAAGGTCGCCATGATACCCCGATATCGCGACTTTACCCTTCACTTGCGATAGGACCCTGTGCAGAGCGACATGCTCATGATTGCTCAACTCGTACTGATAAGCTTTGGAATCGCCGCGCGAATCATGTGGATACGGAGGGTCGCAATAGAATAGGGTGTCTGAGCTGTCATAGCGCCGAATGACGTTGAGCGCAGAATCGTGTTCGATCTGTACTCGCAGCAGGCGGCTGGCGATCCATTCCAATTCCTCTACACTCCCCAGCCAACGCGAGACGGCCCCGGCCATGCCTGCGCGACTTGTATTGAGACAATTCGCCCAACGACCGACGGACGCCGTTTGTGCGAGCCCCGTTCGGGTCTGCCGGGCGCGCACGAAGAACAGGCGAGCGCGCTCAAGGTCGGTCAACGGCTGGCTCATATCGGCACTGAGTTTGACCTTAAACGCGGCCCGCTTCTCAGCAAGAAGTCGCAGTTGAGCCTCTGATTTCTGATAACTTGTCTCATCCCACGCAGAATTCTCGGCGGAAGATGGCAGTTCGCTTCCATTGGTGTCGATAGCCAGCACATACTCTTCGCGGGAAAAAGGCGTCATACCGATGGCATAGATCAATTCATCCTTCTGTTCGCGCAGGACTCGGAAGAAATTAACGACTTCGCTGTCGATGTCGTTATAGGTCTCCACCGGAGCCGGTTCACGATTGAGCAGAACTGCCGCAGATCCGCCAAACGGTTCACAATAATGCTGGGCCGGAGGCAGGAGTGGCAAGAGCCAGTCGAGATGGCTGTATTTGCCGCCATACCAGCCAAAGGCGATGTGTTTTCTTCCGTTTCTGTGAGTCATCCTGCCCTCGTGAGTTTGCAGATGAGTGTTGCCTCGATCCAGCTTGTTGCCCTGATTATACTGGCATTTGGCTGACGGAACAAACGAGCTATCCCTAAAAGCGATTTGCATTGTATAATAGAGACCCATGTCCGACCGCTACATCCTCACCATCGACATCGGCACGTCGAGCACCAAGACCGCGCTGTGGACGGCCGCAGGCAGCCGCGTGGTGAGCGCGACGTGCGACTACAGCCTCACCCGCAGCCGGCCGGCCTGGGCGGAGATCGACGCACGTGAGTGGTGGCGGGCCGCCTGCCTGACCACGCGGCAGGTGCTGGCGGAGGCGCACGTCCACGCGCGGCAAGTGGCGGGGGTCGGCGTCGACGGACTCAGTTGGACGCTGCTGCCGGTCGATGCGCAGGTGGAGCCGTTGGCGCCCGCGCTCATCTGGCTTGACCGCCGCGCGGAGGCCGAAGCTGACGCATTGCGCCGCGGGCCGCATGCGGAGCGGCTGGTTAACCTGAGCGCCAACCCGCTCGACCCGGCCTACATCACGCCGAAGCTGCTGTGGCTCCGGACGCATCACCCGGCCATATTCGACGCGACACACGCCTTCCTGACATCCTCCGGCTACCTGACCGCGCGGCTCACCGGCGAATTGACCTGCGACTTCACCCAGGCCTACGGCTACCACTTCTTCGACATGGCCGGCGCGCGCTGGGACGGGGCGGTGCTCGACCTGCTGGGCA
>DAOUGK010000594.1:0-24434 GCA_034429055.1 Anaerolineae bacterium | reverse complement strand
AGCCTGGCCTGTCTACTATCGGACTAACGTACTACGGGGTCCGGACGTTACTTGCCCCAGTGCTTCACTGCCGACTGCGCGGCGGCCAGGCGGGCCACCGGCACGCGGAACGGGGAACAGCTCACGTAGTTGTTGCCGATCAGGTGGCACCACTCGATGGACTCGGGGTCGCCGCCGTGCTCGCCGCAGATGCCGACTTCCAGACCGTCGCGGGTCTTGCGGCCCTGCTCGACACAGGTGTCCATCAGTGCGCCGACGCCCTCGCGGTCGATGACCTGGAACGGGTTCTTCGGCAGGATGCCATCCTCGACGTACTTCAGCAGGAAGTTGCGCTCGGCGTCATCCCGGCTGTAGCCGAAGGTCATCTGGGTCAGGTCGTTCGTGCCGAAGCTGTAGAACTCGGCCAGCTTGGCGATCTCGTAGGAGGTCACGCACGCGCGCGGGATCTCGATCATCGTCCCGAACTTGTAGTCGACCTGGACGCCCTTCTCGCTGACAACCTGCTTGGCGATGCGCTCCAGCTTGGGCTGGATGTACTCGAGCTCGCGCACCGTGCCGGTCAGCGGGATCATCACCTCGACGTGCGGGTCGAACCCACGCTGCGCGACGTCGGATGCAGCCTCGAAGATCGCGCGTACCTGCATCTCGACAATCTCAGGCATGACGATGGACAGGCGGATGCCGCGCAGGCCCATCATCGGGTTGGATTCGTGCATCCCGCGGATGGCGGCCAGCAGTTCTTCTTTATCCTTCAGGCCCTCGGTCTCACCCTTGATGCGCATCTCGATGACCTCTTCGAGCAGCGCTTCCTCGTCGGGCATGAACTCGTGGAGCGGCGGGTCGATCAGGCGGATAATGACGGGCAGGCCGGTCATCGCCTCGAACAGGCCGTCGAAGTCCGACCGCTGGTATGGGAGCAGCTCATTCAGGGCCGCGGTGCGTGCTTCGCTGGTCTCCGCCAGGATCATGCGCTGCACGATCGGCAGGCGCTGCGTCTCGAAGAACATGTGCTCGGTGCGGCAGAGGCCGATGCCCTGGGCGCCGAAGGCCCGCGCGCGGCGCGCGTCCGCCGGGTAGTCCGCGTTGGCCCAGACTTGCAGGCCGCGGGTCGGCGAGCCGTTCTTGCCCGGCTGGCGGCTGCCTTCTTCAGAGGCGATTTCGTCAGCCCAGCCCAGCAGCGTGATGAGGTCCGTCTGTTCCTCGAACTTGGGGGCGACGGTCGGGATCTGGCCGATGAACGCTTCACCGGTGCCGCCGTCCACGCTGATCCATTCGCCTTCCTTGACCACGACGCCATTGGAGACCATCTGGCGCGCTTCCATATCGATCTTGATGCTTGCCGCACCCACGACGCACGGGCGACCGAACTGGCGGGCCACCACGGCGGCGTGGCTGGTTGCGCCACCTTCGCTGGTCAGGATGCCCTTCGCAGCGATCATGCCGTGGACGTCATCCGGCTTGGTGAACGGCCGAACCATGACGACCGGCCCTTCCTTGGCCTTTTCCTCGGCGGTGTCGGCATCGAAGTACGCCTGGCCCACAGCCGCGCCCGGGGATGCGTTCACGCCCTTGCCCAGCAGCTTGCCTTCCTTCGCCGCGGTCTTCTTGGCATCGGGATCGAACTGCGGGTGCAGCAGCGAGTTGACGTTGTCGGGCGTGACGCGCAGGATGGCTTCCTTCTTGGTGATGAGGCCCTCGTTCACCATGTCCACCGCGATCTTGATGGCCGACGCCGCGGTGCGCTTGCCGTTGCGGGTCTGGAGCATCCACAACTTGCCGCGCTCGATGGTGAACTCGACATCCTGCATGTTGCGGTAGTGGTTTTCGAGGATCTGGCAGATGTCCATGAACTGCGCATACGCTTCAGGCAGCTCTTCGGCCATGACCGCGACCTTTTGCGGGGTGCGGATGCCGGCGACCACGTCTTCGCCCTGCGCGTTGATGAGGTATTCGCCGTAGACGAGCTTCTCGCCGGTGCTCGGGTTGCGGGTGAATGCCACGCCGGTACCGGAGGTGTTGCCCATGTTGCCGAAGACCATCGTGACGATGTTGACCGCAGTGCCGAGGGTGTCGGGGATGCCCTCATGGCGGCGGTAATCCACCGCGCGCTTGCCGTTCCAGCTCTTGAACACGGCCTCAGTCGCCAGGCGGAGCTGTTCGATGGGGTCCTGCGGGAAATCGAAGCCCTTGTGCTTCTTCACGATCGCCTTGTACTGGGCGGTCAACGTCTTCAGGTCGTCGGTCTTCAGATCGGTGTCCAGCGTAATGCCCAGCGCGTCCTTCATGCTGTGCAGCGCGTGCTCGAATGCGGTGTCGGGAATCTCCAGCACGACCTTGCCGAAGCCTTCCACGAGGCGGCGGTAAGCGTCGTAGGCGAAGCGGGGGTTGTCGGTCAATGCGGCCAGGCCCTCGACGGTTGCGTCGTTCAGGCCGATGTTGAGGACGGTGTCCATCATGCCGGGCATGGATTCCTTGGAGCCGGAGCGGCAGGAAACCAGCAGGGGGTTCTGCGCATCGCCAAAGCCCTTGCCCGTCACCTCCTCGGTGGCCTTCAGCGCCGCAAGCTCCTGGTCCCACATGCCTTCGGGGAACTTGCCGCCATTTGCCAGGTAAGCATTGCACGCTTCGGTGGTGACGGTGAAGCCAGGGGGCACCGGCAGGCCGATACGCGTCATCTCAAACAGGTTTGCGCCCTTGCCGCCCAGCAGCCCACGGACCGCATCCCACGAGCCGCCGACGTATTTCTCCGCGTCTGCGACTTCGGTGAACAGGTAAACCCATTTTTTTGCCATGTGAAAGCAGCCTCCTGAAAGTAGGGCCCGCGTATAGCAGGACGCGAGCACTTGCATTTACAACCAGTGGGAATTCGCGCTAAATCGTCCGGCTGTTGGGTTGCTCCGGACGGCACAGAGGACTATTATATGATGAGCTGCCTCTTTGTGCAAAAAGCAGCGCGGCTTTCATCCACGGGCGCGGAGTTTCAGAGATGGACGGGCGTCCATCCGGCTGGTCTGCGGGGGGAGCGGATCAGCGGGGGGTCAGTCCTTCCAGCGGTCCTCGTCTTCTTCGTCTTCGCCTTCTTCTTCGTTCTCCTCGTCCAGTTCCTCCCAGCCATCCTCACCCAGCTCGTCCAGTTCCAGTTCCTCGTCTTCTTCGTCTTCCCAGTTGAGGTCTTCGACGTGCGCGGGCATGTCCAGGTCATCCGCGGCCTCCTCCGGGATTTCCTCGTAGGTTGCGCAGTAACCCTCGCGGTCGATGCGGATTTCCTCTGCGCCACAGAGGCCATTGTCCCAGTTGACACAGTCCGCGAGCTTGCAGAAGACTTTTACGCTCATGGCTCCCTCCTCGCCTTTGCTGCCCTGGGCCCGATGGTCACACTGTGGCGTGACCGTATGAACAGCCCGTGCGGGCGGGAGAATGCCACAAGATGCGAAAGTGCGCAAGTTTGCATTCGGGGCCGAGGCGCAGTCAGTCGGGCGGCGGCGGTTTCGTCTGAGTGGCGGGGGTATTGACAAATGTTACTCTGTTATGATACAGTGATATAGATATGATCGGCCTCTGAAGTCTCCTCTTGCTATCCCGATTTCCTTTGGAGCAGCATGGACGTTAGCGACAAAATCCAGATCGAGTCGCGCCTGGATGCGACCCTTGTGCAGCAATTGGTGCAGCAGTTGACCTGGCTCATTGCGACCGGCGACCTCTTGCCCGGCGACCGGCTGCCTGCGGTGCGTCGGTTGGCTGCGCACCTGCAAATCAGTATCAACACGGTGCGCAGTGCCTACCAAAAGCTCGAGGCCGATGGCCTGGTTGAAACGCGTCATGGCGCCGGGACGCGCGTGTTAGCGCAGGATGCGGCCAGCCTGGCTGCGATTGCGGCCACAGCGCGCAGCCATACGGTGGGGATTATCCTCCCTTCGTTCGCCAACCCCTTCTATCATCCGCTGCTGGACGGCGTGGAAGAAGTGGCCCGAGAAGATGGGACAATGCTCTTCGTGTGCAATACTCGCGACGACCCGGACCAGGCGTGGCGTTATTTTGCCCAACTTTCGGCCAAGCATGTGGACGGTATCGTCGTCGTGTCGCAGGACCCGTCGGGATTTCAGATGTCTCATGCGCAGGGGCAGAACGCAGCCACTCCCCTGCTGCCCATCATTGCGGTGGATTGGCCGACAGCGACCGGGTGCGCGGTGACGATGGACCTGGAGGATGCCGGTTACCAGGCAACCCGGCATCTCCTGGAGCACGGTCACCGCCGCGTGGGCCTGATTACGTTCGACCGGGAACCCGCGAACGTGGCACCGGTGAATGCCGGCTACCGGCGCGCCGTGCGCGAGCGTGGCGGCGTGGAGGATCCTGCACTCATCGCGCATGTGCCCGCATTCGATATGGCGGCCGGTCGCGCTGGCGCTGAACACCTGCTTGCGCTTGCACAACCACCGACTGCTATCTTCACCATTGCGGATACGCTGGCACTGGGCGTCCTGGCGGCACTTAAGGCGGCAGGGCTACGCGTGCCGGATGACATCGCCCTGGCCAGCTTCAACGATATCCCGACAGCCGGCCTGCTCGATCCGCCGCTGACATCCGTGGTCGCGCCGGCATACGAAATGGGCGTCCGGGCCATGCGCATGCTGCAAGCGCAAATCGCGGGTTGGCCGCTCGACGTTATGCAGGTGGTCTTGCCTGTGACGCTGAAGATGCGAGCCAGTTGTGGGCCACATGGGTAAGCCGGGCAGGCACAGTAACCGGTGGTGCGGGCCTGCCCTCTTGAAAGGAGCTGAGATCATGAACCGCCTGTCTGTCCTGCGGGCTGCCGGTTTCGCGATGGCTCTCTTGCTGGCCGCATGTGCTGCGCCGGTACGTCCGCTGGCTACGCCCCCTGAAGCCAGTGTGACGCCGTTGCCCCCCAGTCCGCCAGAGTTGCCGGCGCTGCCCAGTCCGACACCGCATCCCTTCGCCGGATTAACCGAGTGGGATGTGGTTGTGATCGGTGACTCGAGCCTCTGGGGCGTGGGCGAGCCATATGCGGCCCTGATAGAGCAGACCTACGCCGTCCAGGTGAACCTGCACGATGAGTGGCAGGGCGGGCTAAGCGCAGGTACGATCCTTAAGGCGCTGCGAGGCGAGTTTGAGCATTCGGCCAAGCGTGAAAAGTGGCCTCAGCTCATCCGCGACGCGGAGGTTCTGGTGGTATTCGGCAACCCACAGGATTCGCTGGATTCCCAGACGGCTGCAATCGGGTGGGCCTGCGTCGAGTTCAGCGATCCGGGCCCTGGAAACATTGCGCCGGAGCAGTTCGCGGCCTATCAGACGGACCTCGGCGCAATCTACGAGGAGGTTGCCGCGTTGCGCGCAGGGCGGCCATTGATCCTGCGCGCGGCGGGCATCTACAACCCGGCACTCAACGAATGGCGGGCAGAGGGATTCGATGATCTCTGCGTGGCTTTCTGGGAAGGTCTGAATGCCGCCGTTAAGCAGGCCGCTGAGGCGTATGGCGTTCAGTTCGTGGACACATACGCGGCTTTCAATGGGCCGGATCACACGCAGGATCCGCGGGAGCAGGGGTGGATCCGGGAGGATGGTGAGCACCCCTCGGACGCGGGAGCGCAACACTACGCGGCACTGTTGCTGGCGTCAGGAAAGGCGACATGGGTGTACGAGCGACCATAGGTCCAAGCGATGACCTGCAGAGGTTGACCTGAGACCATGTCCCTGCGGGGGCAGCCCCGGCAAGAAAGGAGCCGTAGATGAACACTCGCAAGCGTTGTTTGTTGGCCATGACATTTATCCTGGCTCTGTGGCTCTTGCCTGCGAGTCCGGCGGACGCCGGCACGACCAGGACGGAGTTCACGGGGAGTGAGACCTGGGTAACCATGCTTGAGCCGGGCAAGGAATTCTTCCCGGATGGCCGCTACCATGTCCGCGGCGAGGTCGATGAGTTCGCCTTTGAGGCGACGGACCCCCGCCTCGACCAGGCTACCAACACGGTGACGATCAACTGCAATTTCCGTTTGATGCCCGAGCCGGTGTATGTTGCCGGCGAGATGTGGGGTAAGTTCATGCTGGCGAATGCAGGCGGCTATTGGGAGGGGACATGGACGGGCTCCCGCGATGAGAACGGCTACTCCTACTTCCATTTCACAGGCCATGGTGGAGGTGGTTATACAGGGCTGCACCTCCAGATGTGGGGCGAACGGCTGACCCCTGACCCGACCGCACCGGAACTCTACTATGGGTACATCCTCGAGCCGGGCAATTGAAACAGCACAATCCCGGCATCGTCCCGGCCAGACGCCATCGGGTGCTCTGGCCGGGACGAGTGTCAAAGGAGCCGCTAGATGTTGATGTGCGTGGTCTTCTCGATGGCCCGCAGCGCCAACAGAATCGCGGCGGAGATTAGGATCAACACCAGCGATATGCTCAGCGCGACGCCGAGGTTGGTCTCAAAGCCGTTGAAGATCACCAGCGGCATGGTCTGCGTGTAACCCTGCAGGTTGCCCGCAAAGATGATGGTCGCCCCGAATTCACCGAAAGCGCGTGCCCAGCACATGATCAGCCCGTTCAACATCGACCGGCCGGCGAGCGGCACCATGATGAGCCGGAAGATTTCCGCTTCGGTTGCCCCATCCGTGTAGGCTGCTTCGATCATGTCGGGCCGGACAGCCGCAAAACCAAGCCTGGCCGCCCGGATGTAGAGCGGCGCGGAGACGAACGCCTGGGCCAGGACGACGGCCGCAGTCGTGAAGGGCAGGTGGATGCCCAGTTGGTGCAGGGGGCCGCCCAACAGACCGTTGCGCCCAAACGCCAGGAGCAGCCCGATGCCTGCCACCATCGGCGGCAGGACAATCGGGAGGTCGATGATTGCCTCGACAACGGCTTTGTGCCGGAACGACCAGCGCGCCAGGACATAAGCGAGGGGCGTGCCGAGCAGCAGGGTTGCCAGCATACTGACGGCGCTGGTCTGGATGCTCAATCGCGCGGCGGCAATGACCGAGGGGTCCGCCAGGTAGCCCGCGATGCCCGCAGTGACGCCGTGCCAGAGCAGCACGGTCAGGGGGAGCGCCAGCACAAGTCCGGCCAGGGCCGCGGGCACGAAGAAGCCGGCCAACGGCCCGACCCGGTGAACCTTCTGGTGGTATGCCGCATCGCTGACGCGCGGCGCGACCTTCGGGCTCTGAGATAACCTTCCCGTTATCGTCGCCATAGGCACTGCATCTCGTATCATCGCCAGCACTCCCCTGCGCTACTTAGCGCCTGATGTTTTACGATTTCCCCGGCAGGAAGCCCCATTTGTTTAGAATCGCCTGGCCTTCGGCTGATGTCACGAACGCGACGAAGGCCGCCGCGCGATCACCGTGTGGCGCTTCCGCCAGCGGGGCGATGTTCAGTTGGGAGATGACGTTCATGTCGGACGGAATCTCGAGCGTCTTGAGCTTGGGCGCCGCGACCGCGTCGGTGACAAACACGACGCCGGCATCAGCTTCACTCAACTGGAGCTTGGCGACAATGGGTTTGACACCGGCCTCATTGGAAACCACATTCGCCAGAACCTTATCTTTGAATCCCGCGCCGAATTGCTGGTCCATCTTGTCCAGGCTCGTCAGGGTCACTTTGCCGATGGGCGTATCTGAGACGGCCACTAACAAGCGGACCCCTTCCGTCGCCAGGTCTGCCAGTTGTTGGATGTTAGCCGGGTTTTCCGGCGGCAGGACGACGGTGAGCCGGTTCATGGCGAAGATGTGCGCGGCGCCGGCGTCGACGCTGCCGTCGGTGATGGCATCATCCATGTCTCGCTGGCTGGCGGTGATGAAGACGTCACCCACTGCGCCCTGGGTGAGCTGCAGCCGCTGCGTGGGCGAGTGGCCGATTTCGATGGCGAGCTTGACCCCGGGATTGGCTGTTTCGAAGGCCGCGGCCAGCTCTTTGACTGCATCAGTCATGCTGGAAGGCGCAAACACCTTCAGCGTGACTTGATCCGGCGCTGCGGTTGCCATACTCGATACCGCTACGGGTGGAAGGCTGCTGCAACCTGTCACGAAAATCAGGATCAGCAGCACCGCGACTGAGAGGGACTGGCAGTTCTTCATTCGATGACCTCCTGTACCCAATGCAAATGCGGACCCAACAGACGACAACACCGATTGAGTTTGCCGGCGACTTACCTGACTTCGAGCACAAACGGGACCTGGTGCAGCTTCCGTTCATGCTTGAAGGTGAACCACGCCTTGTACTTTCCTGGCTGCGGGAATCGGATGTTAAACTCCAGGCTGCCGCGATCGACCGGCTCTTCCTCCAGGAAAGTCGTGAGGGTTTCGTCTACCGTGTATAGCCGGAGCGAGGAGCCCGACCGCAGCCCGATGTCATCCGAGAGCATCGCGCCTGTCGCATCTCGCACAATGAAGGAGATCGCACTCTTCTGCCCGGCCCGCAGCGGTTCCGGGCTGCCAAGTGTGACCTGCAACCCATCCACTACTTGTGTGGTTGACGAATCGGCCGCCAGGCTGGCCGCGGAGGTCGTGGCGGCGCCCACATCGATGGGCACGGTCAGGGTGACCTCCTCGTCGCCGAGGGGCCAGAACTTCAGGAACGCAATGTATTGCCCCTCTGCGGGGAAGACGACCTTCGGTCGAACCGCGAGATAGGAGAACGGCTGTGAGCCCATCGGGTCGGCAGCCTGACCGGCAACCGGCTTAGGCTGGGGCCGCAGATAGAGGGGTGTCACTTCCAGGGATGCAAGGTCCTGGCGGGCAATTGCCAGGTAGGCGTAATATTGCAGCGTGTCGAAATCGTAGGTGCGGAACTCCGTCTCGCGCTTGCCGAACTGGTCGACAATCTCGATATCGAGTTGCGCGGGCTGCCCGGCCACAATGGGCGTCGCCGCGGTGATGTACGCGCGGTAGGTGTTGGTCCGGCGCCCGGTGTAGACCTGCGCCAACTCCTGTGCCTTGGCCGGCATCAGCCAGCCGATGGAGAGCGCAATGAGCAGGGCCAATGCTGCAGCAGGAACCACCAGCCGCGGGGCCAGTTCGACCAACTGGCGCGCCAGCGGCTTCGGCGCGGTGAGCTTGTGGATGTCATATCCGCGCATCCGCAGGCTGTTCGTGACCACGAAGATCGAGCTGAAGGCCATCGCGCCTGCGGCGACCATCGGAATCAGAAAACCGAAGGCCGCCAGGGGAATCAAGACCACGTTGTAGAAGAAGGCCCAGAAGAGGTTTTGCACGATGGTTTGCAGCGTGCCGCGCGACAGAGAGATGGCACGCACGACGCCGTGCAGGTCGCCGCCGATCAGGGTGATGCCCGCGGCCGCCATGGCAACATCGGTGCCGGTGCCGATCGCGATGCCGACATCGGCCTGCGCCAGTGCGGGCGCATCGTTGATGCCATCGCCCACCATTGCCACGAGTCGGTGCGCCTTGCCGGTCTCCGCTGCCCCCTGCAGCCGCTTGACCTCGTTCACCTTGTCGCCGGGCAGCACATCGGCCAGCACCTGTGCGATGCCTACCTGCTGCGCAATCACCTCGGCCGTGCGCCGGTTGTCGCCGGTAATCATCACGACATCCAGCCCAAGCTGGTGCAACTCCGCGATGGCTTCCCGCGAGCCAGGCTTGACGGTATCCGCAACCGCCACCAGCCCGATCAACCGAGGGAGCGCTTCGCTGCTGGCCGGGCGGACCGCAACCAGCATAGCCGTCTTGCCCGCCGCTTGCAGCCGGTCCACGTCCCGCTGCAGCGCGTCCAGCGCGATCCCTTCGTTCTGCAACATGCGCGGGTTGCCGACGATGAGACGCTGGTCGGCCACGGTGGCGCGGATGCCGAAGCCGCTGACGGCCTTGAAGGCGGTGGGATCTGTCAGTGGCAGGCCCCTGGCGGTGGCGGCTTCGACGATCGCTCGGCCGAGGGGGTGTTCCGACCCGCGCTCGGCGCTCGCGGCCAGGCGCAGCACCTCGTCGGGAGGGAGACCGATTGCGCCATCCACGGCAATGACATCCGTCACGGCCGGCTCGCCCCGCGTGATGGTGCCGGTCTTGTCCAGAACCACTACCTTGACCCGGCCGGCGCGCTCCAGCGCCTCACTGTTCTTGAAGAGGACGCCGTTTTCCGCGCCCTTCGTCGTGCCGACCATGATGGCGGTCGGCGTCGCCAGCCCCAGCGCGCACGGGCATGCGATGACCAGCACGGCCACGGCATTGATCATTGCACCAGACCAGTCGGCGCGGGTCAACAGCAGCCAGCCCATGAACGTCAGCAGCGCAATGCCGATCACGACGGGCACGAAGTAGGCGCTGATGCGGTCGGTGAGCTTCTGGATGGGCGCCTTGCTGCCCTGGGCCTCCTGCACCATGCGCACAATCTGGGCCAGCGTCGTGTTCTTGCCGACCTTGCTGGCCTCGAAGCGAATCAACCCCTCCTTGTTGATGGTTGCGCCGATGATTTCGTCGCCCGGCCCCTTGGTGACGGGCATCGACTCGCCGGTCAGCATCGACTCATCGAAGGCCGAGCGGCCGTCGCTGATGATGCCGTCCACGGGCACTTTCTCGCCGGGCCGCACCAGCAGCGTGTCGCCCACGACGACCTGGTCCACGTCGATCTCGGTCTCGACGCCCTCGCGGATGACATGCGCAATCCTGGGCCGCAGGCCAATCAGGGCCTTCAGGGCTTCGGATGTCTTGCCGCGGGCACGCGCTTCGAGGAACTTGCCGAGCATAATCAGCGTGATGATGGCTGCGCCGGTCTCGAAATAGACGTTGGGGCTGGGAATCAGGCCGAGCACGACAACCACGCTGTAGCCGTAGGCGACCGAGGAGCCCAACGCAATCAAGACATCCATGTTCGCGCCGCCCGCACGCAGGCTCTTGTACGCGCCGACGTAGTACTGCCAGCCCACCGCAAACTGCACGACGGTGGCCGCGACGAGCATGGCCCACAGGTCGTGCTGGAAGGGCACGATGAAGTCGCGCGCCATGCTGTAGGTCACGAGCGGCACGGTGAAGATCAGGCCGAGGATGAGCAGGCGGCGCTGCCGGGCGACTTCCGCGGCGCGTACGTGGGCCTCGGCGTCTTCGATAGACTCCGCCTCGCCTGCCTGCACGAGGTCGAACCCCGCCTTCCGCACGATGCGCGCCAGCTCCGCGATGCTCGTCAGGCCGGGGATGTACTGCAGGGCGGCGCGTTCGGTGCCGTAGCTCACGCCCGCGGCCAGCACGCCCTCCTGCCGGGCCAGCAGCTTCTCCAGTGTCAGCGCGTCGGAATTATCCCGCAGACCGGTGATGGGCAGTTCGACTTTGCCGATCGGGATGCCGTAACCGATGTGCTCGACCCGCGTGATAATCCCCTGCTCGTCGAGTTGCGTCGGATCGAAGGCGACGGTGAGCTTCTCGCTGGCGAGGTTGACGTTCGCGATATCGACGCCCGGCAGCTTGCGGACGTTCCGTTCGATGGCCGCGGCGCAGTTGGCGCACGTCATGCCGGTGACAGGAAAAGTGACCTGCTTGACTTCAGCCATCTATGCTCTCCCTGAGGGCAGGGCGCCCATGTCAGCCGCCGCGCTCTGCGCCGCGCTCTGCCGCAGCGATTGGACCAGGTAGTGCTCCGGGTCCTTGTCAAAGGCCCGTTTGCAGCCTGCCGCACAGAAGTACACGGTTGCGCCGTGATAGCTGCTCGTCAGTTTCGCGGTGGCGACATCCACCAGCATGTCACAGACCGGGTCTTTGGCGTACTGCTGCGCGCAGCTCTTGCGCACCAGCCGGATCAGGCCGGCATAGATCGCCAGGCAGACCACAGTCGTGAGAGCCGACGTCACCCAGACCGCGGTCGGAGAGATGTTGATCATCACGCCCAGCATCGCACCCATCATGCCGCCCATGAACCCGCCCATGCCGCCGTCCATCGCGCCCATCAGCCCACCCAGGCTGCCGAAGCCGGCCCCAAACGCCAGCCCGACAACGACGCCGACCAGATTGCTGATGAACATATCGGTCGCTGCGCCAATGAAGTAGCCGATGGCGATGCCCGACATCATGCCCATGGTCATCCCGATCATCATCCCCAGCATTTCGGTCACGCTCTCCCGGAAGCGTACAAGGTAGATACCGACGCCCGCGCTGACTGCGGCAAAGGCCAGGGACAAAATCACGGCTGTCGTAAGGTTCATGCTTTGCTCCTGCTAGCGATTGACCTTGAAATCGAAGCGCACCTGCTCGGCTTCATGGTCAGGTCGCTCTACGATGGCGATCAGGCGCCACGGGCCGGGCATCGAGAAGTGCACTTGTCCGACATAGTGCCCGTCGCCGGCCGGCATCGCGGTGACCTGGTTGATCCCGTGGCTCATATTGGTCATGTCGATGTCGAACGTCACTTGTGCATCTGTAACCGGCTGCCCGTCCATATCAATCAGATACGCATCCATGTCTGCCGTGCCTCGGACAGGCTGCGTTGGCTCACAGCTTAACCATCCCTGCAGGGTTGCGGTCTGCTGGCGCGCCAGAATTGTGCCAGTCTGCGCCGGGGCTTCCAGGACCGCTCCTGATTCTGCCGCCGGGGCCTGTTGCATGTCTGTGCCGGAGTGTCCGGGCGCCGTGGGGCTACATCCTGCCAGCATCGCAAGGAACGCCCCTGCTGCCAGGATTCGCCGGATCCAGGGAGACCTCACAATCGTCTTCATCTTGCTTACCTCCGTAGCTCCTCAGAAAGCGCCAATCCGCGTTGCAGAAAGTTGTGTACTTGCAGCAGGTTCATCATGTCGCCGCCGAAGCCGCGCTGAAATCGCTCGGCGGCATTGTGGTCGGCAAACGCGAGGATGCCTGGTGTACAGCAGGAGTGGATATCACTGCCCACCAGATACGTTGCATCCCGCGCGCTGACCATCTGGCAATACAGGAAATCCGTGACCAGCATCAAGTCCGGCGACGTATTGCGTTCGAGCAGGGCCAGCCCGCAGTGCGGGCAGCAGGCCGTCAGGCGGCCCAGACGGTGGCCTTGCAGGATGACCGCGCTCCGTTCGGACACCGGCCGGTTGCACATCGCACACAGCGCCGGTGCGCTGATGTGGCCGTGCGCCGGTGAGGGTAAGGCAACGCCGCCGCGCGTCTTGACGAGCCGGCCGCTGTCGGCCAGCTTGTTGAGGTCGCGATGCACGGTCATCGCTGATACGCCCAGTTCCGCCGCCAGTTCCTGGATGGTCAGGAGATGGCGCGTGTCGAGCAATGCGAGGATGTGACGTTGCCGGGCTGCCGGTGTGCTGAACATGTTATAACCTGCGATATGAATCAATTAACCTATCAGGTTTCGACCACGCGAAAACGGGCTCCCCCTGTGGCACTGATGCTGTCAGGGAGTAACGCCCTTCACCAACGGGAAGGTGAACTTGCTGACCTGATTCGAACTCGCGCTGGCTGCAGGCGCGGCGCTGACGGCCTTGACGAGGTAGAAGTAAGCGCCGACCGTCGTCAGTACGGCAGGGTCGGGATAGGACAAGCCGGTGATCTCCTGCCGTGGCGTGGGGCTGCTCCAATCGCCCGGCTGGAAGTACGGCGTGTTGCTGCGGAATATCTGGTAGTTGCTGGTCGAGGGCACAGCGGCCCAGCTCAGGGCCGCACTTGTTCCACTGGCGGCAATTGACACCACCGGCGCAGCGGGCGGGAGGCCCACCTTCAGTCTGGCGACGAGCGCATTGGTCGAGTCCAGGGCGGCGGATGACGCGCTGCTGCCGGCTACGAAGGCATGTGTTCCGGTATCGGTGACCGTGCTGTACGCCCAATCTTCGTTGCCCGCGCCCAGGTACGTGCCATAAGTGACTTTGTTCGGCGCGCTGCTGCCCAGGTGCATGCGGGCAACGAACAGGTCCAGCCCTCCGTTGTGGCTGGTGTCATAAGCGCCCGTGCTGACCGGGAAATTAGTAGAAGTGGTGGCGCCCGTCACGTAGAATGCCTGGACGGTGTCGACCGCGATGGCCGCGCCATAGTCGTCGCCGCTGCCCCCGAGGTAGGTGGCGAAGGTGATCCCGAATGCGGAGGAGAGCTTGAGCACGAACGCATCACTGGCGCCGCCGCCCCATGCCGCCGTGCCGCTCGTCACCGGAAAATCAGCCGCGCTCATCGTGGTGCCGGTCAGATAAATGTTGCCCGGTCCGTCAACGGCGATGCCGCTGCTCCACTCATCCCCGCTGCCCGCGATCGGGATGCCGCCGCCCAGCGTCCCGTCGGGATTGTATTTGGCGACGATGACATCGCGCGCCACCCCGACGACAGGTCCGGTTTCGCCGGTGACATACGCGGCTCCGCTGCGCACGGCGATGCCGTAGCCCACCACGGTGAAATCCAGGTCGCCGAGACAGGTCGTGTAGGCTGGCGCGCCTGTCGAGTTCAGTTTGGCGACCACCAGGCGGGCGCTGGTGAGCCCGCCGCACCCTGAGCCCGGCAGGTCCGAGGAAGTTGTCGTACCCACCAGGTAGGCATCTAACCCCTCAACGGCCACACCGGCAGCCGTATCTGCGCCATTGCCGCCGAGCCGTGTGACGTAGCGGACGCCGCTGCCCGTGGCATTGAGCGCAGCCGCGAAGATATCCGTGCCGGTAACAGTTCCGGTCATGCCCGGAAAGTTCGTGGATTGGGTTTCCCCGACTACATAGGCCAGGTCCCCACTCACCGCGATGCCCCAGCCCAGGTCGAGGTCGGACCCGCCGAGATAGGTCAGATAGAGCAGGGCGGTCCCTGTGGGGTTGAACTTGGCGACGAAGGCATCCGTGGGCGGCGTGCCGCCGCTGTTGGTCGGGTCATAGGCCCCGGCAGTGACCGGCAGGTTGGGGGATTGCGTCTCGCCGGTGACATACGCATTACCGGCGGCATCGACCGCGATGCCGTACCCGGCATCATAGGCACTGCCGGTGAAGCTGGTGTTATAGATGAGGTCTGCGGCATCATCGAGTGCAGCAGGCCCCGCAGCGCCGGTCTGCTCGACGGGTGATTCCGTGGCGGGCGTGAGGCTGAAAGCGGCCTCTGCAGCCTGCGGCACAGCCAGGCTGCCGGTGCGTACGGGTTGGCCTTCCAGCGACCAGGCGGGCAATGCCACCTGCACGGTCTGGCCCTTCAGGGCAAGCCGTAGCTGCCCGGCTTCGACAGTGACCGCATCGGCCCCTTCTGCCCGGAGCGCAACAGCCTGGAGGTCGGCGTCCGCCCGCGCTTCGAAACGCCAGGGCACGGTCCCGGTGGCATTGTCGCCGACGACCAGGTCGATGCCAGGGTACAGGTCGCGATACCGCACGCCCGACCAGACCGGCACTCCGCGCCGCCACCCTGCCGGATCGCTGCCGGTCAGGTAGGACACCTGGGTCGCCACGCGGCCGGACGGCTCCAGGGTCACGGCAGGGCTCGCGCCCGGGAAGGTGAAGCGGATGGCTGTGCCCGGCCGGGCGACCGCGGCCGGATTCCGCTGGCGGCCCGGCTGGCGCAGCAAGTTTGCCGGGTCTTGTTCCGCGGGCAACGGGTCAGGTATGGTCAGCCACAGCGCATCGCCGGTTATCCAGATGTGTCGGTCGCCCTGCTTCAACAGGAACCGGGCCTCGCCCGCATATTGGCCCACGTTTTCCATGAGCAGATAGGCTGGAGCGGGCACGGCCGGCTCCAGGGCCGCGTCCGCGCGCGGGGCTGCCGTGGCTGCGCCCGGCGCGGCGGCCAGCAGGAGGCTCGCGATCAGCAAGAGCCGGCTCAGCAACGCCAGTGCTGTACGCTTCGTGGTAACCATCTCCAAAATCCCCTTCATCACCTGACTCCGTCTTGCAGTACCGTTAGCGTACGATGAGGGGCAGATAGGTGTGTTGCTGCGGCTGCAGCATCCGCCACACTTCTCCGCCCGCGGCCGCATTGGCTGTGCCCACATACAGGTGGCCCAGAAAGCTGGCCGTTGCATTGCTCCCGTTGACGCCGGAATTGCGGTTGTCACCGAAGCCATCCGGGTTCACTTGCTCCCAGGCGAGACCCCCCGGCGAGCGCCACAGCTCCAGGCCGCTCGTTGTGTTTTTTGCGCTGGCGTAGAGCTGGTTCTGAAAGACGAACACGGCCTCGACCTTCTCATTGTGCGCATCACCGAAGGCAGGGGCGATCGCCGGTTCCCAGATTGCTGCATCCGCCGTCCGCCAGAGCTGAGCGCCGCTGGTCTCGTTGCCTGCGCCGACATACAGGTAGCCGGCGAATTCGGTCAGGCTGCCGGTCACAGTGGTCAGGGCGCTGCCGAACCCATCGTCAACGACAGTGGTCCACTCGCCGCCGTAGGTGCGCCAGATTTGAGCCGGCGCCTCGGACTCGATCGCGGCATAAAGCGCACCGTCGAAGACGGCAAACCCGGTCACGCGGCCCGGTCCGCTGCCGGACTGAGCAGGAGCCGCCTGGGTCCACGTATTGTTGTCGCCGCTGTAGCTGCGCCAGACCTGCGCCCCTTTAACGAGGTTGTGGGTTCCGGCGTAGAGTGCGCCGTTGTACGCGATCAGGGCCGTGATATCGACGGTGTCGGGGTCATCGAAGCCGGTGATAACCACCGGCGCCCAGGTCAGGCCGTCCTGCGCACGCCAGATTTGTGCGGCATTGTCGGTGCGGCCGGTGGTGGCGTAGAGCCGCCCGTTGTAGACGGCCAGGTCGAGGATGCCCAGCGGGCGGATATCGTGGGCGATGCCGAACCCCGGTTCGGAGACCGGGGTCCAGGTCGTGCCGTCCGGCGAACGATAGAGCCGTGCGCCGTCGAGCGTGTTGGTGGTGCCGGCATAGAGGTAAGCGCCGAACGGTTCCAGCGCGCTCACCTCGGCCGCTTGCGGGACGCCAAAGCCATTGGTGTTGACTTGCTGCCAGCTGGGCGTCTCCTGGGCGGGCGCCGCCTGGGCAGGCGTCGCGGCATGGCCGGCGACCGCTCCTGTCAGCAGGAGGGGTGCCAGCATGACCAGTGCCAGCCTTCGGTACATCATGACACACGCTCTCAGGGTTACTCGAAGCGGGATGTTCGGGGGAGAAAGCGTTTCCTCTGCCGAACATCCCGCGCTGCGGGCGAACTACTGCGTCGTAATGCTCAGCACATTCGACCAGGGGGACGCCATCGGATTGAGTGTCATGACACGGTAGTAGTACGCCGTGCCCAGCGGGAGCCGCGGCACCGTGTCGACAAAGGCTGACACGGGCGGCCGGTTGATGATCGTCACGTTCTGTGTGAAGGCCGCATCGCGTGCACGCTGGATGACATAGCCGGTTGCGCCGGGCACGTCCGTCCAGTCCAGCGCGACGCGGTTATTGCTGCCCTGCCGCACGGCGGTGGCCGTCAGTAGCGTGGGCGCAGCCGGTTGCGGCACCCACGAGGCGATGTTCGTGAAGGCGGATTGCGTGGTGATGGTCGGGAAGCCGCCGCTCACGATGTTGTTGAGCGCCGGGTTAGCGTAATTCCAGGTATCACCGACCACGTTGATGGCCTGCACCCGGTACGCATACGCGTTCGCGGTGGTGCCAATGACGTCGCGGTAGGCGATCGTGCCGCCGATGCTTTCGCCCGTCGTCTCCCTGAGCCCCGGGTTCAGTGGATCCGAGTCGATCACGGCGAGCACGGACCACGGGCCTGCATAGCTGGTGGCCCGTTCGATGACCCAGTTCGTCTCGCTCCGGGAGTTGTCCGTCCAGCTCAGATCAACGTAACGATCCCGTGTGCCATTGCCCGGCGGATCAACCGGCGCTAGCACGACGAGATTGCTCGGCGCCACCGGCGGATAGGCCAGCGTCACCGGCCGCATCATGTCCATCTCCTCATGGCTGAGGATATGGCAGTGGTAGACGTACTCGGCGCCGAAGTTGACGTAGTGATTGTAGACATCGATCGGTTGGCCGTTCGGTGCAAACGCGGTCAGCCCCATTGCGAGTGCATCCTGAGTCGAGGAGAGGATCAGCGGCGTCTGATCGGTCATGGCCGGGTTGAGCAGCCGGATGCTGTTGGGCACGTCCCACGGCAACTGCGGGATTACCGGCCGCAGCGCGACGATGGTGTCCATCAGCGGGCTGATGCGCAGCGTATCCTTCCAGCCGAGTTCGGTGGCGTCGGGCGGCATGACGACGTTGTCCCACGAGACGCGGTTCAACGTCTGCACATCGTAGGCGTGGAAGTGAATCGGGTGGGTGTCCACGCCGTTGTGCGTGAACTTCCAGATCTGGGTCCCATCATCGCCCACGGAGATAGGGGTCACGATGACATCGTCGTAGGCCCCGCCGACTAACTTCGCGGCCGCCGGGAGCTTCGATGTGTCGACCATCTCGGTGGTCGGGAAGACATACGGATGCAGGACGACGTTCTGCAACATGGGCGTGGCCGGGACGACTTCCAGCCCCAGGTTGGCCTGCATGCGCCCGAACTCGTCGAAGGCCGAGGCGTTCGTCTCGTCGTGGATGGCCTTCGGCTCGATCTTGACCGCCACCTGCTTCGGATTGCCGAACACATCCGCCTTGGTCAGCGTATCGAACTTGAACATCTCGCCGCCCTGTTCGGAGATGCGCAGGAATCCGTCGCAGCGGGTGGTCGGGTTGGTCGGGGAATTGCACCAGCCGCCGGAGACAAAGCTCGTGCCGTAGGCCGAGTTGTAGGCTGCCTGCCCGACGATGATCGGGTGCTGGCCGGACTCGAACACGCCGGAGCGGTCGGCCTTGTGGCTGAAGGCGTTTTCAAGCTCAGGCAGGTTGAAGCCAAGAGCCGGATCGGCCGGGTCGGAGATTGCCGCGGCGACCTTGACCTGCATGATGGTGCGGGTGTTGGGGCCGTAGCCGGGCAGGATGGGCGGCGCGCCTACCGGACGCATGTCGGGTGCGCCGGTGAAGTAGTCATAGCTCGTGATGCGGGCCGGGAATGCGGCCGGTGCATCGTTGTACAGGATGAGCGTCTGGCCGGCGAACTGCGAGAAGTCCACAACCACATCGGCCCGCTCGGCCGGCGCCAGCAGCAGCGAGAACAGGTCGACCGTCCCGACGTGGAAGACCGTCGGGTCCGTAACCCAGGTGGTGAATTGCTGACCGTCACGGAGCACCGGCGCAGGCAGGAACCCGCCCTCGGAGCCGATCACGATCCAGTCGGGGCCGGGTGCGCTGAAGCTGGGATCCGTGCCGCCGTCGTCGCTCATGTCCGGCGTCGGGAAGACCGTCCCGTCGGTCTGCGCCAGTGCCAGCAACGTCTCATCGAACGCGACCTCAGTCGGGCCGATCACCTCGCCCTTGTAGTTGGTGTCGGTGCTCGCCGTGCTGGGATCACCCACGTACCACTGGAAGTTGAAGAAGCGGTCGTTGGCCGCATTCAACACACGGAAGCGGTACGCCTTCGGCTCGACAGTCAGGGTCGGGTAGGCCGTGCCATTCACCAGCGGCGTGTCGTTGAACTGCTCCATGCCGGCGGAGATGTTCGGCGTGCCCGGGATCAACTGCGGTTCGCAGAATGGGTCCTCCTGGTATTGCCAGGTGGATGGGTCGTCGAAGCTGCAGGGCACGGCCAGCGGCGTCGTCCAGTCGTCAGCCGTCCCTCGCAGGTTGTCTGGGCCCTCCGGGTCCATGTTGTAATACGGGTTGGCAATCGGGCCGAACTTGGCCTCGCCCGCAGGCGGCCAGAACCACGGGCCGTACATCCAGCGCCCGAAGCTGCTCATGCCGCCCGGGTCGCCGGGATTCTGTGCAGGCATGTAGACGTGGTGATACCACAGGTTGCCGTAGCCGCCCCACCGGGCAGAATCCCAGGTCGGGTCTTGCCAGTCGAGTTGCTCGGGTTCCGGCACGAAGGTCTTGTCCTGCACGATCAGCGGCATGCCGACGCCGAGACCCTCGAGCGCGCCGCCGGGGCCGATCAGCTTCGCCTCGGTGTCGTCGGTAATCAGGTAGCCTGCAGCCTCGCCTGCATATACGTTGAGGCGCGTCAGGCCGTACGCGTGGTCATGGTAGAACATCAACCGCGCGCTCTGCTGGTTGGTGTAGTAGAAGGTCTGGCAGCCGTCATCGTCGGCCGCGCAGACGTTCATATCGGGCACGTTGCCCACGCTGACGCCCTGCGGGTAGGCCGTATTCTCGCCGGTCGGCGAGATCCACTGGTGCGGCGTGCCGTCGCTGATCCAGGGCGTGTTGCCGCCGTGCAGATGCAGCGTGGCGCGGTTCTTGGTATAGCATTCGATGGCGCCCGCGGTTCCGTCTCGGGCCGTGGTGCATGGCGGATTGCGCACCTCATCGAGCACGGTCCCATTCGGTACTGGAATCGGGTCGTAGGGATCATTGCCGCCGGCCATGCCGGAGCCCATGAGCGAGGTGTCCACCGGCAGGAACAGGTCGCCGTCGACGCCGGTCGGCAGCATGTTGTGGAACACGATGCGCACGGGCCGGTTCTTGGGTGTGACGATGACCGGCCCCAGGTACTGCGGCGGCGTGATGCCGTAAGCCTGGACGCCGTTGATCAACACCGGCTGTGTGCTGCCGTCCAGCATCTCGTTAACCAACGGGACGTGCTGGCTGATACCTGCGAGAGCAGGCGTCTCGACCTGCACATAGGCGCGCACGAGGGTGGTCGGCGGCAGGCTCGACGAGAAGCTCATCCGGAACTGCACGAGCGCAATCTCGTACTCGTCGGCCTCGATCCCGTTGTAGGTTTTGACCTCCGGCACGCCGAGCGGCAGGGCCTTTGCCAGCGGGTCGGCCTGCAACTGGGCAACGGTGGGACATCCACCGTTGGCGGGATCACACAGCCCGGGCAGCGGGTCGACAAATTTTTGCATGCCGTTCCCGGTGATGTAGCCGGAACCTGCGTTCGTGAGGTTGATGGCGGTAACGCCGCCCGCGTCTACGGTGGCCGTCGCGCTCGCACCGGTGCCGGTCAGGTCGTTGATGGTCACGGTCGGGGCGGAGGTGTAGCCCGACCCGAAGGTATCCATGACCACATACTGCACGGCGAGGGTTGCGGTGGCGGTGGCAGTGGCGGTCTCCAATGTGGTGAATCCGCCGGCTACACCTGCCAACGCACCTTCTTGCTCTGCCTGGATGGCTTCCGAGCGAACGGCAGAAGCGCGCACGGCCCGGTTGTTGATCGGGTCGGCCTGCGTGCCGTCGCGGATGACGACGTTCGGCGGCGTGAGATAGCCGGAGCCCGGGTTATCGATGTGGATGGCCGTGATGGCGCCTGTCACGGAATCCCAGTCGACGTGCGCCTTGGGCATCGTGCCGTTCGGGTCGTCCGGATAATCGAAGTCGACCGTCGGGAAGGTATAGCCGCTGCCGCCGCTGGTGAGCGTGAGCGTACCGATGCCGCCGTACGCGGTGGCAGTGGCGCCTGTCCCGCCGCCGCCTGAGATGGTGACGGTGGGCGCAGTGTAGCCTGTCCCGCCGGCGGTCACTGTGATGCCGGTGACGATGCCGGTCGGCGTGATGACGGCGTCAGCGGCAGCGCCCGCGCCCGACCCCGTGATCGTTACGGTAGCCGAGCTATAGCCGCTGCCGGGGTTCGTGATGGTGATGCCGGTGACCATGCCGTTCAGGCCGACCGAGGCTTCTGCAGTGGCGCCTGCGCCGTCGCCCGTGATGGTCACAACAGCATCGGGCAGCGTGAACGGGCTGTTGGCCCAGTTCGGCCAGGGGCCGAAGTAGTGTGGCACTGCCGATTCGTCCACCGAGCTGGCCGGCACCGACGCGACGACGCTGCTGTCCGGTGCAAGCAGGCGCTGCAGGTTCGGCCTGTTGGCAGGAGCCTCCCCGCCAATGCCCAGCAGCGAGGCGAGCAATGACAGGAGGGCTCCAATATTGATGATCTGCCGAATGAGGGGCATTCTGATTCTCCTTTGCTGCACCGCTCAGCGGCGGGGTTTGCCCCTGGGGTCTGGCCCGGCCAGGGGGTCCGCCGCTTTCTTCGTGCATTCCGCACATCCACTTGCGTTACGACTACTTTTCGACATCTGTTTGCGCACTTCACCTCCTATACATTGGCTGAGGAGAGGGGCCCATCGGGCTGGCTGCCTCGCTGACAGGCTATCTGGCGTATCGCTGTCAGCAGCGTGGCCGCAGGCAAGGACTTGACGACCAAGGCTGCGGCGCCCAGGTCTGCCGCGACTCGGCGCGTACATGGATCATCCTGGAGGCTCAGCATGATGACTGCGAACTGCGGACAGAGGGACCGCAGGACCTCCGACATCCCCAAGCCACGTAGCGGCGGGCAGTCCAGATCAACGAGTATGACATCGGGCTGCAATTGGGCGGCCAGGTCGAGCGCGGCCTCGCCATTGGCCGCCTCGCCGACGACGGCAAGGTCCGCCTCGACGGCCAGGCGCATCCGCAGTCCCGTCCGCACACCGGGTTGCTGCTCAACAATCAGGAGTCGAATCACATCAGCCTCGAATTCCTGAACCGGAACTTATGCAACTTTTGAAGACACATGGTAGAATAGTTGTGGTAGTTGCGCTGCAAATGGATCGGGTGACGGTTGTCAATTGCGCCGCCACTGTCAGCAGTATAGGGCGGCGTCCGATGGGGTGCGACCGGATAAAGAGTGATTTTCTGAACAAACCTTGGTGTGATAGAATTCTCACTCATAAGTATGAGGAGGAGTTGGTGACGATGCGTGTCTTGATTGCTGACGACCACAGCGTCGTGCGCCAGGGGTTGCACATGTTCCTGGGGGCAGACCCGGAACTGGAAATCTGCGGCGAGGCGCGTGATGGCGCCGAAGCATTAGCCCTGGCGCGCAAGCTCCATCCTGATGTTGTGTTGATGGATTTGCTGATGCCCGTGATGGATGGCATCACGGCCATAGCCGCCATCCGGCGCGAACTGCCTGAGGTCGAGGTGGTCGCGCTGACCAGTGTTATCGAGGATCATGCGGTGATCGATGCGATGCGCGCGGGGGCCATCGGCTACTTGCTGAAGGACACCGATGCCGGGGAACTGTGTCGTGCCATCAAGGCCGCGGCGCGGGGACAAGTGCAGCTCTCGCCCGAAGCTGCCGCACGGCTGCTGCACGACGTACGCATCCCCGAGAAGGCAACAGAGCCTCTCACTGACCGCGAAATCGAGGTGCTGAAGCTGTTGGCGCAGGGGGACAGCAATAAAGAGATTTCCCGCGACCTGAAAATCGGCGAGCAGACGGTCAAGACGCATGTCAGCCACGTCCTGAATAAGCTGGGCGTCACAAGCCGGACGCAGGCCGCGCTTTATGCCATTCGCAACGGACTCGTCCCGCCCAAGTGATTTGCAAGCGAGCAGCCGGTCTATGAATCGTCTGAGATTGAAAGATGTCCTGGTTCCGGCCCTGTTTGCCATTATCTTCATCGGGCTGGACCTTGTCTTGGACTACCTCCTCGGTGGGCTGGAGCAGTTCGGCTGGCTCCACTTCATCCTCGCGGCTCTTGTTCTGCTCCTATCCTATTACTTGATCAACCGCGGCATGGCAGCCAGACGCCAGGCGGAGGCGGTGCTGACCCAGGCGCGCGACGAGCTCGAAGAGCGTGTTCGTGTGCGTACTGCTGAATTAGAGCGGGCCAATGCGGCATTGCACGCGGAGATCGTCGAGCGCACCCACATGGCGCGGGCCCTGCAAACCAGCGAGGAGACGGCGCGCGCGCTGATGGACGCCTCGACCGAGTCGGCGCTGTTATTGGATACACAGGGCAACATCCTCGCCGCCAACAAGACTGCCGCACAACGGCTGGGCATGACGGAGAAGCAGTTGATCGGGACTGTGTTGTTCGATGCCTTTCCTCCGGATGTCGCAGCCCGCAGAAGGCAGCACCTCGCCGCTGTTCTGGAATCTCGCCGGCCGTACCATTTCGTTGATGACCGTGCGGGCCGCACCTACGACAACCATGTCCATCCCATTCTTGATACGGAAGGCAAGGTCGTGAGGCTGGCGGTTTTCGGTCAAGACATCACCACCCGTCTGGAGGCGGAGGCGGCGCTGCGCGCAAACGAGGCGAAATATCGGCTCCTCTTTCAAAATATGGCGGAAGGGTTTGCGCTGTATGAGCTGCTGTATGATGAGCAGGGCAAGCCGGCCGACTGGCGTATCCTCGAGGTGAATGACGCATACACGCGTCACACCGGCGTGGCCCGCGAGCAAATTGCAGGCCGGCGCATCAGCGAGCTTTTCCCCGCAGCCGTCCAGGAGTATCTGCCGCGCTTCGCACAGGTCGTTGCGACGCAAACGCCGATCGAATTCGAGACCTATGCGAAGGCGGTCGACCGGTACCAGCGCATCAGCACGTTTCCGGCGGGGCCGCACCGCTTTGCCAGCATCATCGAGGACATCAGCAAGCGTAAGCTGGCAGAGGACCACCTGCACGAAACGCGGCAGATACTCAACGATCGCAGCGGGGAACAACTCGCTGATGCGCCGGCCTACGATCTGTTCGCGGGCTACACCGGTGTGCAGGGTATAGGCATCATTGACCTCCAGGATCTGCCAGTCCA
>DAOUGK010000593.1:0-7885 GCA_034429055.1 Anaerolineae bacterium | reverse complement strand
GGGGCGGCCCTGCGAGGTCGTGCCGGTGCTGTGCGGCTCGTTCAGCCATTTCGTTGCCGGGCAGGCCGACCCGGCGGCTGATCCTGACATCGCTGGGTTAGTGGCTGCGCTGGCGGCTGCGAGCGCAGGCCGCCGCGTCCTGGTCATTGCTGCGGCGGACATGGCCCATATCGGCCCGGCGTTTGGCGGCGAGCCGGTGGACGCAACGGGCGCCGGTGCGCTCCGTGCGGCGGATGCGGCCCTGCTGGAGCACATGGCCGCAGGCGACGCGGGGGGCTTCTTTGCGGAGCTCAAGGAGGTGGGCGACCGCAACAACGTCTGCGGCCTCCCGCCCGTCTACCTGGCGCTGCGGCTGCTGGCGCCTGCCGGCGGCGTGACCCTGGCGTACGATCAGTGCCCGGCGGATGACGATGGCACGTCATTTGTCTCGGTGGCCGGGCTGCTGTGGACGTAGCAAGTGACGGCGGCGCGCCTTTTGCCACGTCTGACCGCCGTGCTATAATGCGCCCGGCAGCACTGGGCCGCGGATCGCGGCAAACGTAACCCTGAAGGCAGGATAACTCGTGACCGATTTCGAAGAAACCACGCCAAAGACGCCTGTACCACCCCGGGCGCAGGGATCTTCTCCCACGGGCAATTCTATCGGCGCCGCAGTCTGGGAAATGGTGCAGGTATTGGGGTTGGCCCTGCTGATGGTCATCCTCATCCGCAATTTCGTGCAGAACTACCGGATCGACGGCATCAGCATGGAGCCGAACTTTCACGACGGTCAGTTCCTGATTGTCAATCGCTACGCATATTGCCCCGGCATCAATATCGAAATCCCCGTCGTCAACACGCCCATCTTCCAGAAGACGTGGTGTGTACGCCAGCCGAAGCGCGGCGAGGTCATCATTTTCGAGTATCCGCAGGACCCTGACAAGGACTTCATCAAGCGGGTCATCGGCCTGCCCGGCGACGTCGTGGAAGTGCGCAACGGCGAGGTGTTCGTCAACGGCCAGCGGCTGCCTGAGCCATTCGGACCCTATCCCGGCAGCTACAGCGCCGGAGCCGTCACGGTGGGCGAGAACGAAGTCTACGTGATGGGCGACAACCGGAACAACTCGAACGACTCGCACCTGTGGGGTCCGCTGCCGGAGCAATACATCATCGGCAAGGCGCTCGTTTCCTACTGGCCCCCGCGCTACTGGTCCGTTGTGCCGCACTATGACTTGAACCCCGGCATCGGCCAGGCCAGTGTTACAGACACGAACGGCTAGGGTCCGTCCAGAAACTGGGTGAAACATGTCGCACAATCTGAACGCTGATCGGCCGGCCATCACTGCGGCGGAACTGGCCCGCATGATCGACCACACGCTGCTGAAGCCGACCGCAACCGAGGAACAAGTCCGCCAGCTCTGCGCGGAGGCGCGGCAGTACAAGTTCGCGACCGTATGCGTCAACCCCACGTGGGTAGCCCTGTGCGCGGAACTGCTGGCAGACAGCCAGGTGGATGTCTGCACGGTCATCGGGTTCCCGTTGGGCGCAAATCTGCCCGCACTGAAGGCGTATGAGGCCGCGCAGTGCATTGCTGCGGGCGCGGCCGAACTGGACATGGTCATCAACATCGGCGCGCTCAAGTCAGGCAACCATGAACTCGTCGCCGCGGATATTCGCGGGGTCGTGGATGCCGCGCATCCGCTGGGTGCACGCGTCAAGGTCATCATCGAGACGGCCTACCTGACTGACGAGGAGAAGGTGACCGCGTGTACGCTGGCGAAGGCCGCCCAGGCAGACTTCGTCAAGACCTCGACGGGCTTCGGGCCTGCCGGCGCGACCGCGGCGGACATCGCACTGATGCGCCACACGGTCGGGCCGGAGATGGGCGTCAAGGCGGCGGGCGGCATCCGAACCGCAGCCGATGCCCTGGCGATGATTGCGGCCGGGGCCACGCGCATCGGCGCCAGCGCCAGCATCCAGATCCTCCACGAAGTGCAAGGTTAGCCGATGTCACAGCGCGAGTTTATGATCGTCCTGGCACACACGCATGTCTGCACCGCGTGTCGCGCCCGGCTGCTGGAAGACCCGGAGGGCGTCTTGCAGGGCCGGCCGTTGAGCGCGGACGAGAAGGAACGGCTGGCGGGTCTGAAGTTCGAGAACTACATCACGCCGGAGACCCTCACGCGCGCCGTGGGCGTGAGCGCCGCGGAGCTGGAAACCTATCGCGATCAGGGCGTCGTTCGGCTGCGCCATCTCTAGAAGGATCACATGCTTATGCAAAACCTCTGGCGTGAGCTTCGTCCCGGCCCCAGGGTGCCGGATGTCATCTACGCCATCATCGAGATTCCCAAGGGTTCGCGTAACAAGTACGAGTACAACAAGGAGAACGGCGTCATCGTCCTGGATCGCGTGCTGTTTTCCTCGCTGCACTATCCGGGGGATTACGGCCTGATTCCGCGCACCTTCTATGACGACGGGGACCCGCTGGACATTCTGCTGATGACGAACGAGCCGACCTTCCCGGGCTGCATCATCCAGGCGCGGCCCATCGGCGTGTTCCGCATGTTGGACCGCGGGCTCAACGACGACAAGATCCTGGCTGTCCCGGCCACCGATCCGCTCTTCAGCGAATATCACGACCTGAAGGACGTGCCGCCCCACTTCCTGCACGAGGTCGCACACTTCTTCGAGGTGTACAAGGACCTCGAAGGCACGCGCACCAAGCCGGGCGGATGGGAGGATGCAGCTTCTGCTAAGAGCGAAATCCAGCGCGCGATCAAGCTGTTCGACGATCGTTTTGGGTTGCCCGGCCTCTAGCGGTGGAAATCGTCCCTGGTCTGCACTGTCTGCCCGGCGTGGCACAGGGGGTCAACGCTTACGTCTGGCACCCCAGGCCCGCTGAACGCCAGCCGGGCGAGCCCATTGTGTTCGACTGCGGCTATCCCTGGGCCGGGCCGGGGCTCCTGTCCAGCCTGGCTGCGCTCGGCTGCCCGCCGTCCGATGTGCGGACGATCGCCATCACGCACGATGACTTCGACCATACAGGCGGGCTGGCCGCGCTGCACGCCGCCAGCGGCGCAGACGTGCTGGTACACGAGCTGGAAGCGCCGAGCCTGACCAGCACGCACTGGCGCAGGCTGCCGCAGCGACGCGAGGTTGCCAGCCTGATCCTGCGCGGCGTGACGACCGCCGCTTATTCCGCCTACCGCAAACAGCCGGTGACGCCGGCGCGGCTGCTGCGCGACGGTGATGCGCTGCCGGGCGGCTGGGTGGCCGTGCACACGCCGGGCCATACGCCCGGCCACACGGCCTACTGGCACGGCGGGACGCGCGTCCTGATTGCCGGCGATGCACTGGGCAGCCCCTTGCGCGGCATGGTGCGCGGGGCCGGCGCGCTCTACTCCAATGACGGCGAGGCCGTGCGCCAGTCCATCCGCAAGCTGGCCGACCTCGAACCGAGGGTCATCTGCTTCGGCCACGGCAACGAGTTGTATGATGCGGCCGCTGTGCTGCGCCGGCTGGCCGATCGACTGCATTGAAGCTGCCGGAGTGAGCTTGCGACACCTAACGGTGTTCGCAAGGGAACTGCTGAATCGCCGTTCGCTCACCCTTGGGCGTGGAAATAACTCATAGCCACAACCGCAGCCTCGGTAGGACGGGTTGCCAACCCGTCCTACTGCATCTTCGAAGGAAGAGAACATGACCACAGCCTCCATTAGCCCCACAATCGACCTCATCCATGAACACGGCTCCGTCCGCAAGTACCGCGCCGAGCCTGTGCCTGCTGCTCTGGTCGAGCAGATCGTCGCTGCGGCACAGCGCACATCCACTTCGTCCAACCTTCAGATGTGGAGCGTCGTGGCGGCGACCGATCCGGCGGTGCGCCGGAGCCTGTCCGAGGTGGCCGGCCAGGGGCACGTCGCCCAGGCGCCGGTCGTCTTCGTCTGGTGCGCGGACCTCAGCCGCCTGGACCGTGCGTGCGAGCTGCGGAGCTACACGCAGGTCAGCGAGTACGTCGAGAACTTCCTGCTCGCAGCCGTAGATGCGGCGATCGCCTCGCAGACCGCCGCGCTGGCCGCCGAATCGCTCGGCCTGGGCATCTGCTACATCGGCGCGCTGCGCAACGACCCCGGCAGAGTCGTGGAGCTGCTGAACCTCCCGCGGCTGGTCTTCCCTCTGGTGGGCATGACGATGGGCTATCCCGACGGCCAGCCGCCGATCCGGCCGCGGCTCCCGCTGGCCGCGGTGCTGCATTGGAATGCGTACGACCGGACGGCGGAGGATGCCAGCCTGCACGCGTATGACCGGGCGATGATCGCGACCGGCATCTATCAGGGCCGGCAGGTGGCCGTGCCGGGTCAGACGGGCGAGATGGAAGACTACGGCTGGCTGGAGCACTCCGCGCGGCGCGTATCCACGCCGACGCGGACCGAGCTGCGCCGCTTCATCGAACAGCAGGGCTACGAGTTGAGGTAGGTGGACGATGCTGCATGACAACGACGTCGTGATCCTGAGCGCGGCGCGCACGCCCATCGGCAAGTTCCAGGGAACGTTGAGCGGTACGCCCGCACCGGAGCTGGGCGCGATTGCCATCCGCGAGGCCGTGCGCCGCGCCGGCCTCGATCCTGCGCGCGTGGCTGAAGTTATCATGGGCAATGTCGTGCCCGCGGGCCTGGGCCAGGCTCCCGCGCGGCAGGCGGCCCTCGGTGCGGGGCTGCCGGATCACGTCGGCGCGCTGACGGTCAACAAGGTCTGCGGCTCGGGGCTGAAGGCCGTTATGCTGGCCGCGAGTGGTATTACCGCGAGCGACGGTGACTTCTATGTCGCAGGCGGGATGGAGAACATGAACCTCGCGCCCTATCTGCTGACGAAGGCGCGCTTCGGCTACCGGCTCGGCAACGCCGAGCTGGTCGATGCCATCGTGCATGACGGGCTGTGGTGCGCGTTCGAGCAGCAGCACATGGGGCTGGCCGCGGAATGGATCGCGGAGAAGTTCGATATCAGCCGGGAGGCGCAGGACGAGTTCGCCTGCCTCAGCCAGCAGCGGGCCGCAGCGGCCATCGAAGCGGGCAAGTTTCGGGCCGAGATCGCACCGGTGTCCATCCCGCAGCGCAAGGGTCCGCCGCTGGCTTTCGACGCGGACGAGAATCCCCGGCCCGACACGTGCGTGGACACGCTGCGCAAGCTCAAGCCCGCATTCCGGGAGGGCGGCACCGTGACCGCAGGCAACGCGCCCGGCATCACGGACGGCGCGGCCGCGCTGGTCGTCGCGCGGCGGTCGGCCGCACGGGCCGCGGGCCTGCAGCCCATCGCACGCGTGCTCGGCTACGCGCAGGCCGCGGTCCGGCCGCTGGAGATCTTCACCGCGCCGGTGTTCGCGCTGCGCCGCCTGGCGGACCGGCTGGGCGTCGCGACAGGCGACTTCGACCTGTACGAGCTGAACGAGGCCTTTGCTGCGCAGGCCATCGCCAACATCCGCGAGCTCGCGCTCGATACCGAGAAGGTCAATGTCAACGGCGGCGCGATTGCGCTCGGCCATCCCATCGGCGCGAGCGGCGCACGCGTGCTGACCACGCTGTTGTATGCATTGCGCGACCGGGGGCTGGCACGGGGCGCGGCTGCACTGTGCCTGGGCGGCGGCGAGGCCGTCGCGCTGGCCGTGGAATTGGAGTAGAGAGGGGCAGGTGCAAATGGATAAGGCACGCATCGCGGAGATGCTGCAACAACTGACCGCTGCGGATGGCGTGGCGGGCGTAGAAATGAAGGTGGCTGCGCTGGTGCAGACGCTGGCCGGGCCGTATGCCGGCGAGACCCACGTCGATGCCCTCGGCAACGTCATCGCGGTGCGCCGCGGGACGGGCAGCACAGAGGAACCGGCGCGGCGCATCATGTTGGCCGCGCACATGGACGAGATCGGCCTCATCGTCACGCACGTGGAGGACGGCTTCCTGAGCGTGCACCGCGTCGGCGGGGTCGACCCGCGCTCACTCCTCGGCCAGGAGGTCACCGTCTACCCGACGGGGCCGGGCGCGGAGGCGTACGGGGACGGCCTGCCGGGCTACATCGGCAGCCGGCCGCCGCATGTCCTGTCGGAGAGCGACCGGTCGAAGGCCGTCACGTTCGAAGATGTACGGGTGGACCTGGGCAAGCCGGCGGATTTCTTCGCAGGCGGGCTGGTGCGCGTCGGTGATCGCATCGCGATACGCGGGCCGTACACGGAGCTGCTGGGCGGCCGCGCGGCGACCAAGGCGCTGGACGACCGGGCGTGCGTCGCCGCGATGCTCGGCGCGCTCGGCTACCTGGCCGAGACACACCACACCTGGGATGTCTATGCGGTGGCGACGGTGCAGGAGGAAATCGGCATCCGCGGCGCGACAACGAGCGCGTTCGGGGTCGCACCCGACCTGGCGATTGCGCTGGACGTGACCTTCGGGGAGACGCCCGGCATCGACGCCGGCAAGACGGTCGCCATGGACAAGGGGCCGGCCATCGGCTGGGGCCCGAACCTCCATCCCGGCATCGTCAAGGGCCTGCGCGAGACCGCAGATGCGCTGGAACTCTCCACCGTCACCGAGGTCATCCCCGGGCATTCGGGCACGGACGCCTGGGCCATCCAGGTCAGCCGCGAGGGCATCCCGACCGGCCTCCTGAGCATTCCCATCCGCTACATGCACTCGACGGTCGAGCTGGTGACGGTGGCGGATGTGGACCGGACCGCGCGGCTGCTGGCCGCGTACATCGCCCGGCTGAACGGCGACACGCTGGCCGCGCTGGCCGAGGAGATATAGCTCTATGGCCGAGTTACGCGAACTGATGGAGCGGCTGTCCAATGCTCACGGGCCGTCGGGCCACGAGCGGGCAGTGCGCAACCTGATCAAGGCGGAGATCGAGCCGCTGGTCGACCGCATCGAGGTCGATGCGATGGGCAACCTCATTGCATTCAAGGCGGCCGAAGGCGGGGACGGCGATGCGCCGCGGCTGAAGGTCATGCTGGCGGCCCACATGGACGAAGTCGGGTTCATGATCACCGAGGTCAGCAAGAGCGGCCTGCTGAATTTCCAGGCGGTGGGCGGCGTCGACCCGCGCACGCTGCCGGGCAAGCGGGTGCTGGTGGGCGACAACCTGACCCCCGGCGTCATCGGCGCGCCCGTGCCGCATCTGTCGAACGGCGACCGTGTTCCTGGAATCGAGGACCTCGCGATCGACATCGGCGCGACGGACGACAAGGGCGCCAACGGCAAGGCGAGGGCGGGCGACTATGCAGTGTTCGCCACGCGCTTCATCGCGCTGCATGACGACCCGGCCTGGCCGACCGTGCGCGGCAAGGCGTTCGATGACCGCGCGGGCTGCGCGGTGGTCATGGCCGTGCTGGCCGAACGCTATCCGGTGGACCTGTATGCGGTCTTCACCGTGCAGGAAGAGGTGGGGCTGCGCGGCGCGCGGGTCGCAGCGTACCGGGTCAACCCGGACGCGGCCATCGCGCTGGAAGGGACCATCTGCGATGACCTGCCGCAGGGGCCGGACGAAGATGTCACCCGCGTCACCCGCATGGGGCAGGGTCCGGCCATCACCCTGATGGATCGCAGCCTGGTGTCGCATCCGGGGATGCTGCGCCTGCTGCAGGAGACCGCGGCTGCGGAGAACATCGCGGTGCAATACAAGGCGCCGGGCCTGGGCGGCACGGATTCGGGCGTCATCCACCAGGTACACGCGGGCGTGCCGTCCATCACGGTGGCGACGCCGTGCCGCTACATCCACAGCCCCGCGGCCATCCTGAACCTCAACGACCTGGCTGCGACCGCGGCATTGGTCGGCGCGGCGCTGCGGCGGATCGAGCGCGGGCATCTGGCCCGCTAAGAAGGGGGAGACACTTGGAACCACTGGCGAAACGACTGGCCGAGGCGTT
>DAOUGK010000592.1:0-24833 GCA_034429055.1 Anaerolineae bacterium | reverse complement strand
GCCGGTCTCGGCGGGGGCCACGCCCCAGCCGAGCCCGGCCGCAGCAGGGTATATGCTATAATGCAGCCATCTGTCACCCGACAACATCACGAGAAAGGTCAGTGTCATGGCACGTTTTACCCGGCTCGATGTCCTTAATACCATCGTCAACACGGGCCTTGTCCCCGTCTTCTACAGCCCTGACGTTGAGGTCAGTCGGCAGGTGGCGCGCGCAATCCAGGCCGGCGGCTGCAACCTGCTGGAGTTCACCAACCGGGGCGACTTTGCGCCGGAGGTCTTCCGTGAGCTGGCGCAGTACTGCGCTCGTGAGCTGCCCGATATGATCCTGGGCGTCGGCTCCATCGTGGATGCGCCGACCGCTGCGCTGTACATTGCGTACGGCGCGAACTTCGTGGTCGGTCCGCTGCTCAACCCCGAGGTTGCGCGGCTGTGCAACCGCCGCAAGATTCCCTACAGCCCCGGCTGCGGCAGTGCGTCGGAGATCTCCGAGGCGGAGGAGCTCGGCGTCGAAATCGTCAAGGTGTTCCCCGGTGACTCGGTGGGCGGCCCCGCGTTCGTCAAGTCCATCCTCGGCCCGTGCCCCTGGACGCGCATGATGCCGACCGGCGGCGTGGAGGCGACGCGCGAGAGCCTCGCGGCCTGGTTCAAGGCGGGCGTCAGCGCCGTAGGCATCGGGTCCAACCTGATTCGCAAGGAATACCTGGCAAACCAGGACTATGATGCGCTGACCGCCCACACGCGGCAGGTGCTTGAATGGATTCGGGAGATCCGGACGGGGACGCGGGTCAGGAGCGTCTAAGCTTCTTCCAGGGTGGAATCCACAGCCGAGACCTTCGAGGTCTGCGAGACCTCGAAGGTCTGCCATGTAGTTTCCACTGTGGAAGCGGTCTAGACTGCTTCCAGAGCGAATCCCACAGCCAAGACCCCCGAGGTTGTGCCAAGCTCCGCTCGGCCTGAGACCTCGAAGGTCTTGCCACCAGGGGTAGGAGGCTGCCCATGCGCCAGCGCCGTGCGCTGCTTTATATTCCGGGCGCGGACGAGCGCAAGATTCGCAAGGCGACGACGCTCGACGTGGACTGCGTTTGCCTGGACATGGAGGACGGCGTGGCCGCCAACCGCAAGGCCGAGGCGCGCACGACAATCACGGCTGCGCTGCAGGAGGTAGACTTCGGCCGGGCGGAGCGCCTGGCGCGCATCAACCCGGCGGATTCCGGGCTGGCGGAGGAGGACCTGGCCGCGGCGCTCGCGGGCCGGCCCGACGGCATCGTCATCCCCAAAGTAGAGCGCGCCGTGGACATCGCCTGGGCGGATGCCTGCATCGGAGCCGCGGAACAGGCGCATGGCTGGCCCGCAGGAGGCATCGCGCTGATTGTTATGGTCGAGACCGCGCTCGGCATCGTCAACTTGCCGCAGATTGCCGCTGCGAGCCCCAGGTTGCAAGGTCTTATCTTTGGCGCAGAGGACCTTGCGGGCGACATCGGCGCGATCCGTACAGCCGCCGCGTGGGAAGTGTTCTACGCACGCAGCGCGGTCGTCACGCACGCGGCCGCGTTCGGCCTACAGGCCATCGACATGGTGTACATCGACTACGGTGACACGGCCGGGCTGGTGGCCGAAGCTGAAGCGGGCGCGCGGCTGGGCTACACGGGCAAACAGGTCATCCACCCGGCGCAGATTGCGCCCGTGCAGGCCGCGTTCACGCCCGACGCCGCGGCCATCGCCCAAGCCCGGCGTCTCCTGGCCGCGATGGCCGAGCACCAGGCGCGCGGCACGGGCGCGTTCAGCCTGGACGGCAAGATGATCGACATGCCGCTGATCAAGGCTGCACGGCGGGTGCTGGCGCGCGCCGGGCTGTCCACGGAGGATTGAGCAGGCCTGAGACTCCGGTACACCTTCATACAGATTGTCAGGTGCACGACGCATATGATGTACAGTGGAGTGAACTCTGTGCTGAATGGATGTAATGTGTAAGTATGACGAAGCTATTTCTGCCGAACCTCAGGACCCGCCTGGTGGCGGTCATCTTCCTGGCGCTCCTGCCCGCGTTCGTGCTGCTGGTGACCGTGGCCGAACTGGAGCGCAGCCGGGCGCTGGAGAACGCGCGGCTGGAAAGCACGGCCATGGCGCAGTTGCTCAAGCTCCAGCTTACCGAGCTGGAAACGGCCACCGGGCAAATGCTGGCCGGGCTGGCATTGCTGCCTGAGTTGCAGGACCCTTATGCGCCGGAATGTGCGGAGCGCATCGAACGGTTCTTCAGCACCCAGGGCGCGTTGTTGGGGTTGAGCGTCGCTGACTTGGATGGCCAAGCCCCCTGTACTGCCAGTCTGGCGCCCATGACTACCACGCTCAATATCGCTGACCGGCCGTATTTCCAGGACGCGCTCAGGACGAAACAGTTCAGCAGCAGCGGCTTCGTCTTGGGACGCCTGACGCGGAAGCCGGGCCTCACCTTCGGCTATCCCGTGCTGGATGAGCAGGGTGACGTAGTATCGGTCATCGGCGCCAGTGTGAACCTGGAAGATTTCAACCGGCGGCTGGCGGGCGCCCAGCTTTACCAGCACACGGCCCTGCTGGTGCTCGATGCCAACGGCACTGTCGTCCTGCGCCAGCCGGATCCGGAGAACTTCCTGGGCCAATCGATGGCCGACCGGCCGCTGGTGCAGCACGTTGCAACCCATCGTGAAGGCACGATCCGCCGGACAGGGCTGGATAGCGTGGAGAGACTCTATGCCTTTACCACGATCGGCCCCGCCGACGCCCCCCGCTTTCATGTGCTGGTCGGCTTCGATTCCACCTACATCTTCGCCGGCGTGAATCGGATGCTGCGCAACAGCCTGATGGGCCTGTCGGTGATTGCCGTGGTGGCGCTGGTGGCTGCCTGGCTCAGCGCCGAGGTGATGATCGTCCGCCGCGCGCAGCACGTCGTCAACGCGGCCCTGCGCATGCGTGCCGGCGACCTGAGCGCGCGCGCCGGGCTGGAGGATGACCGGAGCGAGGTGGGCCAGCTCGCCCACACCTTTGATTCGATGGCCGCCGCGCTGCAGGAGCGCGAGGCCGAGAACCGCCGCCTGATCGAAGAGGCCCAGCAGCTCAACGCGGAATTGGAATTTCGCGTCGCCCGACGCACCGAGCAACTCCAGATCAGCAACAATCGCCTGTTGGACTCGCAGGCCGAGCTCCGCCGGCTGTCGGAACAACTGATGCGAGTGGCCGAGCAGGAACGTATTCGTATTTCGCGCGAGATCCATGACCAGCTCGGCCAGCTTCTCACCGGCGTCAAGATGGAGCTGCGCGGCATCGACCGGGCATTGTCCGATGCGGCCGGGCAGGAGGCGGGAAGTGAGGGCGGCGCGCGGCCGCTCAGCGAAACGCCGCACGTGCGCGAGCGGCTGGTGGAGGTAACCGCGTTGGTGGATGAAACGATTCGCACGGTCCGGCGGATCGCTGCCGACTTGCGGCCCGGCCTGCTCGATGACTTCGGGCTGACCGCAGCCGTGGAGTGGCAGATGCAGGAATTCGAGAACCGGACGGGCATCCGCTGCACCCTCGAATCCGAGGTCGACGAGGAGCAACTTTCGCGCGATATGGCGACCGCAATCTTCCGCATCGCCCAGGAGGCCCTGACCAACGTGGCGCGCCATGCGGAAGCCACGGCCGTCCACATCAGCCTGGCGACCGCGGATGGCCGCTTCATATTGAAGGTGCGCGATAATGGCCGGGGCATTGATCCGGAGGCGCTGCGCCGGTCACGGTCCCTGGGCGTCCTCGGCATGCGCGAGCGGGCGCGGCAGTTCAACGGGACCATTCATATCACGCCGCTAGGTGGGGCCGAGGATGAGAAGGGGACAGAGCTGCGGCTGGAGCTGCCCCTGGAGGAAGGAAACTAGACGATGGCAGTGCGAGTCCTGGTAGCGGATGACCACGCGCTGGTGCGCAAGGGGTTGCAGCAGGTCATTAAGGAGCAGGCGCCCGATATGGTCGTGGGCGAGGCCACGGACGGCGAGCAGGTGCTGAGCATGGTGCGCAAGGAGAAGTGGGATGTGTTGGTGCTGGACATCGGGATGCCCAAACGCAGCGGCCTGGAGATCCTGCAGGAGCTGCGCACGACCCAGCCGAAGCTGCCCGTGCTGATTCTGAGCGTTCACCCGGAGGACCAATACGCGATCCGCGTGCTGAAAGCGGGCGCGGCGGGCTACCTGAGCAAAGACAGCGCGCTCGATGAGCTGGTGGACGCCATCCGCAAGGCGGTCAGTGGCGGTCGTTACGTCAGCGCCAGCCTGGCCGAGAAACTCGCGCTGGGGCTCAGCGGCGGCCTGGACAAGCTGCCCCACGAGACGCTGTCCGACCGGGAGATGACGGTGCTGCTGAAGATGGGAGCCGGGATGTCCGTGGGGGAGATTGCCGACGAACTTGCCCTCAGCGTCAAGACCGTCAGCACCTACCGCATGCGCATCCTGGAGAAGATGGGCTACAAGTCCAACGCCGACCTGATCCGCTATGTGATCGAGCATCAGTTGCTCGCCTGAGGCTGGTCTTGCCGGTGTCAGGGAGGTTGCTCTTTGCGGGTAAACATTCCCGTTAAATTGGGGTTGTTCGCTACTTGCACTATTTAACAAGGTGTGATATAGTGTCCAGGTTGAGAAAAGTCCGTCGCTCGATAACTGACCAGGCCGCGACCTCTAGTCGATTGTTCCTGTAGTCCTCGCGCCGCCGGATTTTCAGACTATCTTTTTCACCCTAAGGAGTTAGCGAGGCTAACATGCAGGACAAGACACTCACTTGCAGCGATTGCGGTCGGGAATTCACCTTCACAGCGAGCGAACAGGAATTCTTCGCGAGCAAGGGCTTCAGCTCCCCGAGCCGTTGCCCGGACTGCCGCGCGGTCCGCAAGGCCCAGCGCGCCAGCAGCAGCTATGGCGGCGGCGGCGGCGGTTACGGCGGCGAGCGCCAGATGTACCCGGCCGTGTGCGCGCAGTGTGGCAAGGAGACCGAGGTCCCCTTCCAGCCGCGTGGCGATCGCCCGGTGTACTGCTCCGACTGCTACCGCGCCCAGCAGGGCGGCGGTTCCAGCCGTGGCGGTTACGGTGGCGGTAGCCGGTCGAGCAGCGGCGGCGGCGGTCGCGATCGCGATCGGCGCGGCGGCGGCAGCCGGTACTAGAAATCTGTTCGGGGCCGGCCTGGCCGGTTCCTGGATAGACACATGATCCACGGCCAGCGGCGCAGCATCCGCTGCGCGGCGCAGGTACGCCTGCGCGACGCTAAATAGTATATGAAACCAGGCCCCTCACGGAGCCTGGTTTTTGTTTGCCGTTGGGCCGTCAACGAATGGCGCCGGGCGCTGCGGCGTTGGGCGCTGGAACGAATGACCGAATGGTAGTTCCCCGCAGTTATTCGTTCATTCGCTCCCGAATTCGTTGATGGCGCCGGCGGCCTCATCTGTTTCCATCGGCGCGCGCTCCGGCGCAACCCGGTCCCAGATTTTCGCGGCCAGCCGCGGGCCATCGGCTGTGATGCCGTAACGCGCGAAGTACTGGCAGAGCCGCGTGACATCGCGCTCGAACAGCGCGGGTGCGCTCGGATGCACCGCAGCATCTACGGCTTGCGGGAAGTCGATGATGCGGTAGTCGCCGTCGCCCAGGTACAGCACATTGAACGCGGACAGGTCGGCATGGACATGCCCGGCCGCCAGCATCCGCTCTACATCGGCAATCAGCGCACTGAACAGCTCGCGTGCCTCATCCCGCGCCAGCGCCACGCTCTGCAGCACGGGCGCGGCCACGCGCAGCGTTCCCGCGTATTCCATCAGGATCGTGTTGTTCGCGAAGGCGATGGGCTGTGGCACGCGCACGCCTATCCGTTCGAGCGCCTGGAGCGTGGCATACTCGTGCGCCAGCCAGGAGACGTGCTCCATCTCCTTGCCCTTGCGCGTGCCCATCTTGATGGCGAGCAGCGCGCGGCGGTCGCGGATCGGCTGCCCGCGCGGGCCGAGCATCTCCCGGCCCTGGCGGTAGAGCGCGTCGTTGCGCAGGTTGCGGAACTGCCGCGGCCGGTAGACCTTCGCCGCGATCAGGCCGCCAACCGGTGCGTTGGCGCCCGCCTGACAGCAGTAGACGGTCGCCTCCTTGCCGCCCTTGACCTTGCGCAGCACATCCGCGATGAGCTGCTTCTCGTAGAATGAGCCCAGGTAGTTCAGGATCCACACGCGCTCGTACCGCGACGATTGGAAGGTCGGGTTAAACGCAGCGGCGGCGGTTTCCGGGTCATCGGCATGCGCCAGGATTTCGTCGGTCACGGCATGATCGCTGAAGCGCTCCTCCCGGAACGCACGCAGCGGCGTCGCCTCACGCGCGCGGCCGCGGCGATCGCGCAGAACATCGAAATCTTCGCGCAGAAGTTCTTCTGTTGATAGACGAGCCAAAGTCTCTCTCCAATAGGTGTACGGGATAGAGCCAGTCGTTAAATCAAAACGGCTGCAGGGCCTCGATGACGCCTTGCAGCCGCCGTATTTAACGGACCGCAGCTAATGGAGCGACTGGCTCAGCTCCACGGGAAGGCGCACCGGGCAGAACGTATGCTCAGGGATGCAGATTTGCTCTTTGCCATTTCGCCGTGCGCCTCCTTTCGGACAGATGTGGTAAGGATCGAGGGTCATCGCGACCGCTCAACCTGGATGCCAGTCTAGCACAAGACAGGCCGGAAAGTCAATACCAGATTTGTAGTAAACTACGGTCTATAGCACCTTCGCCAGGTCCAGCCCGCGCGCGGCGGCGCGCTCGGCCAGCCAGGCCGCGCCGCTGACGGGGGGCGGGAGGATCTCGTCCTCGGGCCGGCGCACGAGGCCCAGCGCGTGCTCCGGGCAGACGAGCGTACACGCGCCGCAGCCGACACAGCGGAACGCGTCCACCTGCGCGGTCAGGTCTACGGTCAGGGCCGAAAACTGGCAGCGCTCGACGCATAGCCCGCATGCACCGCACAAGTTCTCGTCCACCCGGCAGAGAAATGCTGACCGCGCGACCGCATTCGCCATGCCCAGCTCCGCCACCCCGCGCAGGATGCCGCAGGCACAGGTACAGCAGTTGCAGATGTAGGTGACACCCTCCTGGCTGTTGCTGACCGTGTGGACCAGGCCAGCCTCTGCTGCGCGGCGCAGCGTCGCCAGCGATTCCGCCTGCGTTTGGCTGCGCACGAAGGGCAGGTTGTCGAAGGCGTGCGGCCGGTCGCTCAGCGTCATGCAGACGTCCAGCGGATGCCCGCACGCCTCCCCGATCAGCGCCTTCTGCTTGCGGCAGATGCAGTCGACCACGCCCCACGATTTGCCCGCTGCGACGATCTCTGCCGCGGACTCGTAGGGCCGCACCTCCATGTTGACATCGACGCTCTGCTCGACCGGGATGACGCGGTGGAACTGCGGGCCGTCGGCCAGCGTCCGCCCGAAGGCCCGGCGGTAGTATGCCTCGACCAGCCCTGCCAGCTCCGCGTCGATGACCGGCCCCTGGTTCTCGTAGAAGCCGACGATGAAGGGCAGCAGGCCGAAGCCCAGCCCGCCCGCCGCGCGGCCGGCTTTGATCAGGCCCCGGCTTGCCAGCCCCTTGAGCTGCGGCCCGATGACCTTCGGGTCCGCGCCCGTCCGCGCCGCAACCTCGGCGGCCGTCGCCAGCGTCAGCCGCAGATGACTGGTGAGCGCGGCTTCCTCCGGCGTGAACAGCCGAGCGAGCAGGCGCAGATCAGAACCGTCGTCCGCGGGCGGGAAGCCGTTGGGCAGCTCGTCGAGCCGCTGCTGGAGCAGGCGATAGGGGTCCCCCGTCATGCGCGCAACCACCTCTCCAGCCAATCCCACACGACCGTACCGTGCCAGACGTGGCCGCCGGGGAACGTATCCAGCCCCAGGCGGTCCTCCGCACCGAGCAGCGCGTACGCGCGGCGGGTAATCGCAAGCTGTTCGAGTACGTTGTCGATGCCGCGCGGGCCGTTCAGCCCGTCCTGCAGGGCCGCCTCCACGAAGAAGGGTCGCGGCGCGATGAGTGCGGCCAGGTCGCCCATGTCCGCGTATTCCCACAGGTGGGGCACGAAGTTGCAGTCGCAGTTGTCGGACAGATGCAGGAGCGAGTCCGCAATGCCGTAGAAGTAGCCGCTGCTGACCGCAACATCGACGCGCTCGTCCGTCGCGGCGAAATAGAGCGTCTGCAACCCGCCGCCCGACAGCCCGATGGACGCGACCTTCTGCCCCTGCACCTCGGGCCGGGTCTGCACGTAATCCAGCAGGCGGGAGAGGTCCCACGCCCACATGCCTGCGATGGTCAGGCCGAGCGGCAGGGCCATGTGTGCGAGCACCCGACACGACGACATCCGCACCTTCTCCGGCCCTTCATTGAGCGGCTCCCGGCGCTCGCCGAACCCGCGCGCGTCCGGGCAGAACGCCACGTAGCCGCGGCGCGCGGCCTGCACGCCGTAGTCGTAGTTGTGCTCGTCGATGGTCTCCTGCATCGTGGGGATGTCGCGGCGGCCTGCGGGCGCATACTTCCCGCCGCTGTCATGGCCGTGGGGCGCGATGATCGCGGGGACCGGCCCGGTCAGGCCGTCCGGCACCAGCATGTAGAAGGGCATGGTGATGCCGGGCTCTGTGTCGATCTCGACCCGCTCGCGGCGGTAGCCGTCCAGCTGCACGGTCTCGGTGATGCGGGGGTTGGCCGCGGTCGGGATCATCCGGTCCACGCCCAGGAGCTGGCGCAGCTTGCCCTGCAACTCCGCGCGCCACACCTGCCACGCCTCGATGCTCTCCGCCTTGAATGCGAGCCGCCGGCCCGCGGCCGCGAACCGCGCCTGGAAATACGCCTCGGTCTGGAAATAGCCTGCTGACATGCATCCTCCCTCAAGAAGACTGTAGGACGGGTTGCCAACCCGTCCTACTGAAAGTACGGGGAGCCTTGGCCCATAGATAGCTTTCTACTTCCCGCCGTAGTAGACCACCTTGCCGGAGACCCGGAACATGATCACGGTGAACACCACGATGATGACAAACAGCACCCACGCCTGTGCGGACGCGTAGCCCATCTTGAAGAAGCGGAATGCGCTCTGCCACAGGTAGATGGACATCATCATGGTGGAGTCTGCGGGCGAGCCGCTGCCTCCCGTCATGACGTGCACCTCCGTGAAGAACTGGAACGCGCCGATGAGGCCGGTAATCACGTTGAACAGGATGACGGGGGAGATCATCGGCAGCGTGACGTGCCAGATCTGCTGGGGCACGTTCGCGCCGTCGAGCTGCGAGGCCTCGACCAGCTCGCGCGGGACGTCCTGCAGCGCGGCCAGGTAGATGACCACTGCGCCGCCCACCCCCCACAGGCTCATCAGGATCAGCGCGGGCTTGCTCCACACGGGACTGCCCAGCCAGCCGGGCCCGTCGATGCCGACCAGGGAGAGCACGAAATTGATGACCCCGGCGCGCGGGTTGAACATCCACAGCCAGACGAGCGAGGTGGCGACGACCGGCGTGATGCTGGGCAGGTAGAAGATGGTGCGCCAGATGGACATCCCCCGCACCTTCATGTTGAGCAGCATCGCCAGCGAGATGCCCGCGAGCGCGCCCAGCGGGACTGCGAAGAAGGCATAATAGGCGGTGTTGTAGAGCGAGGTCAGGAAGCGGGGATCGTCGAACAACTGGATGAAGTTGTCCAGACCGATCCACTTCGGCGTCTCCAGGACGGGGTAGAAGGTGAAGCTGTAATAGAACGACATCAGGAACGGGATGAGCCGGAAGGCCAGGAACCCGATGACCCACGGCGAGATGAAGAGCAGGCCGATGCGCAGGGAGCGGCGCTCTTCGCGGCTGAGGTTGCGGGCGCGTTGGATGACGGTCATGCCGGCCTCCTAACCCTTCAGCCCGGTCAGCGCGATGCCCTCGATGAAGGTGCGCTGGGCGAAGAAGAACAGGATGACGATCGGCAGCACGCTCATCACGGTCGCGGCCATGATCCAGGCAAAGTTCATGAAGCCGTAGGTGCTCTGCATGTTGGCGATGCCGATGGAGATGGTATACCGGGCCTTGTCGCTGAGATAAATCAGCGGGCCGAAATAGTCGTTCCAACTGCCGATGAACTGGAAGAGCGCAACCACCGCAATCGCGGGCTTTGCCAGCGGCAGGATGATGCGCCAGAAGATGCCGATGTCGGATGCGCCGTCCACGCGCGCGGCGTCCGAGAGTTCCTGCGGCAGGCCCATGAAGAACTGGCGCAACAGGAAGATGAAAAAGGCATTGCCCAGCCATGCCGGGACCACCAGCGGCATGTAGGTGTTGACCCAGCCGATGCGGGTAAAGATGATGTAGAGCGGGATGAAAGTGACGAAGCCCGGCAGGATCATGGTCGCAAGGACGATGGCGAACACCGCATCGCGGCCCGGCCAGCGCACCCGCGCAAAGCCATACGCCACCAGCGTGTTTGAAAGCACCGCACCCGCGACCGAGGGCAGGGCAACGATCAGGGTATTGATCACGTACTGCGAGAACAGCGCCTGCCTGAAGGCGGAGATGTAGTTATCCCAGCGGACCGGGTCGGGGATCCAGATGGGCGGCCAGATTGCCAGCTCATCGGGGTTCTTCAGGGAGGTCGAGATCATCCAGACCCAGGGCAGGATAAAGAAGCAGGAGAGCAGCACCAGGGCGCCGTATTTCGCCAGATTGGAAAGCAAGGTTGTGGCGCGGTAGCGCGCAGAGTGCTGGTGCCGGAATGAACCTTCGGACGCGGGCGCCACATAAGCCGATGGGGTAGACATCAGCCGGGACCTCCTCACTGATGGCGCACAGGGCAGCCGGCCGGCCGCGGCCAGTCGGCTGCCCTATACGCTCATACACACATCAACCGGACTTCGAAAGCCAGTCGTCGAGTTCCTTCTGCGCCTGCTCCTGCACGAAGTCAAGCGCTTCCTCCGGGCTCTTCTGCCCCAGCCGCGCCTTCTCCCACTCGCTGCCCATGATGGACCCGTATGAGTCGCTGGTCGGAATCTTGGGCGGGTAGAGGTAGTAGTCGGACTGGTACAGGTCGGGTAGGAAGACTTCCTCGTAGCCGGGGCATGCGCCGATCACCTGCTCTTTGAAGCTCTGATGATCGATCATGCCGGCCGAGACCGGGCCGTTCACGCACAGCCATGTCGTGAAGAGGCTGGTGTAGACATCGCGATCGCCGGTCGCGCCGGTCAGGGAGCTGATGATCTCCCAGGCAGCCTGCGGATCGGGCGAGCCCTTGGTGATGATCCAGCCGTCACCGTAGGTATACATGCCCTTCTCGGTTTGGCCGGCTGGGCCGGGGAAGGGCCAGACGGTGAACTCGAAACCTTCCGGCTTGTAGTTCCGCAGCGTGTTGAACTGCCACGGGCCGGTGACGAGAGTCGCGCGCAGGCTGGAAAGGAAGGGGTCCTGGCCGGCGGAGCGTTCGCCGCGGCCCTGCAGGGAGGCGTAGAAGTCCTGCAGCTTCTGCGGGCCCATCCTGGCCCAGTAGTCGGTGACCCACTTCAGCGCCTTGAGGTTGTTCGGGTGATTGGCCGTAATCGTCTTGCCATCAGACTCCACATACTGGCCCAGGAAGCGCCCCATGACGACCGCACCCCAGGTGAAGTCACCGCCGAGGACGTCGATGTTGCCGCTGGCGTCATAGGTGGTCAGCTTCTCCCAGACCTCGACCAGTTCTTCGAGGCTCTGTGCCGGCTTGTTGGGATCGACGCCGCGTTCCTCGCACATCTTGGTGTTGACAAACATGCCGTAGCACTGGTTCCACATGCTGGCGTAGTAGAACTTGCCCTCGTAGACGCCCAGTTCCCAGATGGGCGGGGCCATCCAACTCTTGAGGGTCTCCACCTGCTGCGGGTCGCCGATCTCGTCCAGAGCCAGCAGCGCGTTCTGCGCCGCTAACTGGTAGGCGACGCTGGCGCCGAAGACCACAGCGGTGCCGGGCGGGGTGCCCGCGGCAATGCCGGCCAGCAGCTTCTGGGTCATGGCCTCGGGGACCACGACATGCCTGGCGACCACGCGCGTCTGTGATTTGTTGTAGGCGTCGAGAATCTTCTCGATCTGGGTGGCGGCGTCCTCGGTCCAGCCGGTCCAGACGTCGAGGGTGATGGGCTCTGCGGCGGCAGGTGCGGCTGCCGGTGCTTCGGCCGCGGGTTGTTCAGCGGCCGGCGCGGCGGGCGCGGCTGCGGGCGGGGCGCAGGCAGCAAGGGTCGCTGCCGCAGTGGTGAATGAGGCGGCGCTCAAAAAGCGCCGGCGGCTCATGGTCCTGGAGAAAGACATGGTCATGTCTCCTTTCGTGGGTGGCAGAAAGAACGGGGAACCAACGCGCAAACATAATACAGGCCAGAGTGTGTTCGAACGGAGGCTTGCCCATATGAGGGCGCCTGGCTGGGAGGCGTGGCCGTCCGCCTGTGACATCACCTCCTTTCCTATAATCGTGAGACCATGACAGCAAAGGGAAAGGCCGGACCTAGGCGAGCAGAAACCGCAGGAATGTTGTGGTTTTGAAGGTTTATACCACGAAAGTGATGTGGGCGTCAAGCGAGGTTCTGAGCGTCAGGAATTCCAAATGTAGATTGCGAGGCATCCTCGCGCACATTTGGGATTCCTGTCTCGAGCTGCGCGCGGTTGACCCGTCCCTCCGTCCGGAGTATACTACGGCCTCCTGAATCGCGTTCGCCGCCGAACGCCCTCCGCGCTGTTGCGTCTTGACCCATCACAAAGAACTGCCTCATGCACAAACGGATTGTCATCAAGCTCGGCACGAGCGTGCTCACCGGCGGTACGCGGCGCCTCAACCGCGCGCATATGGTGGAGCTGGTCCGCCAGGCCGCGTTGCTTCACGCGCGTGGGTGCGATGTCATCATCGTCACCTCCGGCGCAATCGCCGCGGGCCGCGAGCGCCTGGGACACCCCGACCTGCCCGCGACCGTCGCGACCAAGCAGATGCTCGCTGCGGTCGGCCAGAGCCGGCTGATGTTGATCTGGGAGGGCCTCTTCGAGATCTACGACATCCATGTCGGCCAACTCCTGCTGACCCGCGCGGATGTGCGCGACCGGGGGCGGTTCCTCAACGCGCGCGACGCGCTGCATGCCTTGCTCGAACACCGCATCGTGCCGGTTATCAACGAGAACGATGCGGTTGCGACTGCGGAAATCAAGGTGGGCGACAACGACAACCTGTCGGCGCTCGTCGCGCTGCTGGCCGAGGCCGATCTGCTGCTGATCCTGACCGACCTGGAAGGGCTATACACGGCCGATCCGCACATGCATCCCGAGGCGGAGCTCATCCCCGAGGTCACGGAGATCGACGACGACCTGGCCGCGCTGGCGGGCGGCAGCATCAACGGACTGGGCACGGGCGGCATGATGACCAAGCTGCAGGCCGCGGACATCGCGCGTCGCGCGGGTGTGGATGTGGTCATTGCGGCAGGCCGCGCGCCCGATGTCATCCTGCACGCAGCCGCGGACGACGCCGTCGGCACACGCTTCCCCAGCCTGGAGACGCCGTTGGAAAGCCGCAAGCGCTGGATTCTCGGCGGGCCGAAGGCTGATGGCCGCGTCGTGGTGGACGCGGGCGCGGTGCGCGCGCTGCGTCATAAGGGGGGCAGCCTGCTGCCCGCGGGCGTGGTCGGCATCAGCGGGGAGTTCAGCCGCGGAGACACGGTGCTCATCGTCGGTCCGGGCGACAAGCCCGTCGCCCGCGGCATCGCGCGCTACAGCGCAGCCGACCTCCGCCGCATCGCGGGCTGCCGCTCGGACCAGATTGCGGAGCGTCTCGGTTACACGGCGGGGTCGGTGGCCGTCCACCGCAACGACCTGATCTTGCTGTAAGCAGTGAGGAAGCACATGACCGATCTTAACGAAATGGGGCAACTGGCGCGCGCGGCCAGCCGCCGGCTCGCCGTCCTGCCGGCGGCCGCCAAGAATGCCGCGCTCCTGGCAATCGCCGATGAGCTGGAGGCACAGACGGAGGCCATCCTCAGCCAGAATGCTGCGGACGTGGCCGCCGGCCGCGAGCGGGGCCTGAGCGACGCGCTGCTCGACCGGCTGCTGCTCAATCCGAAGCGCGTTGCGGGCCTGGCCGCGGACGTGCGGCACGTCGCAGAACTGCCCGACCCGGTCGGGGAGGAACTGGAGAGCCGCGTGCTGCCCAACGGGATGCGGCTGAGCAAGCGCCGTATCCCCATCGGCGTGATCGGCGTCATCTACGAGGCGCGCCCCAACGTCACCATCGACGTGGCGACGCTGTGCCTCAAGACCGGCAACGCGACCATCCTGCGCGGGGGCAGTGAGACGCTGCGCAGCAACCTGGCGCTCGTCGAGATCATCCAGGCCGCGCTCGACCGCTGCGGGCTGCCCCGCGCCGCGGTGCAGTACATCGCGGACCCGGACCGGAGCTATGTGACGGAGCTGCTGCGGCTGGACCGGTACGTGGACATGCTCGTGCCGCGCGGCGGCGCGAGCCTGCACCGGCTGTGCCGGGAGCAGAGCACCATCCCGGTCATCACCGGCGGCATCGGCATCTGCCACATCTTCGTCGACGAGACGGCCGACCTCGCCCGCGCGGTGGATATCGTGGAGAATGCCAAGGTGCAGCGGCCCAGCGTGTGCAACGCGCTCGACACCGTGCTCGTGCACCGCGCGGTGGCCCGCGACTTCCTGCCGGAGATGGCCGCGCGGCTCGCACAGAGCCGCGTGGAGTTACGCGCTGCAGGCGACGCGCTGGAGATCCTTCAGGGTGACAGTCGCGGTGCACAGGTCGTGCCCGCAGGGAAGGACGACTTCGACATCGAGTGGCTCAGCCTCGTCCTGGGCGTCAAGGTCGTGGACGGGCTGGACGAGGCCATCGCGCACATCCACGCGCACAGCACCGAGCACTCGGACAGCATCCTGACGAACGACTGGACGAATGCCAATCGCTTCGTGGACGAGGTCAACTCGGCCGCGGTCTACGTCAACGCCAGCACCCGCTTCACTGACGGCGGGCAGTTCGGCCTGGGCGCGGAGGTCGCGGTCAGCACGCAGAAGCTCCATGCGCGCGGCCCGATGGGCCTGGCGGAGCTGACGACGTATAAGTGGATCGGCATCGGCACGGGGCATGTGCGGCCGTAACGGGGTGAACGGGGAAGCAGGTGAAGAGGAGAACAGGTGAACGGGAGAACGGGTGACAAGGTGCACGGGTGACAAGGGGAGGAGCTTGCAGCCGAGGCTGCAAGCTCCCGCTCCGATTTCGCCCCCTGCCACCATGTTGCGGCAAAGGTGCCAGCCGGCTTGCGGCACGAACCGTTGTCAGGCGACCTCGCGTTCGAGCGACTCTGCCAGCGCCAGGTACTTTTCGTGGACGCCCTCGCCGGTTTCCTCGTGCTCGACGTGCTCGAAGCCATCCCACACCGCATCGTGCTGCGCAGCCGGAATCATCTGGTCGGCCATGGGGAAAAGCACGCCGTCTTCCTTCTGGATGTGCTGGCGGAGCAGGCTCACGTAGCCCAGCGCATTGCGCACCAGCTCCCCGCGCGCGAGGAAGTCGCCGCCGGCCAGCCGCTCTGCGGCCGCGCGCATGCCCCGCGTGTAGGCGCGGCCCTGTTCATGTTCGGTCAGCATCACGGCGACCGGGCCCACTTCACGCGGCAGACCGGCCTGCACGATGGCCTCAAACAGCACATTCTCCTCTTTCACGTGATGGCAGCCGTCCGCAAACCCCTTGATGAAGTCCGCCGCATCGGTGAAGAAGCCTGGCCGCACCGCCCGGCCCTCGCTCAGATTGCTCGCCGCCTTCTCCAGGCTCGTCAACACGCGCTCGATGACGCGATGTTCTTCCATCAGAACTTCGGTCGCTTTCATGGCACCCTCCTGTTGTTATCGCGTTGGCTTCATGATAGGTGGGTCTGCGCTGCCAGTCAGGGACTTTTGTCGCATGAATATAAGAGAAATTCGGCGCAGGTGGAAGTCGGTCGATCTTTGTGCTCCCGTGTACTTGTTCTGTGCACCATCCTGTGCTAGACTACTGTGGTACCAAACCCCAACGGCGGGGTGCCACTTCTCCCATCGCAGCAAGGAGACGTTTGCTCATGCCATCTGCCAGAATCCTCGTTGTGGATGACGACCCCGATTTCGTCGAAATTATGCGCACTATCCTGGAGGCCAACGACTACGAAGTTATCAGCGCAGCCAATGGCAACCAGGGTCTGGCCCAAGTCAAGGCCCACAAGCCGGATCTGATGATCCTCGATATCATGATGTCGACAGTGCTCGACGGCCTGCACGTCAGCGAGATGCTCTCGCAGGACCCCGACGCCCGCTATATGCCCGTCATCATGGTTTCATCCATTGCGGACACGCCCTACGCGCATGTGTTCCCGATGGAAGAACAGCCGCATATGGATGCGTGGCTGTCTAAGCCGGTCGAGCCGCGCGCCCTGCTCGATAAGATTGCCGAGTTGCTGGGAGCGTAATACCTTCCGGAGAATGGCTCTACTTCCAGGAGCAGACCACCGTGTCACCGCCGACCAGGATTCTCATCGTAGATGACGATCCGGACTTTCGCGAGTTCGTCCGCATCGTGCTGGAGAGCCACGGCTACGAGGTTTGCGAGGCTGCTAACGCCCCTGATGGCTTGCAGCTCATGCGGAACGCGCAGCCCGACCTCGTGCTGCTGGATGCCATGATGTCCTATGAGCTCGCCGGCGTCAGCACCTTGCGCGCCGTGCGCGATGACCCACAACTGGCCGATATCCCCCTGATGATGATTTCCGCGGTCCTCAGCGACGACGAAGACCGCTTTTTGCCGGCGGACCAGCGCGCGCTGGTGGATCGCTTTCTAAGCAAACCTGTGAGTCCCGACGAGCTCGTTGCGGAAGTCGCCGGATTACTGGCCGCAGCGCCAACCCGGCTGCCCGCTGCCGGAGCCACCCCATCTCCTGACACCAGGGAGCAAACATGAACGGCACAGACACGCATCCATTGGGCGCCAGCCTTGTGGACCCGGCCAAACAGGCCATGCTCCTCTCTGCACTCTACATCGCCCAGGAGCGCGAGGGGAACCTGACATCCGAAGCCATCGAGCGCGTCGCCAAGCGCCTTGGCCTCAACGCGGGCCAGGTCTACAGCATCGCCAGCTTCTACACCCTCTTCCGCACGCAACCCACCGGGCATTACCTGATCCAGGTGTGCGACGGTCTCTCCTGTTATCTCTGTGACGGGGCGGACAAGGTCGCAGACTACATCAGCGCCAAGATCGGCGTCCAGCCGGGCGAGACCTCCGCAGATGGCCGCTTTTCGCTCGAAAAGGTTCAGTGCCTCGCCTCATGCGGCACCGCACCTGCCATGCGCATCAACGACCAGCTTTACGAGAATCTGACCCCTGCGACCATCGACGCGATTCTCGAACGTCTCATGGGGGAGGTGTAAGATGACCTCCTGGCAACCGGTCCTCCTGGCGAACGTCAACCGTCCGAACTCTGAGCGCATCACGACATACATGGATCATGGCGGCTATGAAGCGCTGCGCAAGGCGCTGGGGATGTCCCCCGCCGCGCTGATCGCGGAGGTCAAGGCCTCCGGTCTGCGCGGTCGCGGGGGTGCGGGCTTCCCGACCGGCACCAAGTGGGGCTTCATGCCGCAGGATGCGCCGGTCAAGTACCTGGCCGTCAATACCGACGAGGGCGAGCCGGGCACGTTCAAGGATCGCCTGATCGTCGAGCGCGACCCGCATTCCATCCTCGAAGGCGTCATCATTGCGGCCTATGCCATCGGCGCGCACCGGGCCTTCGTCTATATTCGCGGGGAGTTCTTTCTTGGCGTCAAGCGCTGGATCAAGGCGATCGCGGATGCGTACCAGTATGGGTTCCTGGGCAAGAATATCCTCGGCAGCGACTTTGACCTGGATGTATCGGTACACCGCGGCGCGGGCGCGTACATCTGCGGCGAAGAGACCGCCATGATTGAGTCGTTGGAGGGCAAGCGGGGCGAGCCGCGCCTGAAACCGCCCTATCCCGCGCAGGTCGGCCTGTGGGGTCAGCCGACACTCGTCCAGAACGTCGAGACCCTGGCGAACATCCGGCACATCGTCAGCCGCGGCGCAGCCTGGTATGCCAGCATCGGCACCGAGCAGAGCAAGGGCCCCAAGGTCTTCTGCGTCAGCGGCCATGTCAACCGGCCGGGCAACTATGAGTTGCCGTTGGGCACGCCCCTGTGCGAGATTATCAACGAGCATGCAGGCGGAGTGCGCATGGGCCGCCAGATCAAGGCCGTCATCCCCGGCGGCGCCTCCACGCCTATCCTGACCCCCGACAAGCTCGACGTACCGATGGCCTTCGAGACGCTGGCCGCCGCCGGCTCCGCGTTGGGCACGGGCGCGATCATGGTGATGGACGAGACGACCGACATGGTGGAGGTCACGCGGCGCATCACCAGCTTCTTCGTTCACGAGTCGTGCGGCGGCTGCGTCCCCTGCCGGATCGGGGGGATGCGCCTGCTGGAGGCGCTCGAAGTCGTCAACTCTGGCAGGGGCACGCCCGCGGACCTGGATCGGCTGGAACACCTGTCGCATAGCATCAGCGGCCTCACCTTCTGTCCGATGGGCACGGGGATGTGCGAGCCGGTCACCTCGGGGATCAAGCTGTTCCGTCGCGAGTTCGACGCGCGCGTGGGCGCGTAGCGTTGCTCTGGCCGGCCTCCGACCGTGCCAGGGGCACGGTCGGAGACCGGCCCCAGCGAGATATGGGGAGCAAGAGCGTATGTCCAAGGCCAAAATCCTGATCGTCGATGATGATCCGGACTTCGTCGAGTACACCCGAACCGTGCTAGAGACCGCAGGCTATCAGGTGGTCAGCGCAGGCAACAGCGACCAGGGCATGCGCGTGTTGGGCCGCGAGCAGCCCGACCTGGTCGTGCTGGATGTCATCATGTCCAGCATTTTGGATGGATTGAGCATGAGCCAGCGTATGGCCGAAGACCCTGAACTCATGCATGTGCCGATCGTCATGGTCACATCCATTGCCAACACCGACTACCTGGCGCTCTTTCCCACGGACGAGAGCATCCACATCGACGCATTCCTGACCAAGCCGATTGCGCCGTCCGAGCTGCTGCGGCAAGTCAATCGCCTTCTGGATGGAAAATAGACGAAGCATGCGGAGGGACTGTATGCCCGAGAGGAATCTGCCCGAAAAGATCAAGGTTGGTGGCGTCATCCAGAACAGCCAGCTTGCCAGCGTCAGCATCCTGGCGGTGAAGGATCGCCCAGGGATTGCGGCTGCTATCCTGGATGCGTTGGGCCAGCGCAATCTGAACGTGCAGTTCGTTGTGCAGGTCATCGACCACGAAAGCCACGATCAGATGGTACTCTGCGTGGACCGGGCAGATCTGCCGGCGAGCCTGGATGCCATTGAGAAACTGCGGCCGGAGTTGCAACCTGCCGCGGTGACTGCCCAGGCGGAGGTCGCTTCTATCGCCGTGTTTGGCCCGGACTTCCGTGAGCGGCCCGGCATCGCCGGCCGCATGTTCCGCGCGCTGGCCGAGCAGCACATCAATATCCTGGCCATCAGCACCTCAATCTCGACCGTGAACTGCATCATCGATCTGGCCCGGCTGCCGGACGCATATGCTGCGCTGTGCCGCCACTTCGATGTGCCGTGAGATGCGGCCATAGGATAGAACGATGATTGGCCCGACCGACTCCGAGGCCGTGCCGGTTTCCATGCAGACCCTGCATCGGCTGCGCCTGCTGGTGGGCCTGCATCTGGGCGCGACGGCCGCCGCGGCGCTGTTGATACTCGTGGCGGCGCGCTCCATCTCTGGCCTACCTCCCCGGCCGCTGACGGCTGTGCTGGCGGTGCTGGCCATCTTCCACGTGCTCCTGCTCCTCTGGTTGAGCCGGCCTGGGGCGCCGCTGACGCACGGCGCGCATCGCCGGCTGATTCATCTGCTGGTCAGTTCGGACCTGCTGGGGCTGATCCTGCTCTGTCACTTCCTGGGCGGCATCGAGAACCCCTTCTATCCCCTTTTCGTCTTTCCCGTCATCCTCGCCGGAGCCTACCTGACCGAAAGGGCCACGCTTGGCTATGCTGTCGTAGCAAGCGTGCTCTACGGCGGCCTGCTGGCTACGGAGCAGGCCGGGCTTCTGCCGCATCTGCCGCTCGTGGGTTTCCATGCGGAGCCGCTACATCAGAACAGCTTGCTGCTGACCGCCCAGTGGCTGGCGCTCACCGTGACCGTGCTGCTGGCCGCAGCCGCCACGACCTTCCTGGTCGCGGCACTAGATCGCCGCGCCCAGGCCCTGGCCGAACGCAACCGGGAGGTGGAGACCCAGGCGGCCGCGATGCGCCAGCTCAACGAGCGGTTACGTGCGGCAAACGAGGGATTTACGCACCAGCGTGCGCATCTCGACGCGGCCTATGCGGAATTACAGGCCGCGTACGACCGCCAGCAGGTGCGCTCGGCCCACATGAGTGAACTGAACGAGCAACTGCGCGCCGCCAATGCCGAGTGCAAGCGTCGCCGCGAAGAATTGGAAGAGCTCAGTTCCAAGCTCAAGGATGCGCTGCACCGCCTGGAGACGCGCACCGCTCACATGAGTGAATTGAACGAGCAGCTTCGGGCAGCCAATGCGGAATGCAAAGCGCGCCGTGAGGAGCTGGAGAAGCTCAACGCGGAGCTGGCGGTTGCCAACGCAAAGCTGCGCGAACTGGAGGACGTGCGAGCCCAGTTCACACTGGTCGTCACCCACGAGCTGCGTGCGCCGGTCGCTGCGATTCAGAGCTACCTGAAGCTCATCCTCGATGGCTACGTGCCGCAGGCGAAGGTGCGCGAGACGCTGGAAAAGGCCGAAAAGCGCGCGATGGAGCAACTGGCGCTCATCGCGGACCTCCTGGAGTTGGGTCGCATCGGCTCTGCGGACGCGCGCGGTCTTACCAAGCCGGTGCAGGTCGAGCAACTGCTGCGCGAACAGCTCGACCTGCACGCGGCCGCAGCACGGGAGCGTCAGATCACGGTACACGCCTCCATTGCGCCGGATCTGCCGCCCGTCCTGGCGAATCCGGACCAAATCAAGAGCCTCTGGAACAACCTCATCAGCAATGCCATCAAGTATAACCGGGACGGCGGCCGCGTGAACGTCACGGTGCAGAGGAATGCCGGTCGGCTGGACCTCTCCGTGGCTGACACGGGCATCGGCATTCCGCCGGAGGCAATGGCGCGCCTCTTCTCCGAGTTCTTCAGGGCCGACAACGCGAAAGCCGTCTCGCGGCTGGGCACCGGGCTGGGCCTGTCCATCGTCAAGGAGATCGTCGAGCGCGCCGGCGGGCAGATCACGGTCGAGTCGGAGCTGGACAAGGGCACGACTTTCCGCTTCTGGCTGCCAGCCTGCAACGAACGCTAATAAAACGCTGATGACGCTGACTGGACTGATTCACGCTGATTTTCTACTTTTGCAAGAGTAGAAGATCAGCGTAGATCATGATCATCAGCGTCATCAGCGTTCTGTTTCCAGTTACCTTGTCAACGGAGTGACCATGGGAACCACCGAGGATTTCTACGACGCGCTGGCGCCGATGTTTGATGTGATGACCGACTGGGAGGCCCGGCTGGCCGCGGAAGGGCCGTTCCTCCGCGCAGCGCTGGAGGAAGTGCAGGCCGCGCGCGTGCTCGATGCGGCGTGTGGCAGCGGCGGGCATGCGCTGGCGCTGGCAAGCTGGGGCTACGAGGCGGTAGGCGCGGACGCGAGCCCGGTCATGGTGCAGATGGCCCGGGAGAAGGCGCAGGCTGCGGGACTGAACGTGCCGTTCGCCATCGCAGGGCTGACCGACCTTGCCGGCGTGCCCGGCCTCGGCACGTTCGACACGGTGCTCTGCCTCGGCAACTCGCTGCCCCACCTGCTGACCCAGGCCGACCTGGCCGCGGCGCTCTGTGCAGTCGCTGCGGTCCTGAAGCCGGGCGGCGTGTTCGTGACCCAGAACCTCAACTACGACCTGCGCTGGCAGCGGCAGCCGCGCTGGTTCGCGGCGCAAGGCGGCACGCTCGACGGACAGGAAGTGCTGGTCTGGCGCTTTGCGGACTATGACGTACCTGCGGGGCAGATTGCGTTCCACATCGCGCTGTTCAGGAAGGCCGCAGCAGGATGGCAGGTGCAGGTGCATACCACGCCCCAGCGTCCCCTGTTCCAGGCCGACCTGCTGGCTGCCCTGGCGGAGGTGGGGTTCGGGCAGGTGCGCAGCTACGCTGGCATGACTGCCTCCCCCGCGCCCTTCGATCCGTCGTCCTCGGGGGACTTAGTCGTGATTGCCAGGAAAGAATAGAACGCTGATGACGCTGATGCTCATGATTGACGCTGATGTTTCTTTTCTTGATTCGGCCCAAACCGTTGGAGCACGGTCGGAGCCAGTGCCCCGGCGAAACCCAGTCAAAAGGAAAAATCAGCGTTCATCAGTTCCATCAGCGTCATCAGCGTTCTATTTGACACTCCCCACCGGCGCAGGGGCGGTGTCGGAGAGACGGCTGAACAGATAGGCGACGATGATGCCCACGATCAACAGTGCGATGCTGACGAAAGTCGTTCGGTTGGCGCCGAAGCCCGCCCCCTGCGGATACAGCGCGGCGAGCGAACCCACGACAAAGCCGAGGATCGTAGCGTAGGTCGGTCCATGCCAGCGGTGGAACAAGATGTGCATGAGGCGCGAGAACAGGAACGCGCCGCCGAGTGCGCCGAGGGCCAGTGGGATCAGCACCAGGATGTTATCGAAGATGCCCTGGATCATCTCCGGCGAGGCCATCGGCAGCTTCAGGATGTTGCGCAGGTCCGACACAGCGTGCAGCACGAGCCCGTACTGCCCGATTAGCACGAGCAACACCGTACCGCTCACACCGGGGATGATGAGCGATGCGGCAATCAGGACACCGACGAGCAGCAGGCGCAGAACAGTGGTGACGCTCATCACCACGGCTACCGATTCCACGCTGATCTCGCGTGTGTCGAGAATCGCCAGCGCCAGGCCGGCGGCGAGCGCGAGGATGAATGGGATGACGCGGCTCACCGCGTTCTCTCGGGTGATCGGGTCCTGCTGATTAGCCTCCCGGAAGAGGAAGGGCAGCGAGCCGATAATCAGGCCCATGAAACAGAGCATGGTCTGCATCAGATAACGCTCTAGCAGGATGACCTGCACGGTGCTAAAAGCCACGACTCCTATCAAGCCGCCCGCGCCGACCGGTATGAGAAACCGGATCGAGTCAACCGGCTTACGCGTCAGGTTGCTGATCGCCGCAATGATCTTTTCGTAGAGGCCGAGAATAATCGCGAGCGTGCCTCCGGAGAGACCCGGCGCAATCGCGCCGGCTCCCACTGCGATGCTTTTCAGGAAATTCGCCAGTATCGCTTCCACTGTAACCTTCTGTGCTATGGGCCTCAAGAGAGGCAGGAATTCAGGACATACCTGGTTACTATAGCACTGTGGAAGCCACCGGCCAAATATCACGGCCATCTGCTGCCCGGTCGCTCTCCCGAGATGCACGGCCTTATGCGCCCCCTTTCCACCGGAAGACCTACTACGGAATTCAAGCCGCATCCGCGCGATAATCTGTAAAATGCTTTGGCACACATCCGCGCCTGTGTTATACTGATAGGGTTAGCACGTTTGAAAGGTACTCTGGCATGAACAACATGCGTTCACTGCGCAACAACGCGCTGTATATCGTTCTTCTGTTGATTCTGGGCGTGTTCCTCGTGACCACGCTCATGCGCAATAATGACAACCTGCCTACCGTAGACATTGGCCGGGTCGCGCAGCTTGCGCGCGACGGCGAGGTCAAGACCATCACGGTTGTCGGGCAAGACCTGACTGTGGACCTCAAAGACGGCCGCCAGGTCGAGTCGCGCAAGGAAGCTGACGGCAGTGTCGTAGAGACGCTGCGCAACCTGGGTGTGCCCGAAGAGTCCTTCGGCACGGGGGCTGGCGCCATCCAGATCATTGTCAAGGCGCCGAGCGTCTGGCTGGGGCTTGCGCCGCTGCTGATCTCCGTACTGCCGATCCTGCTGCTGGCCGGGTTCTTCATCTTCCTGATGCGCCAGGCGCAGGGCGCAGGCAACCAGGCCTTCTCATTCGGCAAGAGCCGGGCGCGCGTGTTCACCGGCGACAAGCCCACCGTGACCTTCGCAGACGTTGCCGGAGCGGACGAATCCAAGCAGGAGCTGCAGGAGGTCGTCGAGTTCCTCAAGGAGCCGCAGAAGTTCGCTTCCCTCGGCGCGCGCATTCCCAAGGGCGTCCTGCTCGTCGGCCCGCCCGGCACCGGCAAGACGCTGATGGCTAAGGCCATCTCCGGCGAGGCCGGCGTGCCGTTCTTCTCCGTCTCCGGCTCGGAGTTCGTCGAGATGTTCGTCGGCGTCGGCGCCAGCCGCGTGCGCGACCTGTTCGAGCAGGCCAAGCGCAACTCGCCCTGCATCATCTTCATCGACGAGATCGATGCGGTCGGCCGCCAGCGCGGGGCCGGGCTGGGCGGCTCGCACGACGAGCGCGAGCAGACGCTCAACCAGATCCTGGTCGAGATGAACGGCTTTGACACCGATACCAATATCATCCTCGTCGCGGCGACGAACCGGCCGGACATCCTGGACCCGGCGCTGCTGCGGCCGGGGCGGTTCGACCGGCAGGTGGTGATGGACCGGCCCGACATGAAGGGTCGCGCGGCGATCCTGAAGGTGCACGTACGGGGCAAGCCGCTGGAGCCGGGGGTGGACCTGGAGACGATTGCGCGCGGGACGCCGGGCTTCGTCGGTGCGGACCTGGAGAACCTGGTCAACGAAGGCGCGATCCTGGCTGCGCGGCGCAACAAGCGCAGCATC